>NZ_JZRI01000036.1:0-104061 GCF_000952175.1 Pseudomonas sp. ES3-33 | reverse complement strand
AGAAGTTTTCCAAGTTTCCTTAGCAACTTCAACCACTTGCGCTTTCGATCTCTCGTTAGCGGGAGGCGAATTCTACAGCGTTACACGCTGCTGTCAACACCTCTTTTTCAACTTCTTTTGCGCTTCGATGACCTGAAGCAGCTGACCGTCAAAACTGCGTAACTCATTGTTTACCAAGGAGTTTTCCGTTTCGACTGCGCCGGAAGTGGGGCGAATTATAGACATCTGAAATCTGCCGTCAAGCACTGATTACGCTTTTCTATCAGAGGATCGAATTTGCTGCATAGAGATAGACGTATCACCACCGAATGCGCAGTATATTGCCCAGATATGGAATTACTCTCGCTTCCTGCCTTGGACGATGCCGCGAAATGAACAACCAGCCCCGCACTCTCTCCTCGACCCTGTTCTCGGTTGGCCTGCTATTAATAGCCATGGCATCGATCCAGTCTGGCGCATCACTGGCCAAAAGCATGTTCCCATTAATAGGCGCTCAAGGGACCACGACCCTGCGCCTGATCTTCGCCAGCGTAATCATGCTGCTGATACTGCGGCCCTGGCGCGCCAAGCTCACCGCCAAGTCCCTGCGCACTGTAATCATCTACGGCATGGCGCTGGGCGGCATGAACTTCCTCTTCTATATGTCTCTGCAAACGGTTCCCCTGGGGATCGCGGTCGCCCTGGAGTTCACCGGCCCCTTGGCCGTAGCGATCTATGCCTCGCGCCGAGCCATCGACTTTCTGTGGATTGCTTTAGCTGCGGTAGGCCTGCTCCTGCTGATTCCTACCGGCGCCACCAGTACCGGGATCGATCTCGTGGGTGCCGGTTATGCACTCGGTGCCGGCGTGTGCTGGGCGCTGTACATTCTGTTCGGGCAGAAAGCCGGCGCAGACAACGGCGTCCAGACAGCCGCCTTGGGCGTAATGATCGCAGCGCTGTTCGTCGCACCCATAGGGATCGTGCATGCAGGTGCGGCCTTGCTTACCCCCTCGCTGATTCCCGTGGCCATCGGCGTTGCCATCCTGTCCACTGCCCTGCCTTATACGCTGGAAATGGTCGCCCTCACGCGCATGCCTGCCCGCACCTTCGGTACGCTGATGAGTATCGAACCCGCTTTCGGCGCACTGTCTGGCTTACTGTTTCTGCAGGAATACCTTTCGTTGTCACAGTGGATGGCCATCATGTGCATTATCCTGGCATCCGTCGGAGCGACCCTGACCATGGGCAGCAATGCAAAGCCCGCGGTCGCGGTAGACTGATGAAGGATTTTACGAGAGTCTGGTATTTGACGACCAATTAGGCCATGTTTAACGCCCTGCCCGGCCCCACGACCCGGTGCCAGGCAGGAATGTTCAAGATCTGGATATCAAAACGCTTCAAACGAAAGCGAATGCAGTCAGACCCGGGCATCAGACCCGGGGACGCTATAGGGATAGTAATGAAACGAATTTTGATACTGATCGCGGTACTCGCAATTGCGGGTTGTGCGGCAACCTCCAAAACCCAGGTCAAGCACGGCAAGAAAGGGCTGCACATCAACTGTTCCGGTCTGTCGTCCTCTTGGGACAAGTGCTACACCAAGGCTGTCGACTCGTGTGCACCCAAAGGTTACAAGGTCATTGCCAAGTCGGGGGACTCAGTAGAAGAGCCAGGCGATTACCCGTTCGGCCTCAATCCAGCCGGCTACACCAGCCGCAGCATGATCGTCATTTGCAAGTAAGCGCACGTCAGGTTCGCGGCTCTGCTATTTGCTTGCGGATTTCGTCGTAGCTGGACTTCAGCACCGTGCGCTGGACGTCCGGTGTCGCCAACATCCGCGCCACTACCAGTGCGCCAACGCACTGCGACAGGATGGCCCAGGCGAGGCTTTCGCTGCCCAGTGTCAGCGCCCAGTTTTGTTGAAGCCGACAGATCCAGTCTTGCGCCAGCTGACGGACCGCATCGTCCGAACGGGCAATCTCGGCGCCCAGGGCGGGCAAAGCGCAACCGTTCTGCGCACTCTCGACGTGCGCCATGCTGAGGTATTGCCGCAGACAGCGATCCAGCTTCTGCAAGTCCTGATCCCCTTCCAGCCGGCACAGGCTTTGCCCCAGCTCGCGCTCCACAATCGCAGCGAACAGTTCATCCTTGGACGAGAAGTGGCTATAAAAAGCCCCTCCGCTCAAACCGATCGCCTTCATCAGGCCATCCACCCCCACGGTAGAGAACCCGGACTGCTTCGCCGATACGGCGCTGCTCTGCAAGAGCCTTTCTCTGGTTTCCAGCTTGTGGTTGGCCGAATAACGCATCGCCCTGCCCTCAGAAGTAATCACCTTGACGCTAGTCGGATCGTAGCATAACGTTCGTTTAGTTAACGATCGTTTACTAAAGGGTTTGCCATGAATAACAAGAAGGTCGTACTCGTTGTTGGCGCCGGTGATGCTACAGGTGGCGCGATTGCCAAACGCTTTGCGCAGGAAGGCTTCATCGCCTGTGTCACCCGACGCAGCGCCGATAAACTCCAGCCCCTGGTCGATGCCATCAAGGCTTCCGGTGCACAGGCCCATGGTTTTTCCTGCGATGCGCGCAAGGAAGAGGAGGTCGTGGCGCTGATCGAGCAGATCGAAAGCCAGATCGGCCCCATCGAAGCCTTCGTTTTCAATATCGGCGCCAACGTTCCTTGCAGCATCCTTGAAGAGACGGCGCGCAAATACTTCAAGATTTGGGAGATGGCCTGTTTCTCAGGTTTTCTCAACGGGCGCGAAGTGGCCAAGCGCATGGCCCAACGGCAGCGCGGAACGATTCTGTTCACCGGCGCGACCGCCGGGCTGCGCGGTGCAGCAGGCTTTGCAGCTTTTGCCGGGGCCAAACACGGGATCCGCGCCTTGGCCCAGAGCATGGCCCGGGAACTGGGGCCGATGAATATTCACGTGGCCCACGTGGTGGTCGACGGCGCAATCGATACCGATTTCATCCGCGAAAACTTCCCCGAGAAATACGCCACCAAAGACCAGGACGGCATCCTTAACCCCGAGCACATTGCCGACAATTACTGGTACCTGCACAGTCAGCCCCGTGATGCCTGGACCTTCGAGCTCGATCTACGTCCCTGGAACGAACGCTGGTAAACCCTTCCCTACAATTAAGCAGAGCACTTCGATCATGACTAAAACCGTGGAGTTCTTTTTCGACCTCGGCAGCCCGGCCACCTACCTTGCCTCTACGCAACTGCCGCGGATATGCCAGCAGACCGACAGCCAGCTGATCTACGTTCCGATGCTGCTGGGGGGTGTATTCAAAGCGACGGGCAACGCTTCGCCGGTAACCATTGCCGCCAAGGGCCGGTACATGTTCCAGGACCTGGCTCGATATGCGAAACGCTACGGCGTGCCACTCAAGTTCAACCCGCACTTTCCCATCAATACCCTGATGTTGATGCGCGCGGTGACCGGCATGCAGCTACGCCATCCCGAGCGGTTCGAGGTATTCATCGACTGCCTGTTCCGGGCGCTGTGGGTTGAGGGTCGCAACATGGATGATCCGCAAACGGTTGCCGCAGTGCTGACGGAACACGGATTTGATCCAGCTGAAACGCTGGCACTGACCGCAGACGAGCAAGTGAAGACGGCGCTCAAGGACAACACTGAGCGAGCGGTACAACGAGGGGTGTTTGGTGCACCGAGCATGTTCGTGGGTGATCAGCTGTTCTTCGGCCAGGACCGACTGGACTTCGTGGTTGAAGCCCTGAGCTGAATACAGGCGCCGCCATCGGCGCCTGATATTGCGATAATCAGATGGCAGCTGTCCGTGTGTTCAACCACTCAAGCGCAGCGCCATCGAGCAGCGGAGCGAGGCGCTCACGCACTTGGGCGTGATAAGCGTTGAACCACTGTTTTTCGTCCTCCGTCAGCAGCGCTGGCACCAGGCAGCGGGTATCGATCGGGCACAGCGTAAGCGTTTCAAATTTGAGGAATTCACCAAACTCGCTCTTGCCCGCTTCGCGATTCAGTACCAGGTTTTCGATTCGAACACCCCAGCGGCCAGGACGGTAGGTACCCGGTTCGATGGAGGTAATCATGCCCGGCTGCATGGCGGTTTGCGGTGCGGCAGCGGCTTGGTAGGCAATCACCTGCGGACCTTCATGCACGTTCAGGAAATACCCTACGCCGTGACCCGTACCGTGGCCATAATCGACGCTTTCGGCCCAGATCGGCGCGCGTGCAATGGCGTCCAGCAGCGGTGAAAGAATACCTTTGGGAAACTGCGCCCGGGACAAGGCGATGACGCCCTTGAGCACTCGTGTGCAATCACGCTTCTGCTCCTCGGTCGGGGTACCGACCGGAACCATCCGCGTAATATCGGTGGTGCCGCCCAGGTACTGGCCACCGGAGTCGATCAACAACAGGCCATCGCCCTCTATCACCGCGTGCGCTTCTTCGGTGGCGTGGTAGTGCGGCATCGCGCCGTTGGCGTTGAAGGCGGCGATGGTGTTGAAACTCAGCGACACATAACCCGGACGACGCATGCGTGCTGCCGTCAGGTGTTCGTCGATGGTCAGTTCGGTGATGCGCTCACGACCCCATGCCGACTCCAGCCAGGCGAAGAACTCGCACAGCGCCGCACCGTCCTGCTCCATGGCCAGGCGGATATGCTCGGCGTCCGCCAGGCTTTTCTGCGATTTGGCCAGGGTGGTCGGGTTCAGGCCCTCGACCAGTTTCACGCCGCTGTCCAAATTGTCCAACAGCCCGGCGGTGACCCGTGCCGGATCGATTTGCAGGCTCGCGCCGGCCGGTAACGCGCGCAAAGCGTCAGCCACTTCGCTGTAATCACGCAGCGTCACGCCGTCCTGTTCAAGGGTGGCGCGCAACTCGGCGCTGACCTTGCTCATGGCCACGAACAAGGTAGCCTGGTCCTGCCCGATCAAGGCGAAGGAAACAAACACCGGATTGAAAGACACGTCGCCGCCACGCAGGTTGAACAACCAGGCAATGTCATCGAGAGTGGCGATGAAATGCCAGTCAGCTCCAAGCGCCTTCATTACCTCGCGCAGCTTGCCGAGTTTTTCAGTGCGGCTGACGGTCGCCTGGGGTGGCAGGTGCTGATAGATCGGCTCGTTGGGCAAGCTCGGGCGATCGCTCCAGACTTCGCTTAACAAGTCGATGTCCGTGCGCAAGCGAGCACCGCGCTCCTCGAGCTTGCCACCCAGGGTGCGCGCCGAGGCCACTGCCATCACCGCACCGTCAACTGCCACCACACCACCTTCGGGGGTTTGCTCAGCAAGCCAGTCCAGCGGCCCAGGCTGGCCCGGTTGCAGCTTGACCAGTTCAATGCCACTGCCCTCAAGCTCCTTGGTCGCCTGCTCCCAATAACGGCTGTCGGCCCAGACTCCAGCGAAGTCCGGTGTGACGATCAGCGTGCCGACGGAACCATGAAAGCCCGACAGCCACTGACGCCCTTGCCAGTAACCCGGCAGGTATTCCGACAAATGCGGGTCTGCTGACGGCACCAGCAGCGCATGAATGCCCTCCCGGCTCATCAGCTCGCGGGTTTGCGCCAGGCGCTGGGGCACTGACCCATTGATCGAAGGCTGCGTACTCATCATGTCTCCTGCTAATCACGTATTCATTATTGTTGAAGCGCTGAGGTGCATGGGCGCTTTAAGACCTATTGCCAGAATGCCGGAGCACTGGTGCAGGCCGCTTTTATCAGGTCTGCCGCCTGGTCAATGTCCTGCGCGGTGGTGAACCGTCCAAGACTCAAGCGGATGGTGCGACTTGCCGAGTGGGTGTCATGCCCCAGGGCGAGCAGCACGTGAGAGGGGGCGTTACTCGCGGAATTGCAGGCCGACGTCGCGGAAAACGCGATCGAATGGCTCAACGCCGCGGAATTGAATTCACCCTCGGCAAACGTCAGGCTCAGGGTGTGGGGAATGCGTTGCGACGGGCTACCGTTGAGACGAACGCCGGGAATGCTTGAAAGTTGTTCGAGCAGGCGTTCGTGCAGACCGGCAACGATGACTTTTTCATCCTCGAACAGCTGCGCCGCCAACTCGAATGCCACACCCATGGCCGCAATCTGATGGGTAGCCAACGTACCCGAGCGCAAGCCGCCCTCGTGCCCGCCACCGTGAATCTGCGCGTGCAGGCGTTGTTGCGCACGGGGCCCCACGTACAACGCACCGATACCTTTAGGGCCGTAGATTTTGTGGGCGGAAAACGACATCACGTCCACCGGCAATTGCGCCAGGTCGATGACGACCTTGCCGGCGCCCTGCGCCGCGTCGACGTGAAACAAGGCATCACGCGCACGCACGATGTCGCCAATGGCAGCGATATCGTTGACCGTACCCAGTTCGTTATTGACCAGCATCAGCGAGACCAGGAAGGTGTCCTCACGCATGGCTTCGCTGACCGCCTGCGCGGTAATCAGGCCATCGGCATCAGGCACCAGGTAAGTGACCGCGACCCCGGCATCCTGCAATTGCCTGGCCGTGTCGAGTACCGCCTTGTGCTCGATCTGACTGGTAATGACATGGCCGCCAGCGACGCCTCGCGCCTGGGCCACGCCCTTGAGCGCGAGGTTATTCGATTCGGTGGCGCCGGAAGTCCAGACGATCTGATCGGCCTCGGCACCCACCAGATTGGCGACCTGCCGGCGGGCATGTTCTACGGTTTGCCGAGCCTGTTGCCCGAACGCATGGGAGCTGGACGCGGGGTTACCGAAGTTGCCGGTGAAACCCAGGCACTCGACCATGACCTTGATGACCCGCTCATCCACCGGGGTGGTGGCGGCGTAGTCGAAATACAACGGGCGTTTATTCATATAAGACTCGCAGAGCAGGTTCCGGGATCAGGAATCTCGTTGCTGGAACGGCAAAGCGCAGCCTCGTGAGCTGCGCCGACATCCCAGAACGTTAGAAATACCCGATCAGAGGCCGTTAAAGAAGAACAACTTCATTTAAAAGTGCGTAGGAACGCTCCTGAAGTCGAGCTTAACAGGCATCGGCCAACCGGTTGAAGCAATGCATCAGCCGATGCTCTCCAGCAGCAGCGGATAAAGCGATATCACCAGCAGTGCGGCCATGCCCCAGTTGAACACGCGCAACCAGCGGTGATCCTTCAACACATTGCGCAGCAGCGTGCCGCAGGCCGCCCAGACGCCGACGCTGGGCAGATTGATCACGGCAAAGACGGCGGCAATCACGATCACATTGGTGAAGTAGCCCTGCATCGGTGTGTAGGTACTGATGGCGCCAATGGCCATGATCCAGGCCTTGGGGTTCACCCACTGAAACGCCGCCGCACCCAGGTAGCTGATCGGCTTGCCCTTGCCGTCCTCGCTGTCTGACACCGGTCCGGAATGGGCGATCTTCCACGCCAGATACAACAGATAGGCGGCGCCTGCATAACGCAACACGGTGTAAAGCAACGGATAGGTTTGAAACACCGCGCCCAGGCCGAAACCCACCGCCACCACCAATACGAAGAAGCCGCAGGTGATGCCCAGCATATGCGGGATGGTGCGGTTAAAGCCGAAGTTCACGCCAGATGCCAGCAACATGGTGTTGTTCGGGCCAGGAGTAATCGAGGTGACCAGCGCAAACAGCGCAAAGCCCATCAGCAGATCGAGAGAGAGCGTCATCGGTTGCAGTCCGTCAGGGTCGGTCAGGTATCGACCCTATCGCAAGGGTTGCCTGAAGCCCATGGACAGTTAGGTAAAACTTCGAGCGGTACAGTCGTTCAGCTTGGGCGACCGTGCAGTTGGACAGTACGTTCGGCGTTCATTTCGCCCTGTTTGTCGAAGCTGAAGGCTTTCTGCGGCTTGCCGAGCAATTCGGCTTTTTTCGCGTGGTACTCGTCAAATGACAGGCTGCGACGATTCAGATCTTCCAGGGCCAATTGGCGGCTTTCTTGCGGAGTGTAAGGGCGTAACTCCGGGGAAACGTGGCTTGCACATCCAGCGAGTACGGAGAAAGCGAGCAGTAGCAAAACGGCGATGGGAGATTTCATGGCGTGGCGTCCTGGCATCTGGGTTCGGGGCAATGAACACAGGCTACTCGCGCCCCTCGCCGGGCAGAAATCAACGCTCTCGATAGTGGGTATCAAGCTTTCAGCCTCCCTACCGCAAGCACCTAGGAGGCAAACCTCTATTATTCTATATAGATCTATAAATATCTTTTAATGTTCTTTTGAGGAATAAGAGCAAACCTTTATAACAACTCCATCGCGTCGGCATCACTGTTGCTCCTGCAACTGTTGGCCGGGCAACAGCGAATCAACAATCAGCACCCGCAAGCGACAGTGGCAAGCGCCAGGCGGGGCGCAGCCCCCATGAAACAAGGCCTTCAGGGGTTGGTATAGCTCTTGCTCAACTCAGTGACTACTCACTGCTCCCCGAGCAACTGTTTAAAAGGAACTGATCATGTCGCGCCCATTGAAAGTCGTTGCCGTCTCCGGTGGTACCTGGCGTCCATCCCGTACCCTGGTACTGACTCAATCGCTGTTGGCCGAGCTGTCCGAACACTTGGTGATCGAAAGCAAAGTGATCGAGCTGGGCGACATTGCCCGGCCCTTGGGTGCGGCGCTGTCCCGCCAGGAACTGGGGCCGCAGGTCGAAGCCGAGTTGCAGGCGATCGAGAACGCCGAGCTGTTGATCGTTGCCGCACCGGTGTTTCGCGGCTCCTATCCCGGCCTGCTCAAGCACCTGTTCGACCTGATTGACCTCAATGCGCTGATCGATACGCCGGTGCTGCTGGCTGCCACCGGCGGCAGCGAACGGCACGCCCTGGTACTCGATCATCAACTGCGCCCGCTGTTCAGTTTCTTCCAGGCCCTGACGTTGCCGATTAGCGTCTACGCCACCGAAGCCGATTTCTCAAACTACCAAATAACCAGTGAGCCCTTGAAGGCCCGCATTCGTCTTGCTGCAGAACGCGCCGCACCGCTGTTCGGCGCGCATCCCAAAAATCTGCTGAAAATCGCTTAAGGATCTCTTCATGGATGTTTTCTGGTTCCTGCCCACCCACGGCGACGGCCACTACCTGGGCACCACCCAGGGCGCTCGCCCGGTGACCCTCAACTATCTGAAGCAAGTGGCCCAGGCCGCTGACAGCCTTGGCTACCACGGCGTGCTGATTCCCACCGGGCGCTCCTGCGAAGATTCGTGGGTGATTGCCTCGGCACTGGTGCCGCTGACCGAACGTCTGCGTTACCTGGTCGCCATCCGGCCGGGCATCATCTCGCCGACCGTATCGGCACGCATGGCTGCCACCCTGGATCGCCTGTCCGGAGGGCGCCTGCTGATCAACGTGGTCACCGGTGGCGACCCGGATGAAAACCGCGGCGACGGCAGTTTCCTTGATCACAGCGAACGCTACGAGGTGACCGACGAGTTCCTGAAAATCTGGCGCCGAGTTCTGCAAGGTGAATCGGTTGATTTCGAAGGCAAACACTTGCGGGTGCAGAACGCCAAGGCGCTGTATCCACCGGTGCAGAAACCCTACCCACCGCTTTACTTCGGTGGGTCTTCGCAGGCTGCCCACGATCTCGCGGCCGAACAGGTCGACGTCTACCTGACCTGGGGCGAACCGCCCGCCGCCGTGGCGCAAAAACTCGCCGATGTGCGTGAGCGCGCTGCGTGCCAAGGGCGCACGGTCAAGTTCGGAATTCGCTTGCATGTCATCGTGCGCGAGACGGCTGAGGAGGCCTGGAAAGCCGCCGACAAATTGATCGAACACATCAGCGACGAAACCATCCAGGCGGCCCAGAAATCCTTCTCGCGCTTTGATTCGGAAGGCCAGCGACGCATGGCCGCATTGCATGACGGGCGTCGCGACAACCTGGAGATTTCACCCAACTTGTGGGCCGGTGTCGGCCTGGTACGTGGCGGTGCCGGTACTGCACTGGTGGGGGATCCGCAGCAGGTTGCCGCGCGGATCAAGGAGTACGCAGACCTGGGCATCGAGAGCTTCATTTTCTCCGGCTACCCGCACCTCGAAGAAGCCTACCGCTTTGCCGAACTGGTGTTCCCGCTGCTGCCTGAGCCCTACGCCAGCCTGGCCGGGCGTGGCGTGACCAACCTTACCGGACCGTTTGGCGAAATGATTGCCAACGATGTGCTACCCGGCAAAGCCACCGCTTAAAGGGTGCTCCCAGTGGGAGTGGGTCTGCTGGCAAGGTCGTCCGTTCAGCCGACAATCATGTTGGATGTTCCGACCTCATCGCGAGCAGGCTCGCTCCCACCGGGGATCTGCGTCGAATTTCCTGAGGAACCCCCGTGACTGCCAAGCCACAAAGCGCCTTGATATCCCCGCTGCAGACCGCCCGGCAACTGGCCGCGCAGTTTGCCCTCACCGCTGTCGAGCGCGATGAACGCGGCGGTACGCCCAAAGCCGAACGTGATGCTTTGCGTGAAAGCGGCCTGCTCGCCTTGAGCATCCCCACCGAATACGGGGGCCTGGGCGCGCGCTGGAGTGAAATCCTGGCCATCGTGCGCGAGTTCGCCAAGGTCGACAGCTCGATCGCCCATGTCTTCGGCTTCCATCACCTGATGCTCGCCACTGTGCGCCTGTTTGCCAGGCCCGAACAATGGCAACCCTGGTTTGAGCAGACCGCGCGCAAGAACTGGTTTTGGGGCAATGCCTTGAACCCCCTGGACACCCGCACCGTAGTACGCAAGCTGGATGGCTGGCGCGAGTTCTCCGGCAAGAAAAGCTTCTGTTCCGGCGCCAGCGATTCGCAAATGCTGATTGCCTCGGCGGTGGATGAAACGGCCGGTGGCAAGCTGTTGATCGCGGCGATCCCCAGCAGTCGCAGCGGCATCACCCTGCACAACGACTGGAACAACATGGGCCAGCGCCAGACCGACAGCGGCAGTGCCACCTTCGAACGGGTGCGGGTGGAGGAATCGGAACTGCTGCTCGACCCAGGCCCGTTGAGCACGCCATTCGCGTGCCTGCGCCCACTGATCGCCCAACTGACCTTTACCCACATGTTTCTCGGTATCGCCGAAGGCGCCTTCGATGAGGCACGGGCATACACCCTTACCGAAGCCCGGCCCTGGCATAAATCCAACACCCGGGAGGTCAGCCAGGACCCTTATGTGCTGGGTCATTACGGCGAATTCTGGGTGGCGCTCGAAGGCGTTCGATTGCTCGTGGAGCGCGCCGCCGACCTGCTCGACAAGGCCTGGGCAAAGGGCCCGAAACTCAGCGCCGAAGAACGCGGGCACTTGGCGATTGCCATCGCTACCGCGAAGGTTGCCGCTACCCGCAGCGGCCTGGACCTGTGCACGCACCTCTTCGAGGTGACCGGCGCGCGCTCAACCCACGCCTCGCTCAGGCTGGACCGTCACTGGCGCAACCTGCGCACGCAAACCCTGCACGATCCGGTGGATTACAAACTCCATGAGCTGGGTGACTGGGCGCTGAACCAGTGCCTGCCGATTCCGACTTTCTATTCCTAGCCTGCCATTCATGGAGCGAACCCCATGCAACTGCTGACCTTACCGCCCTCGCCCGCGTTGGCCACGTCAATCCGAGCCACCGCCCAGGTGTTCGAAGACCCGAAATCCCAAGCCCTGCTTGCGCATTTGCAGCAGGTGGCGCCGAGTGAGGCCAGCGTGCTGATCATCGGCGAAACCGGCACCGGCAAGGAGCTGGTAGCGCGACACATTCATAACCTCAGCGCGCGGCGCAATCGCCCTTTCGTCGCCGTGAACTGCGGC
The DNA here is from genome assembly GCF_000952175.1 of Pseudomonas sp. ES3-33. Taxonomy (NCBI): domain Bacteria; kingdom Pseudomonadati; phylum Pseudomonadota; class Gammaproteobacteria; order Pseudomonadales; family Pseudomonadaceae; genus Pseudomonas; species Pseudomonas sp. ES3-33. Next base: position 92,358 of record NZ_JZRI01000036.1, on the reverse strand, counting down.
GCCTTCTCCGAATCCCTGGTCGAGGCGGAGCTGTTCGGGCATGAGAAAGGTGCTTTTACCGGCGCTCTCAGTGCCAAGGCCGGCTGGTTCGAAGAGGCGAATGGCGGCACCTTGTTCCTCGATGAAATCGGCGACCTGCCGATGGCGATCCAGGTCAAGTTACTGCGAGTGTTGCAGGAGCGCGAAGTCGTGCGCCTGGGCTCGCGCAAGAGCATTCCGATCGATGTACGGGTGCTCGCCGCCACCAACGTGCAGTTGGAGAAAGCCATCAACGCGGGGCACTTTCGCGAGGACCTGTATTACCGCCTCGACGTGGTCAGCCTGGAACTGAGCCCGCTGCGCGATCGACCCGGCGACATCCTGCCGCTGACCCGGCACTTCGTTGATGCCTACAGCCAGCGCCTGGGCTACGGCACTATCACGATCAGCAAAGAGGCTGAACTGAAACTGCGCAGCTACAGTTGGCCAGGCAATATTCGTGAACTGGAAAACGTCATTCACCACACCTTGCTGATCTGCCGCAACGGCGTCATCGAACGCGATGACCTGCGCCTGTCGAACATGCGCATCGAACGTCAGGACGACCAGGGCGGCAGCTTCCACGACTCCCCGGAAGCCCTGCTCGAGCGGGCATTTGAAAAACTCTTCGAGGAACAGGCCGGAGCGCTGCATGAAAAGGTCGAGGATGCATTGCTGCGCGCAGCCTATCGCTTCAGTCATTACAACCAGGTGCACACCGCCGCACTGCTGGGGCTGAGCCGCAATGTGACGCGCACCCGACTGATCAAGATCGGTGAACTGGCGGTGAACAAACGCCGGCCTGCGGAAAACCTCCAGGGTGAGCGCTTGATGCAGCTGTCTATCTAGCCCACCAGATGGCAGTGCAGCGCGTTGTCATGGCTACGTTCCAGGCTGTGCAACACCTGGAACGAGCCGAAGGTTACGGTCTTCGCCTGATGGGCACGAATCAATTGCCAGAAATCCTGCTCGCCACTTTCAAACTGCTGGAACGCCGCTTCCCCTGCTTCGCGCGTCTGCCATTGCAGATAGTTGAGCACCCGCCGGCCATCGTCGCTGGCCTGGATACTGGCACTGAGGAAACCCGCGTGGTCCTGAGCCAGGCGTTCGGTTTGCATCGATAGCGCCGACACCAGTGCCGGTTGCTGATGAGGTTCGATCTCGAACTCGATCAGTTGGGTAAAGCTGCGATTTTTCTCTGGCGCCTGCATGAAAAAGTCCCCGTCTGTGTATGCCGGACATTGCGATCCGAAGGCTTGCAGGGTAAAACCTCTAGTTAAGTCAAGGTCAAGAGGGATTTTTCAAATGATGACCCCGGAACCCCTGCAGCGGGAGCTCACGGTCGGCCAGGTTGCCGCCCGCAGCGGCGTGGCAGTCACCGCGCTGCATTTCTATGAAACCAAGGGCCTGATCAAGAGCAATCGCAACCAGGGCAACCAGCGCCGCTATCCGCGGGAAGTGTTGCGCCGGGTGGCGTTGATCAAGGTGGCACAACGCCTGGGCATTCCGTTGGCAGAGATTGGTAAGGCGCTGCAATCGCTGCCCGATAACCGCGCACCGACCGCCGCCGACTGGAGGGTGTTGTCGGCGCAGTGGAGCCGGGATCTGGATGAGCGGATCAACCAGCTGACGTTGCTGCGCGACCGGTTGAATGGATGTATTGGTTGCGGATGCCTGTCGATGGAGGCCTGTCCGTTGCGCAATTTTGGTGATGTTTTGGGGGACCGTGGGCCTGGGGCGCATTTGCTGGAGGAGGACTGAGTGCTGGCGAAGGGTAAAGCAGGTCAAAAGATCGCAGCCTTCGGCAGCTCCTACTATATTTGTGGGGCATTCTCATTGCATAAAACCTGGGAGGACCGCCATGAGCGTCAAACCCATTCCAGAGGGCTATCACAGCATTACGCCGTATCTGGGTATTCAAAAAGCTGCCGAAGCCATCGAGTTCTACAAAAAAGCCTTCGGTGCCGTCGAAGTGATGCGCCTGGCGATGCCCGATGGTGGAATCGGTCACGCCGAATTGCGCATAGGCGATTGCCCGATCATGTTGGGCACCCCCTGTGATCAAGGGCCATTGAGCAATCCTGATGAGTCCCCTTGCGTGGGATTGCATCTGTACGTCAATGATGTGGATGCCTCGTATAAACAGGCGATTGCTGCTGGTGGCATTGTCGTGTCCGAGGTCAAGGATCAGTTCTATGGTGATCGGTCCGGCACGCTCAAAGACCCCTACGGACACATGTGGTTTCTGGCCACGCGCAAGGAAGATCTGACCCAGGAGCAAATCGAGCAGCGCGCGCAGGAAATGTTCCAGCAGGGCTGACTTCCCGCTCCGCCTCCACCGTTACCTCGACGCTGCAGGCGGATTAACGACGCTCGAAACATTTTCTTGCATATGCGGATTCGGGATTCTTGATTCTCATTCGTCTTATATAGATGCAGTCTGCTCGCGTAGGCAAAAGCCACGAGCGACTTTTCATCGACCCAACGCTGGGAAGCCTGCAGCCGAGGTCCTCTCATCGCTATAAGACTTACATCATGTCGAAGAAATCCCGCTCCAAAATCTGGTTTCTGGTGCACAGCTGGCTGGCGCTGCCGATCTGGTTTTTTGTACTGATCGTCTGCGTGACCGGCACACTTGCCGTGGTCAGCCAGGAGATCGTCTGGCTGGCCAATCCGCTAATGCGCGCCAGCCAGCCTTCCGATGATGCCCCGATGCTCAACTACGACCAGATCGTCGCCGCGATCAAAAAGGCCGAGCCGAACACCCTGGTCGAAAGCATCAGCCGTCCCGATGAGTCGCACTTTGCCCTCGACGTCGAGGTCAGCTACCCGGACGGGCGTTCGGTGACGGTCTACGTCAACCCTTATACCGGGGTGATACAGGGCACGGCACCGCAATTCAATTTCCAGGCCTTCACCCGCGCACTGCATGGCTGGTGGCTGGTGCCGTTCACCAACGGTTACAGCTGGGGCTGGTACCTGGTGTCGTTCCTGAGTCTGCCGATGCTGGCGTCCCTGGTCACCGGGCTGGTGGTGTACAAGAAATTCTGGAAAGGCTTCCTCAAGCCGACCCTGCGCATTCGTCACGGTGCACGAATCTTCTGGGGCGACTTTCACCGGCTCAGCGGCATCTGGTCGATCTGGTTTATCGCGGTAATTTCCGTGACCAGCACCTGGTTCCTGATCGAGGCATTCATGTTCGATAACCAGGTGACGATTTCCACTGCCCCGGTGGCCCTGGTAGTGCCTCGAGAGAGCGTGCCGCTGAGTACCGATGGTTCGCCTGCGCCGATGATCAGCCTGCAGAATGCGATTACCGAGGCCAAGGAGCGTATTCCCGGGCTGGAGGACAGCTTTGTCAGCATGCCCGCCAATGCCTACAGCTACCTGACGGTAGGCGGACGCAGCTGGTACCCGCTGATGTTCCAGACCGCCGATATCAACCCCTACACCGGTGAAATCGCCTCCACTCGCCTGCTCTCGGATCGCTCCGGGCTGGAGCTGGTAACCGAATCCATGCGTCCCCTGCACACCGGCGACTTTGGCGGCCTGTGGATCAAGCTGATCTGGTTCTTCTTCGGCTTGCTGCTGAGCATGATGGTCCTCAGTGGCCTGCTGATCTGGACCAAACGCACCGCCCTGGCCACGGCCAACGCCCTGAAGCGGGAAAACAAACGTGCCCGAGTGCCAACTGCCCCTCGCCACGAAACCACGGAGGTGAGCCAATGAGCCTGCTCGTTGCGGATAAACCTTCTTCGAAACTGAGCCGTTTCTGGCACAAGTGGCGCTTCCACATCAATGTCCTGCTGTTGCTGGTACCGCTGGGTTTCATGCCCAAGTACTTCGCCGATGCCGCGCTGTTCCGGGGTGATACCGGTTTGGGTGAACGCGAAGCCGGAGAAGTGCAGGTCGGCCCCTGGAGCCTGCGCCTGGCTGAACTGCGCAACGAAGCGCCGCGACTGGATGGGCCCGCCGGCTACATGAAGAGCTTCAACGCCGCGCTATGCGACAGCTGCCGCGACCAGGTCAAGGCCACCTACCTGCGCATCGGCAAGCCCCGCAGCCTGCGCGCCGCCGGGGTGATTTTCTTTGGCACGCCTTACCGCATGGGCGCCATGTTGCCAATCCCGGAAAAGACCAAGGCCGATGCCGAACTGTGGATCACCATGGAGGGCTGGGACGGTGCCATGCACCAGGCTTCCATGCCCCTGAGCCAGGCATCCCCCGCCACCATCGAGTGGCTGAACAAACAAGGAGGCAAACCATGACTTTGCGTCATCTGCGCAACCTGGTGCTAGTGCTCTGCGCCGGATTCAGCACCAGCGCCCTGGCCCATAACCCGATGTGCGAATGCAAGGCCGTCGACGCCGAACAGATCGAATGTACCGGGGGCTTTTCCGATGGCAGCGGTGCCCCGGGTGTGACCCTGGATGTGATCGGCTACGACGAAACCATTCTGGTGCCCGGCAAGCTCGGCGCCGATTCGAAGATGACTTTCAAGAAACCCGCCGCCGAGTTCTATGTGCTGTTCGATGCGGGCCCGGGCCATGTGGTGGAAATAGACCAGGCGGACATCCAGACCCCATGAGCACCCCCACAAACCAGATAGTCCGCCCGGCCGGAGCCGGCCACGAAACGCTGTACGTATTGCTCTTGTGCCTGATGATCCTGGCCGTGGCCGCCTCGGTCGTGGCCTGGCGCCATGAGTCCCAGGAGGTCAGCACCGTAGCCAGTCATCAACTGGATGCGCGCCGCGACCTGAGCGCTTCCGAACAGGGCATCTACGCCGACCTGCGGGTCACGCTCGACGAGATCCACTTGTTGCGCCAGGAGCAGCAGGCATTGCCAACGCCGGCGCTGCTGGCTGACGAAGGCTTCGCGCCATTTGCCCAGGACGCCAGCTCGGTCAGTCGTGGCAGCCATGCCTGGGAGTTGCTGCAGGACCAGGCTTATTTCGGCCAGAGCCAGTCTCCCGACGTGGCCGGCTCTTTCCTGATGCGCCTCACCGCTGATGACGATGAGCCGGACATCTGGCTGCATCGCGGCAAAGCCCTCAAGGCGCCAGCCAATCTTGCCGACTCCGCGCTCGAAAGCGCCGGCTGGCAGCAGATCGTCGCGCAATTCGATGCCGGCGTCACTCGCCAGCATCGGCACTGACCCCTCGCCTTTACCCGAGAGAAGACCGCTTTCCCATGCCTATTTCATCTCAACGTTTCATGCCCGCCCTGCTGGCTGGCCTGCTTGCCTGCCTGCTGGTCCCCCTGGCCAGTGCTGAGGAGGCCAAGCGCCTGCGCATCGGTATCACCCTGCATCCGTACTACAGCTACGTGGCAAATATCGTCGGCGACAAGGCCGAAGTGGTGCCTTTGATTCCCGCCGGTTTCAACCCGCATGCCTACGAGCCACGCGCCGAAGACATCAGGCGCATCAGCGGACTGGACGTGGTTGTGCTCAACGGGGTTGGGCATGACGATTTCGCCGACCGCATGATCGCCGCCAGCGAAACGCCCAACGTGGCGGTGATCGAAGCCAACCAAAACGTGCCGCTGCTGGCCGCTACCGGCGTGGCTGCCCGTGGGGCCGGCAAGGTCGTCAACCCGCATACCTTCCTGTCGGTCAGCGCCTCGATTGCCCAGGTCAACAACATTGCCCGGGAGCTGGGAAAACTTGATCCGGCGAACGCCAAGACCTACACCCGGAACGCCCGAGCCTACGGCAAACGGCTGCGGCAGATGCGCGCCGACGCCCTGGCGAAACTCACCGAAGCGCCCAATGCAGAGCTGCGCGTAGCCACCGTGCATGCCGCCTACGACTACCTGCTGCGCGAGTTCGGCCTGGAAGTGACGGCCGTGGTCGAGCCTGCCCATGGTATCGAGCCCAGCCCGAGCCAGTTGAAAAAGACCATCGACCAGTTGCGAGAGCTGGACGTGAAAGTGATTTTCTCCGAGATGGACTTCCCTTCGAGCTATGTCGACACCATCCAGCGTGAATCCGGAGTGAAACTGTACCCGCTGTCGCACATTTCCTATGGCGAATACACGGCTGACAAGTATGAGAAGGAAATGACCGGCAACCTCAACACCGTGGTCCGGGCTATTCAGGAGTCGGGCGCATGACTGTCCAGGAGACCCTGATTGTCCAAAGCACCGGCCCGACCCTGGATTTCGCCGACGTCGGCCTGACCCTCGGCCGCACCACGATCCTTGACCAGGTGACCTTCCAGGTACAGCCCGGCAGCATCCATGCACTGGTCGGACCCAACGGTGGCGGCAAGAGCTCGCTGATCAAGACCCTGCTCGGGCAAATGCCCCACCAGGGCCGCCTGAGCCTGCAATGGCCAGGCACCCCGGGGACGATCGGCTACGTGCCGCAAGCGCTGGAGTTTGATCGCGGACTGCCGATGACCGTCGACGACTTCATGGCCGCGATGTGCCAGCGTCGACCGGCATTTCTGGGGGTGAGCAAGCATTACGCGGCAGCCATCGGTGATGCCCTGGAACGGGTCGGCATGCAGGACAAACGCAAACGACGCATGGGCGCTTTGTCCGGTGGCGAACGTCAGCGAGTATTACTGGCCCAGGGGCTGATACCGGCGCCGCAGTTGCTGGTACTCGATGAACCCATGTCGGCTCTCGATGAAGCCGGCATCCAGGTTTTCGAGCGACTTCTCGGGGACTGGCGCCAAAGCGGCATCACGGTGCTGTGGATCGAACATGACCTGGAAGCCGTAGGTCGTCTGGCGGACCGGGTCACCGGGCTCAACCGCCGGGTGCTGTTCGATGCAACGCCCAAGCAGGCACTGACACCGGAACGCCTGCTGACGCTGTTTTCCACCCATCCACGGAGCGCCGCCTGATGAGTTATGAAGCCTTTCGCCTGATGATTCAGGGCTGGGCGTCTTCGGGTTACCTGCCTGAAGCGCTGGCGTACGGTTTCGTGGTCAATGCGTTGTTGGCCGGCCTGCTGATCGGACCGGTGCTGGGTGGCCTGGGCACCCTGGTGGTGGTCAAGCGCTTTGCGTTTTTCTCCGAAGCAGTCGGCCACGCGGCACTGACCGGCGTGGCCGTCGGCATTCTGCTGGGGGAACCTTACACCGGGCCTTATGGCAGCCTGTTCGGCTACTGCCTGCTGTTCGGCATCCTGCTCAACTATTTGCGCAACCGCACCGGGCTGTCACCGGATACGCTGATCGGCGTGTTCCTCTCCGTTTCGTTAGCCCTGGGTGCCAGCCTGCTATTGATTCTCGCCGGGAAGATCAACGTGCACATCCTTGAAAACGTGCTGTTCGGTTCGGTCCTGACGGTCAACGGGAATGACCTGCTGGTGTTGGCCATCGTGGGTTCACTGGTCATGGCACTGGCCTTGCCGCTGTACAACCGCATCATGCTCGCCAGCTTCAATCCGCAGCTGGCGGCGGTGCGCGGGGTGGCGGTGAAGACCCTCGATTACCTGTTCGTGATTCTGGTAACCCTGATCACCGTCGCCGCAGTGAAAGTGATCGGCGCCATTCTGGTCGGGGCCCTGCTGGTCATTCCGGCGGCGGCTGCACGATTGCTCAGCCAGTCGCTCAAGGGCTTTTTCTGGTGCTCGGTGCTGATCGCCACGATCAGTACCCTGTGCGGCATTCTCGCCCCGATCGTTTTTGATCTGCCAATTCCATCCGGTGCCGCGATCATTCTGGTGGCCGGCATCGCCTTCGCCCTGGCGGCCGTTGCCCGTGGCGTCGTTCCTGGCCTGAAAGGGAATATCGGATAATGTCTTTTAAGTTGCGTCAACTAACCCTGGCGGTCGCCTTGTGCACCTTGGCCCACACGGCCTTCGCGGCCGACAGCACAAAACCCCTACGCGTCCTGGCCTCGCTGCCGATCACCTATGGCTTGGGCGAAGTCCTGCTCAAGGGCACCAACGTCCAGCTCGAACGTGCCGCGCCGGCGAACCTGCCCGGCAGCCGGCAGACCGCCTACTTCACCGGCCGAGGTGCACCGGCCCTGGCCAAGCTGGCGACCGATGCCGATGCAGTGATCGGCCTGCGTTCGTTGTGGGCCGACGACCCGCTCTATCCCATGTCCCGACGCAGCAACATCCGGGTCGTCGAAGTCGATGCTGCCCGCCCGGTGGACGGCGCCCTGCCCGGCATCGCCGTACAGCCGGACAACAAGGTCGACGGCCTCAACAGCCAGCCATGGTTGTCCAGCAACAACATGGGACGCATGGCGGATGTGATGGCGGCAGATCTGGTGCGCCTGGCACCCGCAGCCAAGCCGGTCATCGAGGGCAACCTGGCGACGCTCAAACAGCGCCTGCTGAAGTTCAGTGCCGACAGCGAAGCGCGCCTGGCCCGCGCCGACAACCTCAGCGTAATGAGCCTCAGCGATCATTTCGGTTACCTGATTGGTGGTCTCAACCTGGAACTGATCGGCCTCGACGCCCGCCCGGATGCCGAATGGACCCCGGAGGCACTCAAGCAACTGGCGGCGACGCTCAAGGACAATGATGTGGCCGTGGTGTTACATCACCGCCAGCCGTCGGATGCGCTCAAAGCGGTGATTACCGAGGCAGGAAGCCGCCTGGTGGTACTGAATATCGATGGGGTGGATCCGGTGGTTGAGCTGGAAGGGAATGTGGATTCGGTGATCAAGGGGTTGAGTGACCCAGCCGCACCCTCCCCCCTGTAGGCGCTGTCGAGTGCAACGAGGCTGCGATCTTTTCTGCAGCCCAGGCACCAAAAAGCCCGCTGACTGTCACCAGTCCAGCGGGCTTTTTTTGACAGGCAGGCTCAGTGCACCGCAGCCGCCTGCTCTTCCATCTTCTTGCGCAGGCTAAGTGGGCGCATATCCGTCCAGGTTTCCTCGATGTAGGCCAGACACTCCTTTTTCAGGCCGCTCTTGCCCACGGTGCGCCAGCCTTGCGGCACGGCCTTGTAGTCGGGCCAGATCGAATACTGCTCTTCGTGGTTGACCACGACTTGAAATAGGATGTCCTCGCGGTCGAATACAGATGTCATGGCGTTTCTCCATCGATGTAGGGTGGGCTGCACGCACGTGCATCCGGTCTGTAGAAGGTACGTTCGGGACGCGGAAAAATTTAGAGACTGGCGGTGGCAGCGGCCATGGCCCGACCAAAGATTTCGGCCACCTGATCGATTTCGCCGCAGGTAATCACCAGCGGTGGCAGGAAGCGCACCACGCCGCCATGCCGCCCGCCCAGCTCGAGGATCAAACCTCGCTTGAGGCACTCACGCTGCACCAGCGGAGCCAGGCGGGCAAAGATCGGCGGGTGACCTTGGGCATCCGGCACACCGGAAGGGTCGACCAGCTCTACGCCGAGCATCAGACCTCGACCGCGTATGTCACCCAACTGCGGAAAATCCCGCTGCAGGATGCGCAGGTGTTCGCCCAGGCGCTCGCCCATGGCGGTCGCATGCTCGCAGACCCTGTGCTCGGTCAGGTAGCGCATCACGGCGGAACCGGCGGCCATCGCCATCTGGTTACCGCGGAAGGTCCCGGCATGGGCTCCCGGAAGCCAGGTATCGAGCCAGTCCCGATAGACCACCACCGCCAACGGCAGGCTGCCGCCAATGGCCTTGGACATCACCACCACGTCCGGAATGATCCCGGCGTGTTCAAAGGCAAACATCTTGCCGGTGCGTCCAAACCCGCTCTGGATTTCGTCGACTATCAGCGCCACCCCGGCCTTTTCGGTAATACGGCGCAAGCCACGCAACCAGTCGAGGTCAGCCGGAATAACCCCGCCCTCGCCCTGCACCGCTTCGACTATCACCGCCGCAGGCAACTGCACGCCGGCTTCCGGGTCACTCAGCAGATTTTCCAGGTAGCTCAGGTTGACCTTGACCCCTTGTGCGCCGCCGAGCCCGAATGGGCAACGGTAGTCGTAGGGATAGGGCATGAATTGCACTCCGCTGCCGAGTAAGGCCGCCATGGGTTTTTTCGGCGCCAGGCTGCCCATCAGGCTGAGCGCGCCCTGACTCATGCCGTGGTAGCCGCCTTGAAATGACAACACAGTGCTGCGACCGGTGGCGGTGCGCACCAGCTTCAACGCCGCCTCCACGGCGTCGGTGCCGGTGGGTCCGCAGAACTGGATTTTCGCTTCGCCAGCCAACCCCTGTGGCAGCAGGGCGAACAGGTCCTGGACGAATTGATCTTTGACCGGAGTCGTCAGGTCAAGGGTGTGCAACGGCAATTCATCGGCCAGCACCTGCCGGATCGCCTCAATCACTACTGCGTGGTTGTGCCCCAACGCCAGCGTGCCTGCGCCGGCGAGGCAGTCGATGAAACGGCGGCCTTCAACGTCCTCGACATAGATACCCTTGGCCCGCTTGAGCGCCAGGGGGATGCGCCGTGGATAGCTGCGGGCGTTAGACTCCTGCCGGGTCTGTCGCGCCAGCAACGGCGACTCGTTGAACTGATAAAGCGTTTCGGCCGGCGCCGGAGCGACCCGCGCCGACTGATCTTGCACAAGGCTGGTAGCGACTGACATCTCTCGACCCCTCAAAAAGGTTTTCCTGTTGTGGAAACGCTTCAGGCGGCTGAGGATTTAGACCCTTGGTCAGCTTTTGCAGCAGGCAACAACAGCCCTTTGCGCATGGGAATGGCCTGCAGACCGGCAACCTTGAAGGTCGGGGCGCAGGGCTGGTATCCCAGATGCCGGTAGAACCCCTCGCCAGTGAGCGTACTGTTGAGTTGCACGTGGCACAGGCCATGACTGATCAACCAGCTTTCCAGGTCAGCCACCAGCGCCTGGCCCGCGCCGCGCCGAAACCATTCCGGTTGCACGTAGCAAAACGCCAACTTGCCGCTGATCGCAGCCATGGCGGCCCCCACTGGCTTGTCCTGTAGCAAGGCGATGTTGAGGTAAAACCGCGGGTCAGTCAGCCAGGCCATGACATGCCTGACGGTTTTGCTGTGGGTCCAGGTGGCAACGGTGTGTGGATCGTTGCGGTGATCAATGGCGCAGCCAACGCGGATCGAACGTTCGACTATCCGGCAGATGATGCCGGCATCGGCGGGGGTTGCCTTGCAGACATGCAGGGATGTTTCCATGGCGCCAGTACCTCAATCCATTGAGTCAAAGCCGGCGAGGACGATAGCGCTAAGGGGGCGGGATGCCTATCGGATAGACGTTACTTTTGATGTGTAACCACGCCTTCTCAGACCGGCTGCAACGGCATCGTCAGTTCAACCCGCAAGCCATCCGGCTTGCTGTCGAACTTCAGCGTGCAACCGCAGCGCTGGACAATTGCCTGGACAATCGCCAACCCCAGGCCACAGCCGGTGCTTTGGCCATTGCGCCAGAAGCGCTGGGTAAGATGTTGCAAATCATCCTCGGCGATACCAGGGCCATGATCGCGAACCACGAACTGCACGCGGTTTTCGACGGTTTCCACGCTCAAGTCCACCGGACCATCACCAGGGGTATGGCGCAGTGCGTTGTCCAGCAGGTTACGCAGTGCGGCAATCGACAGCACCGCCGGCATTTGCACCGGCGCCGCTGAAAGCCTTGCGGGCGCCTTGAAGCGGATGCGCTGGCGATCGCCACTGCCGGCGTCCTGGATCGCCAGCCTGGCCACCTGCTCGGCATTGCATTGCACACCGTCATCGAACGACAGACTGCCTTCGACCCGCGCCAGCAACAGCAATTGTTCGAGGGTGCGGTGCAGACGGTCAGCCCCCTCCTCCGCCCGGGCGAGGGACTGGTCCCGAGCGGCGCCCTCGGTCATGCGCGCGACCTGCAGGTGGGTCTTGATCGCCGTGAGCGGGCTACGCAATTCGTGGGCCGCGTCGCCAGTCAGGCGCCGCTCGCGCTCGATGGTCTTGCCGATCCGTTGCAGCAACTGATTCTGGGTGTCGAGCAACGGCTGCAATTCGCTGGGCAGCGGCTGGATCTGCAGCGGTTCCAGGGAGTCGGCGCTACGCCGCATCAGGGCATCACGCATGCGATTGAGCGGCGCCAGGCCCTGGCCGATCCCCAACCACAGCAGGCACAGGCAACCGAGCAACGCCACGCCGACCGGCACCGATGCCGCCAGCAGGATCGACATGTTCAAGGCTTCGCGCTCGATCTGCCGGTCGGCGGTGGTGATGCGCAGATCTCCCCGAACCAGGGTGAAACTGCGCCAGGGCGCACCATCGATCATCTGGTCATGAAAACCCAGTTGCTCGGCTTCCAGGGTCTGTTGCGGATCGGTGTGACTGCGAGCCAGGATCTCGCCGCGCAGTGAACTGACCTGGCAGGCCATGCCGCCCGGGATGTTCAGTTGCTCGGCACTGAAATGGGTGCCCTCGCCCTTGCTCGGAAGCGCCGGCAGTTGCTCCATCAGCCCGGCGACCATGCGCGCCGACGCCACCAGGCGCTGGTCGAGGGAAAACATCATCTGGTTGCGCAGGTCGCTGAGCATCCAGGCGGCCGCCAGCGCCCAGATCAGCGCGAACGCGGCGCCCAGGGTCAGGCTCAGGCGCAGGCGCAGGCTCATCACTTCGAACGATCTCCACTGCCTGCCGGCCCCAGCCGATAACCCAGGCCGCGTACGGTCTCGACGATGCCGTTACCGAGTTTGCGCCGCAGGTGATGGATGTGCACGTTCAGGGCGTTGCTTTCCAGCTCATCGTTGAACCCATAGACACTGTCTTTGAGCTGTTCCGTGGACAGGACCCGGCCACGGTTGTGCAACAGCGCCTGCAACAGCGATTGCTCACGCCGTGACAAGTCGACCGGCTGGCCGCCCAGGGTGGTTTCGCGGCTACTCGGATCGTAGGTCAGCGCGCCATGCTCAATCAGGTTGACGCTGCGCCCCGCCACTCGCCGCAACAAGGTGTGCAGGCGCGCGGCCAGCTCACGCAGGTCGAACGGTTTGAGCAGGTAATCGTCGGCGCCCGCTTGCAGCCCATCGACCCGGTCCGTGACCGAATCCCGGGCGGTGAGGATCAGCACCGGAATCTCCAGGCCACTGTGACGCAACTGCTGCAACAGCTTCAGGCCGTCCTCATCGGGCAGGCCAAGGTCGAGCACCATGACGTCGAACTCGGCAACCTTGAGCATCGCCCGGGCAGCCGATGCGGTAGCCACGTGCTCCACGGTCAGGCCCTGGGCGGTGAGGCCGGCGACTATGCCGCTGGCGATCAGCTCATCGTCTTCGCAAACCAGTACGTGCATAGTGAGTACCTGAAAAGAAACCAATTAGGCCTGTAGCCGATTAAGCCGACATTATGCCGCAAGCGCCGTTGCGACAAGGCCGTGGCGGTTAATCATCGGTTAATCGCCGTCTCTCATCCTGCCCCCACTTGCACAGGGATAAGGCTTACCCATGCGTCGAATTTTACTGCTTTTCGTTCTCCTGATATCGGGCATGGCCCAGGCCGCCAACGATCCATTCGCGACCAAACCGGACTTCCTTCCTGTAGGCAAGGCGTTCATCTTCACTTCCGAGCGCCTGGAGTCCGGTGAAACCCAACTTTTTTGGCAGATCGCCGATGGCTACTATCTGTACCAGCAGCGTCTGAAGTTCGACGGTTTGCCGCCAGAGCACAAGCCAGCGATGCCCCCTGGGGAATCTCACAGCGATGAATTTTTCGGTGAGCAGCAGGTGTACCGCCAGGGCCTTGAGCTGAAAATACCGGCCGGTGCCACCGGCCAGGTGAAAGTAGGATTCCAGGGGTGTGCCGATGCCGGCCTGTGTTATCCGCCGCAAACCCAGGTCGTCGACCTGGGGGGGACAGTCGTTGCCCCTGCCGCCGCCGAAGCGCCGGACCAGGCCCTGGCCAGCGGCCTGCAACAACGGGCGCTGGGCTGGAGCCTGCTGGTGTTCTTTGGCCTGGGCCTGCTGCTGGCATTCACCCCTTGCACCCTGCCGATGTTGCCAATACTTGCAGGGCTGGTCGTCGGCAGCGGCGCCAGCCCTCGACGCGGCTTCGCCCTCGCCGGCAGTTATGTGGTGTGCATGGCTTTGGTCTATGCCGCGATGGGCGTATTGGCAGCGATGCTTGGCGCCAATCTGCAGGCCTTGCTGCAGAACCCCTGGCTGCTGGGCACCTTCGCCGCCGTGTTTGTATTGCTGGCGTTGCCGATGTTCGGTTTTTTTGAATTGCAACTGCCCGTGGCCATTCGTGACCGCCTGGAAAATGTATCGCGCAACCAGCGTGGCGGCAGCCTGATCGGCGCTGGCGTGCTGGGTGCGGTGTCGGGGCTGCTGGTGGGACCTTGCATGACCGCGCCCCTGGCCGGCGCCCTGCTCTATATCGCGCAGAGCGGCAACGCCTTGCATGGCGGGCTGATCCTGTTCGCCATGGGCATCGGCATGGGGATCCCGCTGCTGTTGCTGGTGACGGTTGGCAATCGCTTCCTGCCCAAGCCAGGCGCCTGGATGAACCTGCTCAAAGGCGTGTTTGGCTTCCTGTTCCTCGCCACTGCCCTGCTGATGCTGCGCCCGGTGCTGGATGAATCACTGTGGGTGGGGCTGTGTGGAGCATTACTGTTGATCGCGGCCTACAGCGCCTGGAAGCAATCGGAAGGTTTCGGCCGGGTTGCCCAGCTGTTCGGCGCAAGTTCCTTGCTGATGGGGGTGTGGGGAAGCCTGCTGCTGATCGGTGCCGCCGGCGGCAGTGATGACCTGTTCAAGCCATTACAGGTCTACAGCACGGCAAATTCGACCAGCATCGCCCGCCCGGTTGGCCACGAGGCCTTCACCACCATCAAGGACCCGGCTGCGCTGCAACGGGAACTGGATGCGGCCAAGGCTCAAGGTCAATGGGTGTTGCTCGACTATTACGCCGACTGGTGCGTGGCCTGCAAAATCATGGAAAAACGCGTGTTCGGCCAGCCGCAGGTGCTCACGGCACTCAGTGACGTGCGTTTGCTACGTCTGGACGTAACCGCCGATAACGCCGCCAGTCGCGAACTTCTCGGTCGATACAAGGTGCCAGGGCCACCGAGCCTGCTGTGGATCGGCACCGACGGCGAGGAGCGACGTAGCCAGCGCATTACCGGCGAAGTTGATGCCGCCACATTCCTGCAACGCTGGAACCTCACCCGAGAGGCCCGTTAATGCTGACGCTCACCCTCGGCACGTTTGCCATTGCGCTCAATCACCTGCTGCTGATCGGTGCCCTGGCGCTGGCG
This sequence comes from Pseudomonas sp. ES3-33, assembly GCF_000952175.1. Lineage (NCBI taxonomy): Bacteria > Pseudomonadati > Pseudomonadota > Gammaproteobacteria > Pseudomonadales > Pseudomonadaceae > Pseudomonas > Pseudomonas sp. ES3-33. The sequence goes on along the minus strand of NZ_JZRI01000036.1, from coordinate 77,208 downwards.
ACCTTTGTGGGTTGGCGAGCGGCCAGGCGCGGTGGCGAAAACCCCGAGTCGGTGCTGTTCAGCCTGTTCCTGATCGGCATGCTGGCGGCGCGGATCGGTTTCGTGGCGCTCTACTGGAAGCATTATCGTAACGATCTCTGGCAAGTCATCGACCTGCGTGACGGCGGCTTCCTCGCCTGGCCGGGGGTGATCGCGCTGTTGCTCGTTGCCCTCTACCGGGGCTGGCGCCGCCCGGGACTGCGTCGCCCCCTGGGGTTTGGCGTGGGTAGCGGCCTGGCGTTCTGGCTGCTCGCTACTTTTTCCCTCTCCATCTACGAACAAGGCACGCGCCTGCCGGAAATCACCCTGCGCAATGCGGCCGGGGAAACCGTGCGACTGGAGGATTACAAAGGGGGTCCGCTGGTGATCAATCTCTGGGCCACCTGGTGCCCGCCCTGTCGCCGGGAAATGCCGGTGCTGGAAAATGCCCAGCAACAGCGTCCGGACCTGACTTTCCTGTTCGTCAATCAGGCCGAAAGCATGCAAAGCGTAAGTACTTACCTGGAAACCCAGGGCCTGAGCCTGTCCAACGTATTGTTCGATGGCAGTGGCCGCCTGGGTCAGGCGGTGGGCTCCATGGCCTTGCCGACTACGCTGTTCTACAGCAATGAGGGCCGCCTGTTGGGCAGCCATCTGGGCGAACTGTCGGAAGCCAGCCTGGCCCGCGCCCTGGAAAACTTCGACAGCCCTGGTTCCGCCACTTCTTCAAGGAAACTGCCATGCCCCGCCTCCGCCACCTGCTGACGTTGACCCTGGGCACTGCCCTGCTGCACCTCCCATTCGCGCAGGCTGCCGAAGAGTTGCCTGAAGCGATCAAGAAAATAGAAGCCAAGGGCGCAAAAATCGTCGGCCAGTTCGACGCACCGGACGGCCTGCGCGGTTACGCCGCGCAGTACCAGAACCGTGGCATGGCCCTGTACCTGACCCCGGATGGCAAACACGTGCTGCTGGGCAACCTGTATGACGCCGACGGCAATGACCTCAGCACCGCCCCCCTGCAAAAGCTGGTTTACGCGCCGATGTCCAAGGAAGTCTGGGGCAAGATGGAAGCGAGCAACTGGATTGCCGACGGCAACAAGGACGCACCGCGCGTGGTGTACCTGTTCAGCGACCCGAATTGCCCTTACTGCAACATGTTCTGGGAACAGGCGCGGCCTTGGGTGAAAGCCGGCAAAGTGCAACTGCGCCATATCATGGTCGGCATCATTCGCGAGGACAGCCCGGGCAAATCCGCAGCGCTGCTGGCCGCCAAGGACCCGCAAAAGGCCCTGGCAGACCACGAAAAAGCCGGCAAGGCCAGCTCGCTCAAGGCCTTGAAGGATGTTCCACCGGCGATCCAGGCCAAGCTCGCGGCGAACATGCAGTTGATGGAAGAGCTGGAATTGTCGGCCACCCCGGCGATTTTCTACATGGACGACAAGGGTGAGTTGCAACAGCAGCAGGGCGCGCCGTCGCCGGATAAGCTGGTGAAGATTTTGGGGCCGAAGTAAGAGTCCGTTGGCCGCGGACTCAATGAGTTCGCCCATTTACTACTTCCGTCACGGGGTCACATCTCCTACTGGGTAATGCGGCCAAATACACACTGCCGGGGGTGTCATGTCACTCCATCGATCGGGGCCACGGCCGATGTGCTGGAGATGAGTACTTACGATGACAGCATCGGCATCTGCGCCCAGGCCCTGCCGTTTATCTTCGAGCCGTTTGCACAAGACGTGCATGCCAACGGCTTCAACGGCGATGGCCAGGGCAGCCCTTTATCGTGACATTGCCGCTGGTGATTTGAGTTTTTCCGCTGGTCACGTAATGCTTGCGTGACGATCCATGCCAACCGGAGCGCTTTATGCCGCTGTTGTCCCTGCCCTGTAAACGCCTGACGCTGGCGGTACTCGATCCTGAACAGGCGGCGCTGGAAAGCGACTTCTACCGGCGCAACCAGAGGCATCTGGCCCGCTGGTCACCGATTCGCCCCACTGACTACTACAGCGCCGAACGCATCCGACCACGCCTTGAGGTGCAAGCCAGCGCTTTCGCCGCCGGCCTGGCGGTGCATTTTGCACTGCTGGATACGGACGACGGCCAGATGATCGGCGCGTGCAACTTCAGCGGCATCACTCGCGGCGCGTTCCAGGCGTGTTATCTCGGCTACCACATCGACGAAGCCCACCAAGGCCAGGGTTTGATGCAGGAAGCACTGGAAGCGGGCATCCGCTACATGTTCGAAGAACAGCAACTGCACCGGATCATGGCTAATTACATCCCTGGCAATGAACGCAGTGCGCGGCTGCTGGAACGTCTGGGATTTGAACGCGAGGGCTACGCCAAGGCCTACCTGAGTATCGCTGGACGCTGGCAGGATCATGTGTTGACGGCGTTGATCAACCCGGCGCCCAGCGCAGTGTTCCGCTAAGCACTCATGGGATGATTGCGCAACGATCGTCTGCGCTGCATCTGGCCTCAGGCAACTTTTGGCCATCCACTGACAGTCCCTCGCCCAGTGATAACCGGTTTCCAGGTTGGCTCCGTCGCCGTAACAGGTAGCTTTGCTCCCGCAATCCCAAGTATTCCAAGCAGTCACATCCCCTCAAGCTCCGCCATCAGATCGGTCAACCGATCCACCTTCTCTTCGGTGATATCGCTCGCCGCCAGCCCATCGATGTATTCGGCCAAGTCCTCAACCGTGCTGCACTCGAACATCGCCCGCAGCGGCACCTCGCGCTGCAGCGCTGTCTGCACCCGCGAAGCAATCTGCGTGGCCAGCAGCGAATGCCCGCCCAACTCGAAGAAATTATCGCGCACACCCACCCTGTCGACTTTCAACACCTGCGCCCAGATGTCCGCCAGCTTCAGCTCAAGCTCAGTGCGCGGCGCCTGGTAGTCCTGGCTCTGCAACTGACCTATCTCCAGTGCTGGCAACGCTTTGCGATCCAGTTTGCCGTTGGCATTGAGCGGCATGTGCTCCAGCCACAGCCAGTGCAGCGGCACCATGTACTCCGGTAGCTCGGTGCGCAGACGCTGCTTTATGCGCTCCAGGCGTTCGCCGGGATTGAGCACCGAATCCGCCGCTACCAGATAACCCACCAGGTGCTTGCCATTGGCGCCCTCCTGCACGCCCACCGCAGCGTCCCGCACTTCTGGTTGTTCGTGCAGGCGCGCCTCGATCTCACCCAACTCAATGCGATAGCCGCGAATTTTCACCTGATGATCGATTCGCCCGACGTACTCCAGCACCCCATCGCTGCGGCGGCGGGCCAGGTCGCCGGTGCGGTACAGACGATCCCCCGGCGCGCCAAACGGGTTGGGCACAAATGCCTGGGCAGTGCGCAACGGATCGCTCACATACCCGCGGCCAACCCCTGTGCCGGCGACACACAATTCACCTACGGCACCCAAGGGCACCAGTTCCAGCGCGCCATCGAGCAGGTACAGGCGATTGTTGTCGGTTGGCATGCCGATCGGCAGATAACTGCTGCGGGTCGAGGCCAGGTCGACTCGATAAAACGCCACGTCATCCGAACATTCCGCCGGGCCATACGCGTTCACCAGGCCGACTTGCGGGTAACGCAGCAGCCATAGGTGGGCCAGTTCAGGTGGCATGGCTTCACCGGTCGGCAGCATCCAGCGCAGGCCATCGAGGCTCATGTGTGCTTGAACGAGCATGCCCTGGATCAGCGACGGCACGCTTTCCAGCACGGTGACGCCTTGGGCGACCACGTGTGCCAGCAATCCCTGCGGATCATGGGCGATGGCGTTCGGCACGATGTCCACACGTGCACCGAACAGCGGTGCCGCGAGGAACTGCCAGACGGATATATCGAAGCTTTGCGAAGCGGTCTGCGCGATCACATCGGCCTCGCCCAGGTTCAGGTACGGCACCTTGCTCAACTGATTGTTGAGCATGCCGCGCTGTTCGACCATCACGCCCTTGGGCAGACCTGTGGAACCGGAGGTGTAAATCACGTAAGCGAGGTTATCCGGTCCACTGTAGATCCCGGGATTGGCGACCGATGCAGCGCTCGCCTGCACCTCTTCCCAGACCAGCAGCTTGGGCCGATGCGCACAGCTGAATGAATCCAGCAGCGAAACGGCCTGCTCCCGGCAAGCCTGGGTGCACACCAGCAACGGCGTGCGGCTGCGATCGAGGATACGGCTCAAGCGTTGGCTCGGCAGGCCCGGATCCAGCGGCAGATACCCCGCACCCGCCTTGAAGCTGCCGATGATCATGCCCAGCAACGCAAAGTCGCGTTCGGCCAGCAGGGCCACCGGTTGATCCAGCCCCACCCCGGCCGCCAGCAGTGCATGACCGAGCCGGTTGCTGCACACGTTCAGTTCGGCATACGTGTGCCGCTGATCGAGACAGCTGGCCGCCACTCGCTGCGGATGCCGGGCCACCTGCGCTTCGAACAGCGCCACGTAGCTCTGCTCCAGCGGATACTCATGGGCGCTCTGGTTGCAACCGTAGAGCAGGAAATCCCGTTCCTCGGTGCCCAGCAGCGGTAGATCCGCCATGTCACCATGGAAACCCTGTACCAGTGCCAGCAACAGGCGCTTGAACTCGGCGAGCATGCGCTCGACCGTGGTTTCATCGAAGAATCGCTGGTCGTACGACAGATGCAAGCCCAGGTCGTCCCCCGGATAACACACCGCCGTCAGGGGGAAATTGGTGTGAGTACGACCCGAATCCGAGGTGGCATTCAGGCTCTGCGCGCGGTCCAGAACCGAGACCTCGACCGGCGCATTCTCGAACACGAACAGGCTGTCGAACAGCGGCTGGCCCTTGGGCAGCTCACTGTGTTCCTGGATGTTCACCAGCGGCAGGTACTCGTATTCACGCAGCTGCATATTGCTGTCGAGCAACTCGCCAAGCCATTGGCGAACGCTGCATCGCTGATCGTCCCCGGGCATCTTCACCCGCAGCGCGATGCTGTTGATGAACAGCCCCACCGTGCGTTGCATTGCCGGCATCTGCACCGGACGCCCGGCCACCGTGACACCAAACAACACATCGCGATCACCACTGAGGCGCCGCAGGACCAAGGCCCAGGCCGCCTGGGCGAAGGTATTGACGGTCAACTGATGGGCCTGGGCCAGTTCACGAAGTTGCGCGCCGTCCCGGGCCTCCAAGCGGGTGTAGCAGTCGCCGACGACCATGCCGCCGCTGTCGCCGGCATGCTCGCGCAGCAAGGGCCGATCGCTTGGAATCGGCGTTGTCCGTTCAAAACCCTGCAGATTGTCTTTCCACCACTGCCGGGCTTCGGCAAGGTTCTGCCGCTGCAGCCAGGCGATGTAATCACGATAACGCGGCGGTAGCGTTAATTGCGCTTCGCGCCCCTCGCCCAAGGCGGTGTAGATCTCAAAGAAATCGTTCATCAATAGCGAACGGCACCAGGCATCGATAAGAATGTGGTGGTTGCTCATCATGAACCAGTAGCGCGCCGCGCCGACACGGATCAGGCGCAGGTGAAACGGGGCCTGGTGGAGCAGGTCGAAGCCGGTTTCACGTTCGCTTTTGAGCAGCGCCTGCAACCTGGGTTCCTGCTCGGCCTGGGCAACAGCCGACCAATCGAGGTACTCGATCGGCGTGCTGCCCGGCTTGTGGATAACCTGCAGCATGTCCTCGCCAACGTTCCAGCAGAACGATGCCCGCAGGGCCTCGTGCCGGGCGATCACCGCATGCCAGGCATCGGCAAAACGCTGCGGGTCCAGTTCACTGTTGATGCGGTAACGGTCTTGCATGTAGTACAGGCCGGTGCCCGGTTCCAACAAGGTGTGCAGCAGCATGCCTTCCTGCATCGGCGTCAGCGCAAAGACATCTTCAATGAGCGCGGCAGGTACTGGCAGCGCATCGAGCTGGGGCTGGGTGAGTTTCGCCAGCGGGAAGTCCGACGGCGTCAGGCCTCCCGCGCCATCGCCCAGGCAATGCTCGATCAGACTCTGCAATTCTTCGAGGTAGGCGTGCGCCAGCTCGGCGATGGCCTGCGGGTCGTGACGCTCTGTACTGAAGGTCCAGCGCATCACCAGCTCACCGCCATAGACCTGGCTGTCGACGCTCAGCTCGTTGGGCAGCGGCGCCTCCGGATCGTGTGCCGCGCCGACCGGTTCGTCCAGCGGACGGAACAAGGCGTCGTCAGCAAAACTCTGGTCGAACTGGCCCAGATAATTAAAGGTGATCTGCGCCGCCGGCAAGGCCGACATGGCGTGGCGGCAGACGTCGTCGGCCAGGTAACGCAGTACCCCATACCCAAGGCCCTTGTGCGGTACGGCGCGCAGTTGCTCCTTGATTGCCTTGATCGTGTGCTCATGCTCAAGTCCTGGCGTCAGGCGCAGTACGAATGCGCTGGTGAACCAGCCAACCGTGCGGGTCAGGTCGATGTCGTCAAACAGGTTCTCGCGGCCGTGGCCTTCAAGTTGAATCAGCGCCGACTCGTGCCCGCTCCAGCGGCACAGAACCCGGGACAAGGCACTCAGCAGCAGGTCGTTAACCTGCGTGCGATAGGCACTCGGCGCCTGTTGCAGCAACTGGCGGGTGCGCTCGCCGTCGAGGCGTACGCTGATGGTCTCGGCGTGGCGATGCTGGCGTCCACCCTCAGGGCGGGCGCACGGCAGCGCAACATCCGGCCCGGCCAATTGTGCCTGCCACCAACCCAATTCCTCACGCAGCGAATCACTGCCTGCGTAGGCCTGCAGGCGAGCCGCCCAGTCGCGCAAGGCGCCGCTTTTCGCCGGTAACTCGACGGATTTTCCCGCGAGCAATCGACGATAAACCGTCTGCACATCGTCCAACAGTACTCGCCAGGACACGCCATCCACCACCAGGTGGTGAATGGCGATGAACAGGCGTTGCTGACCCTGCGGACCATCCACCAGCAGCGCCCGCAACAACGGCCCCTGCTTGAGGTCCAGACTTCTCTGGGCGTCGGCGAACAGCGCGGTGCACTGTTCCATGGATTTGACCCGCACCTGCCACAGCACGGGGGTGTCGCTATCGATCCGATGTTCGGCGCGCCAGGCGCCAGCCACTGCGGTGAAGCGCAGCCGTAATGCATCGTGTTGCTCGATCACCGCCAGCAGTGCCTGCTCCAGGCAATGGGGTTCGAGCAGCATGGTCGGCTCCAGCAACAAGGCCTGGTTCCAGTGTTGAGGCTCAGGAATTTGACAGTCGAAAAACCAGTGCTGGATCGGCGTCATTGGCGATTCACCGGTGAGCAGGCCTTGTTCGGCCACCACCTGTTCCGTACGCGTGGCGATGGCGGCGAGCGCCTGCACGCTCTGGTGCTGGAACAGGTCCCGTGGGCTGAAATGAATGCCCTGCTGACGGGCGCGGCTGACCACCTGGATAGACAGGATCGAGTCGCCACCCAGTTCGAAAAAGTTGTCGTTGAGACCCACTTGCGTGACGTTCAACACCTCGCACCAGAGGCTGGCCAGGGTCAGTTCAAGCTCGCTGCCGGGTGCCACGTAATGCTGACGATTGAGCGCCGGGTCCGGTGCCGGAAGCGCACGACGATCGAGCTTGCCGTTGGCCGTCAGCGGCCAGTGTGCCAACAGGATCAGGTGCATGGGCACCATATAGTCCGGAAGCTGGGCATTGAGGTGAGCCTTGAGGGATTCGCGCAGGCTGCTCTGTTGCGCGTCATCCTGCTCGGCGACCGCCGTCAGCAGGTAGCCCACCAGCTGCTTGCCACTTGACGCATCAAGCGCCAGCACCACCGCTTCACGCACCGACTCATGCTCCAGCAGGCGATTTTCGATCTCGCCAAGCTCGATACGGAAACCGCGAATCTTCACCTGATGATCGATGCGGCCGAGGTACTCCACCAGCCCATCGCCGCGCTGGCGCACCCGATCTCCAGTGCGGTACAGGCGTGTGCCATCGGCGGCAAAGGGGTCGGCCACAAAGCGTTCGGCGGTCATGCCCGGACGCTGGTGGTAACCCTGGGCCAGGCCGGCACCGCCGATGAACAACTCGCCCGTCGCGCCCTGGGGCACCAACGCCAGGTCGGCGTCGAGGATGTACCCAACCCGGGCGCCGATCACGCTGCCGATCGGTACGCTGGCCATGCCCTCTTCCAGCTGTTCCGGGGCCAGGCTGGCCAGTGGCATGACCACGGTTTCAGTCGGGCCGTAAGCATTGAAGAACAGGCTCGGCTTGAACGCCGCGCGAATTCGTTGCAGATGTTCGCCGGTCAAGGCTTCGCCGCCGGTGATGCACATACGCACTGGCAGGGTTTCATTGCGGGTGGCCAGCCACTGCGCCAACTGGCTGCCATAGCTTGGCGTGAAGCCAAGGATATTGATGTGGTGCCGACGGATCAGCTCGCAGATCTCCTGCGCATCCCACTGACCTTGCGCCCGCAAGACGACCTGGGCGCCGCTCAACAAAGGCACCAGCAATCGCTCGGTGGCGGCGTCGAAATTGATCGAATAGAAGTGCAGTTCGCAATCATCGGCGCGCATGCCGAAGCGCTCGATCACCGCGCGGCAATGCATGGCGATTTCGCCGTGGGACACTACCACGCCCTTGGGTTTTCCGGTGGAACCCGAGGTGTAGATCAGGTAGGCCTGATGCTGGGGCAAACTGCTGCGAGGCAACTCGGCCGCCGGGTAATCGGCCAGGGCGGCGCTGTCATCTTCAAGGCACCAGCGCGAAACGCCAGTCGGCAACTCGCCCAGGGCCGTGAACATGGCCGAATTGCTGAGGAGCAAGCCGATGCCACTGTCCTTGATCATGTAGTGCAATCGGTCCAGCGGGTATTCCGGGTCCAGCGGCACGTACGCGCCGCCGGCTTTGAGTATCGCCAGCAGACCGACCACCATCTCCAGCGAGCGCTCCAGCGCCAGGCCAACCCGCACCTGCGGCCCGACTCCACGCTCACGCAGCATCCAGGCCAGGCGATTGGCCCGGGCGTCGAGTTCGGCATAGCTCAGGGTTTGCCCGGCGAAGGTCAACGCCGGTGCATCGTTGCGCAGCAGCGCCTGTTCACTGAACAGGTGATGCACGCACTGGTCCAGACGATGCTCGCCCGGCTCCACGCCGAGGCTGCCGAGCAGGTTTTTCTGCTCGTCGGCGGCCAACAGCGGCAACTCGCTCAGGCGCTGTTGCGGATCGGCCAGCAACGCCTCCAGCAGGTTGCGCCAATGCCCGGCCATGCGCGCAATACGCGGCTCATCGAACAGATCGGTGCTGTAGGTCAGGCAGCAACCCAGGCGATGGTCAAGGTCGGTGACTTCCAGGTTGAGGTCGAACTTGGTTGCACGAGCATCGTTGGCCAGGTACTCGACGGTCATCCCCGCCAGGGTGCGTTTTTGCTGGAATTCCCAGCGCTGCACATTGCACATCACCTGGAACAGCGGGTTATAGGCGGCGCTGCGCGGCGGCTGCAAGGCTTCCACCAGATGATCGAACGGCAGATCCTGATGGGACTGGCCTTCGATGACGGTGTGGCGCACCTGATCGAACAACTCGCCGACGGACATCTGCCCATTGAGCTGGCATCGCAGTACCTGGGTATTAAGGAACGCCCCGATCAGCCCCTCGCTTTCCGGACGGATGCGGTTGGCCACCGGCGCGCCGATGCGCAGGTCGGTCTGGCCGCTGTAGCGATAGAGCAATACGGCCAGTGCAGCGGTCATGGTCATGAACAGGGTCAGGCCATGTTGCGCATTGAAGGTTCGCACCCGCGCGGCCAACTCGTCGGGCAGGTCAAAACGGTACAGCTCGCCCCGGTGGCTTTGCACCGGTGGCCGCGCTCGGTCGGCGGGCAGCTCCAGCAACGGATGTTCCCGGCCCAGCTGCGCGGTCCAGTAATCGAGTTGACGCTGGCGCTCGCCGGACTCCAGCCACTGGCGCTGCCAACCGCTGTAGTCGAGGTATTGCACCGGCAGCGGCACCAGGGGAGATTCGCGGCCATCAACCAGCGCTTCGTACAGTGCGCTGAGCTCCCGGGCAAAGATGTCCATGGCCCAGCCTTCGGTGACGATGTGGTGCAAGGTCAGCACCAGGTAGTACTCCTGCAAGGCGGTCCTGACCAGGCAGGCGCGCAGCAGTGGACCTGTTTCCAGATCGAAGGGTTTATGGGCCTCGGCGTCAGCCAGAAGCTGGACCTGGCGCTCGCGGTCAGCGTCTGCCAGCGCGCTGAAATCCTGCAATTCCAGGAGCACGCTGCTGTGCGGGTGAACCTGCTGTCGAGCCACACCGTCGACACTCGGGAAGGTGGTGCGCAGGGTTTCGTGGCGCAGGATCAGCGCTTGCAGCGCAGCGTCGAAGCGCTCGACATCCAGCTCGCCGCGCAGTCGCGCCATGCCACCGACGTTGTAGGCAGGGCTGTCGGGCTCCATCTGCCAGAGAAACCACATGCGCTGCTGGGAATATGACAGCGGCACCGGCTGGCTGCGGTCAACCTGCTCGATGGGCGGCTGCCGATTGATGTTGCCGCTGATTTGGAGCAAACGTACCTGTTCGGCGAACGCACCGAGTTCACTGTTCTCGAACAGGGCCCGCAGCGGCAGTTCGACGTCACACGCCTGGCGGGTCCTGGAGATGATTTGCGTGGCCAGCAAAGAGTGGCCGCCAAGGGCGAAGAAGTCATCGCGCAGGCCGATCTGCCCATGGCCCAATACCTGGCGCCAGATGCCGGCGAGCTGCTGTTGCAGCGCCGTCACCGGCTCGACATGCTCGCACACCTGCCACAGCGGCTCCGGCAAGGCCCGGCGGTCGAGCTTGCCGCTGGGACTCAGGGGCATCGCCTCCAGGCGCATCAGTTGCGCCGGCACCATGTACTCGGGCAGCTCGGCCACCAGGGCAGCGAGCAGCCGGGTGTTATGCCCGTCATGTGGCTCAGCGTCAGGCGTAGCGGTGTAGTAACCGATCAGCTGTGCACCAGCGACCGTGTCGCGCACCAGCACCGCAGCCTGGGCGACGCCGTCCTGAGCCAGCAGGCGCGCCTCGATCTCCTGCGGTTCTACGCGGAACCCACGTAATTTGACCTGCTGATCGAGCCGCCCGAGGTATTCAATCACCCCGTCTGCGGTCCACCGCGCGCGGTCTCCGGTTCGGTACAGGCGCGCCCCTGGCTCGCCCAGAGGGTCGACGACAAATCGTTCGGCGGTCAGCGCCGCACGTCCCAGGTAACCCCGCGCCAGGCCGAGACCGCTGATGCACAGCTCGCCCGGCACGCCGGCCGGGAGCGCATTCAATTCGCTGTCCAGTATCCGGCACAGCACGTTCCCCAGCGGGCGGCCGATTGGCGAGCGCTCGCCGTCGGCGCGGGTGCAATGCCAGTGGGTGACGTTGATCGCGGTTTCGGTCGGACCATACCGATTGTGTAACTGCACGGCGGGCAACTGCGCCAGGACGCGGTCGCGCAGCTCGGGGGCCAGGGCTTCACCGCCGCTGAACACTTGACGCAGGCTGGTGCACTCGGCGCTCAGCGGCTCGTCAATGAACAACGAAAGCAACGGCGGCACAAAGTGCAAGGTGGTGACGCCGAACTGTTGCACCAGCCTCGCGATACGGTGGGGATCGCGGTGCTCGCCAGGCCCGGCAATCAGCAAGCGCGCACCGGTCACCAGCGGCCAGAAGCATTCCCACACCGATACGTCGAAACTGATCGGGGCCTTTTGCATCAGCACGTCAGTCTGGTCCAGGCGGTAAGTGTCCTGCATCCACTGCAGCCGTTCGGCCAGGGCCGCATGAGTATTGCCCACGCCCTTGGGCTGGCCGGTGGAGCCCGAGGTGTAGATCACATACGCCAGGTTGTCGCCTTGCAGGTGCAGGCCCGGTGCGTGGCTCGGCCAGCTTTCCAGGTGCAGGGTGTCCATCGCGATGACGCTGACGCCTTCGGTGGCCGGCAAGCGGTCGAGCATTCCGGTCTGGGTCAGCAGCAACCCGACCGCGCTGTCGGCGAGCATGTAGGCCAGGCGCTCGGCAGGGTAATCGGGGTCCAGCGGCACGTAGGCACCACCGGCCTTGATGATCGCCAACAGGCCGATCAGCAACTGCGGCGAACGCTCGGCGGCAATCGCTACGCGCACGTCAGGACCGACGCCTTTATCGCGCAGATAATGGGCCAGGCGGTTGGCCTGGGTGTGCAGCTGGGCAAAATCGAGGCTGCCGCTTTCCCAGATCAGCGCCGTACGTTCGGGGGTCAGGCGCGCCTGGTCGTTGAGCTGGTCAGGCAGCCATTGAGTGGCCGGCGCGCGGGGGGCACCGCTCCACTGCGCCAGTTGTGCCTGCTCGCTTGAGGTCAGCAGGGGCAGGTCGCCGATGGCGGTAGCAGGCTGCTCGCAAACCGCGCGAAGCAGGTTGCAATAATGCTCGGCCAGGCGCTCGAGGGTGCTGGCGTCAAACAGCTCGCTGGCGTAGTCGAAGGACAGGCTCAGGCGCCCCTTCTGGTCCTCTTCACTGTGCAATTGCAGGTCGAACTTGGCTTCGCGGCTGTGCCACGGCAGCTCTTCGGCCAACAGACCCGGCAGCCGCCGCAGTGCACTCAGGTCGCGCTGCTGGTGGTTGAACATGACCTGGAACAGCCCTTGTTCGCGCGCCTGGGGACAGGCTTGCAGCAGCTGCTCGAACGGCAGGTCCTGATGGGCTTGCGCACCCAGCGCGGCGTCGCGGGTCTGCGCCAGCAGCTCGACGAAAGGCTGCCGCGAATCCACCTCGGCACGCATGACCTGGGTGTTGATGAAGAAGCCGATCAGGCCCTGGGTTTCCAGGCGCGGACGGTTGGCGTTGGGCACCCCGATACGGATCTCGCGCTGGCCGCTGTAGCGATGCAACAAGCTCTGGAAGGCCGCGAGCAGCAGCATGTACGAAGTCGATTGATGCGCCAGGGCGGTCTGGCGAATGGCATTGCTCAGGGCCCTATCGAGCTTCACGCCATGGCGTGCCGCGCGGCGCAGGTGCTGCGCCGAGCGCGGATGGTCGGTCGCCAGGTTCAACGTCGGATGTTCATCGCCCAAGTGCGCTTTCCAGTAGGCCAGCTGCCGCTCACCCTCCCCTTGCCCCAGCCATTGGCGCTGCCAGCTGGCGTAGTCGGCGTAATGGGTCTCCAGGGCACCCAGCGCGGCGGTCTGCCCCTGGGACGCGGCGGCGTAAATCCGCGAAAACTCGTCGATCAGTACGTTCAGCGACCAGCCGTCAGCGATGATGTGGTGCATCGTCACCAGCAGTTGATGGTCTTGCTCATCGAGGCGTACCAGGGTCACCCACCACAACGGGCCCTTCTCCAGATCGAACTGGGTCCGCGCTTCGTCCTCACGAATCTGCCAGGCACAGGCTTCACGCTCGGTCACCGGCAGGTGACTGATATCGATCACTTGCAGATTGAATTCGGCGGCGGCATCCACCTGCTGCAACGCCACCCCGTCATGCTCGAAAAAGCGCGTACGCAAGGCCTCATGACGCTCGATCAATTGCTGGAAACTGATGCGCAATGCGTTCTCATCCAGCTCGCCACGCAGGCGCAGGGCACCGGGAATGTTGTAAGCGCTGCTATGCGGGTCAAGCTGCCAGGTGATCCACAACCGGTTCTGCGCCAGGGACTGTGGCAGCGCTTCGCGGCGTGGCAGGGCAGCTATTGTGCCTTGGGCCAGGCCACCCTCCTGCTGTTGCTGCAGGACTGCTGCGGTGAAAGCGCCCAGGGTTGGCGCCTCGAACAGCAGGCGCAGGTTCAACTCCAGGCCGAGCGCCTCGCGCAGTTGGGCGATCACTTGGGTGACGGCGATGGAGTTGCCGCCCAGCAGGAAGAAGTGATCGTCGGCGCCGAGCTGCTCGACCTGCAATTGTTCGGCCCAGATTTTCCCGATCAGGCCTTGCAGTTCAGACTCTGCTTCGCCCGTCGCCTCGTTGGCCGGGGTCGCTGACGGGAACTGTGCATAGCTGTCCAGGCTGCCCTCGGCCAGGCAAATGCGACAGGCCGAGCGTTGCAGTTTGCCGCTGGAGGTCTTCGGCAGCGCACCCGGATTGAGCAACACCACAACACCCGGGGCCTCCTGATACGCTTCGGCTACTGCTTGACGGATGGCCTTGATCAGCGCCTCGGGCGCAAGGATTTTCTGCACGCTGCGGCTGATTTCGGCGGCGATGCCGATGCCTTCGACACCGTCCACTGATACGGCAAATGCTGCGACGCGCCCCTTGCGCACCACCTCGACTTCGCGCTCGATGGTTTGCTCGATATCTTGCGGGTACAGGTTGTGGCCGCGCACGATCAGCAGGTCTTTCAGGCGACCGGTGATGAACAGTTCACCGCCACGCAGGAATCCCAGGTCGCCGGTTCGCAGCCAGGTGCGGCCGTGGTGCTGGACGAACGTCTCGGCACTGGCCTGGGGATTGCGCCAATAGCCGTGGGCGATGCTCGGCCCCGTGGCCCAGACTTCCCCCACGCAATTGTCGCCCAGTTCGGTCCGTGCCAACGGATCGACCACTCGCAGCCCATGGCCCGGCTGGCTGATGCCGCAACTCATGATCGCGTTGCCTGCACCCGCCTCGGCACGATTGGCGGCCAATGCCAGGTCGTCGACTCGCAGGCTGCCAATGCCTTGGCCTCGCGGACTGCCGGCAACGAACAATGTGGCCTCCGCCAGTCCGTAGGACGCCATGAAGGCATCCGGTATAAAACCGCACGTGGCGAAGTTCCCGGCGAAGCGTTCCAGGGTGTCGAGGCGAATCGGTTCGGAGCCGGAATACGCCACCCGCCAGCCACTGAGGTCGAGCTGCGCCAGGGCCGACTCGCTGACCCGCTCGCTGCACAGCCGGTAAGCAAAATCCGGCCCGCCGCTGATGGTACCGCCGTACTCGCTGATCGCTTCGAGCCAACGCAACGGGCGCGCAAGGAAGTAAGCCGGCGACATCAATACACAGGGCACGCCACTGAAGATCGGCTGCAGCAGGCCACCGATCAGTCCCATGTCGTGGTACAGCGGCAGCCAGCTGACGATCACGTCATCTGGGTTCAGATCGATGCCAAAGCCTTGGCGGATCAGCGCCTCGTTTGCCACCAGATTGCCGTGGCTGACCTGCACACCTTTAGGCATCGCCGTGGAGCCGGAGGTGTACTGCAGGAAAGCGATATGCTCGTCCTGCACCGAGGGCTCAATCCATTGCCCGGCGAGCATGCGGTCGAGTGTGTCGACGCACAGCAGCGGCGGCGCTCCTTCGATTTGCCCCAGGGCGTCGCGCAGGCCGGCGCTGGTCAGCAGCAGGCGTGGCTCGGCATCGCTGATGATCGACAGCAGGCGTTCCTGATGATGACGCCGGCTTGATTCCGGCGGATAGGCCGGCACCGCGATCACGCCCGCATACAGGCAGCCAAAAAAAGCCGCCACATAATCCGGGCCGCTGGGAAACAGCAGCACCGCGCGATCACCCCATTGCGTTTCCTGCTGCAATGCCCCAGCGATGGTCCGCGCCCGCTCATCAAGCTCGCGATAGCTGAGCACCAGCGCTTCATCCCGGGATTCGGCAAGAAACCTCAAGGCCACCCGATCCGGCGTCAGGGCCGCGCGGCGCTGGAGGGCTTGGACCAGATTGCTTGGAAGTTCGAACGCGTCGGTCATGGGGGTTCCTGCGAAAATTTGGGCTGTATGCGTGCGGTGCCATTCACCAAGGAGAACGGATGGGGTAAGGCAAGAATTAGTCGTCGGCAGCGATCGCCAACGGGGCTGGCGTGCGTCAGCGTGTCGCAGTTCACAAAACGCACCGCCAGGAAGCATTAATTCTCTTTCTCAATTGACAATCATTATCATTCAACATAATTTGTCGCTCGATGTGTAGGGCAGCCCGGGTCTCAGGCCGCTCCACTAACCTATTTGCAGCAGGGTGTTTTCCATGACGGAACAAGTATCCACAAGCAGGTGCGATTCACCGCTACTTCAGGCATTCGTCGACAATCGACTGATACTGGTCAAGATTGCAGCACGCATTACCGGGTGCCGGTCACGCGCTGAAGACGTGGTACAGGATGCGTTCTTCCGCCTGCAGTCGGCGCCGCAGATCACCTCCTCCTTCAAGGCACAACTCAGCTACCTGTTCCAGATCGTGCGCAACCTGGCGATCGATCACTATCGCAAGCATGCATTGGAACAGAAGTATTCCGGCCCGGAAGAGGAAGGCCTGAATGTGGTGATCCAGGGCGCGTCGCCGGAAACCTCGCACATCAATTTCTCGACCCTGGAAAACATCGCTGACGCCCTGACGCAACTGCCCAGCCGCACCCGTTATGCGTTCGAGATGTACCGCCTGCATGGCGTACCGCAGAAAGACATCGCCAAGGAACTGGGCGTGTCGCCCACCCTGGTGAACTTCATGATCCGCGATGCACTGGTGCATTGCCGCAAGGTGTCGGGAAGTCGCGCGGATACGTTTGCACGGCGTTGAGATCTGGCAATTGCGGTGCGCTCAATCACGAGCAGGCTCACTCCCACACGGGATCTTCCACCCTGGACCCATGCCAAGCGCATATCCCCTGTGAGAGCCCGCTTGCTCGCTAAGGCTGACTCAAGATCAATGAGGACCTTGATCCCTGAAACTCAAGCCAGCACACACCGTTCGAAAAACCGCTCCCTCCCCAACACCATCAACGCCGCCCGCTTGTGCGGAAAGTCGAACTCCTTCTCGCAGTGAAACCGCTGCCCCTGCATGTACCCGATCATCTTCGCGTTGTCCGCGCGCGGCTCGGCGACTACTCGCTGGGTGCGCGGGTCATCGAGAAACAGGTAGTGCGTCAGCGCCGATAACCAACTCGCCACTTTGTGCGGGCCGCGGTGCTGCTCTTCACCTACCAGCATATGGATTCCACGGTCGTAATCGCCCGCCTGGTAGAACGGCGCGAGGCGGTCCTCCTTGGCCCAGTAGGCCTCGAAGTAGGCAAACGGCTGGTCATCGAAACAGCCGATCAGCGTCAGCGTGTGCGGGTCGGCCAGCAACTTGGCCAGATACTCCCGATGCTGATCGAGGCTGCCCTCCTCCTGCCAGAAACTCGCAACCCGCGCGCTGTTCTGCCAGCGATTGAAGCGCGCCAGGTCATGTTCGATATCGACCGTGCGCAGGGATATCCATGCCCCCAACCGCGCATCGAACCGTCGGTACACCTCGCCCCGAGGTTTGAGCGGCCGCAAGGGGTGGCGTTTGCCGCCGCTGATCACTGGATGCTGTGGGTAGCTGTTTACACTGGCCTGGCTCAACCAGGGGCGGGGCAACTGCCAGAACAGCGCGCGCTCGCAACGGTATTGGCCACTGACTTCACCGGTGACCAGCAAGCCGCTGAGCAGTGCCTCGGTGGGCAGTTCATCAAGGTGCCAGGTCAAGTGCTGACAGGCTGAATCGCGGGCGAACAACCAATAACAGGCCAGGTACAAGACTTCGCTGTCCGGGTGTTCGCAACGTTGCTCGATGGCCACGTGCAGCGCAGGCACGCGGTTCACTCGCAAGCTGAGCAACGGCTGCCCGTCGCAGCCGAGGCTCAAGCGGTCGGTGGTTTCATCCGCCATAAGGCACCGGCCATCGGGCAGAGCCAGGGCAGTCAGAGCGTTCAGATCAGGCATGGGTCAGGCTCACGTTAGTCGTCCACTGTTAAACGAGGTGACGTGAGCCGATCAGGGAAATTTAACCGAAGACAGAAAATACCCGACGTGCGATCCCCATCAGTCCCCAGGAACAGGGACCACGGCGATTTGGTACGGCGCAAAAATTTTCATCATCTGGCCGCTCTCCCGCAACCCTTGCAGCAATTTGCCAAAGGCTTCACCGCTGATGGGTGCCGCAGGACGAAGCATTGCGTAATGGTGATAGACCTGGTCCACCCGCTGGGACACCAGCAACTGAGCGGCGACTTTTGCGTTGCGCAGAAGGTAATCGCTCAGGTACGACCGCGTGACCAACGCGATGTCCGCACGGCCGCGCAGCACCATGAGCAAATTGCTGTCATGGGAATAGGTCAGAGAGGCGTTGTAGCGTTGCGCAAGTATTTTGGGGTCGGCATCGAAGTTGGCGAACTCGTAGTGATACCCGCTGAAAAGTGCCAAACGTTTGCCGGCAAGTTCGGCAAAATAGTCTTGCTGGCGGTCCGGCAGTTGTTGCGCGACGAAAATCTCGGCATCTTCCAGGCCCATGTCGACCGTAACATGTGGAATATCCTTCCAGCCCCAATCAGGATTCTCGAAGATCGCCATGTCCACCCGGCCTTGCTTGAAATCACCAAAGCGGCGGGGAATCGAAGTTGGCACCAGGACAAACTGGTAGTCATGCTGGGCAACATTCAATGCTTCGACCAGCTGTGGCAGCAAGCCAGTGTCGGCCCCCATTTCCGGACGCACAGTATAGGGAGGGAAATGCGCCGCTCCGACTCGAACCAGCTGTGCCGCCTGGGAAGGCAGTAACCATAATGCGGGAAGCGCCGCCAGTAAAAACCGGAAGGCCGTCCGTGTTGGCGAGGACATCAAAACAACCTACTCCCGAAAATTACGCGCTATGCATTCAAGCCAGGCGGTTTCGCCCGATTAGCCAGAGGCTACTGGCAAATCACCACTATCGTGGCTCTTTCAATACCATGATAAGGGCTTCGTCCGCCAGTTGATCCAGGCTCATGCTGCCGCCGGCACGAAACCAGGTGGTGGTCCAGGACAGCGCCCCCGTCAGGAAACGACGCGTGATAAACACATCGCCGCCAATCAAACCGGCGTCCTTGGCCTCTCCCAGCACCTGCAACCATAGCTCTTCGTAGATATCGCGCAGGGCCAGCACCTGCGCCTGGCCCTCCTCGGATAACGACCGCCATTCGTAGACCAGCACGGCCATGGCCTCGCCGCTGCCCCCCATGATCGATTGCAGTTCGCAACGAATCAGCGCCAGCACCCGCTCACGCACGCTTGCGGCGTCACCGAGGGCGGCACGCATGAGCGCCGTGTTGTAGCGGATGGTTTCCTCCATCACTGCGCGCAGGATGTCGTCCTTGCTTTTGAAGTGATGAAAAATACTGCCCGACTGTATGCCCACGGCGCCGGCCAGGTCGCGCACGGTGGTGCGCTCGTAGCCTTTATTGCGAAACAGGTGGGCGGCCACTTGCAGCAGTTTGCCGCGGGCGCTGTCCGGGTCGGTCAACTGGCCGCTGTCGACCAGTTCGCGCATGACGCCCAGGGCTTTTTGCTCGTCCACCCATTCTCTCCTACAGTCGATCAATCCAGATGCGCCGCTCGCCGCTGAAACCGCGGGCTTGCGCGGGCAATTTAAGCTGGCGCCGGCAACCAAGCAAGCGCTCGGGAAGAAGATATTTCAAGGCATTTACAAACCAAGCGCTTGCTTGGTAGTCTCGAATCGCGAATCAGCAGTCTCGCAGCGGTAGTCTCCCAATACTGTCGACGGAGGTGAGCATGAAGCCAACTGTGCCGGAAACCATTCGCATCGGGTGCGCCAGCGCGTTCTGGGGCGACACTTCGACGGCCGCGGCGCAGCTGGTGGAAGGGGGAAGCCTGGACTATCTGGTGTTCGACTACCTGGCAGAAATCACCCTGTCGATCATGGCCGGAGCGCGGATGAAAGATCCCCAGGCCGGTTATGCCAGCGATTTCGTCGAAGTTCTCACTCCGCTGCTCAGGCAACTCGCCGAGCAAGGCATTCGGGTGATCAGCAACGCAGGCGGGATCAATCCACAAGCCTGCGCTGCGACCCTGCAAGCGGCTTGCGACAAGGCCGGGGTGGGGTTGAAAATTGCCGTGTTGCTGGGCGACGACCTGCAACCGCAGCTCAAGCAGCTCAGGACCCTCGGCATCCAGGAGATGTTCAGTGGCGCGCCGTTGCCGGCGATGTGCGTCTCGACGAACGCTTACCTCGGTGCACCTGGCATCGTCGAAGCCTTGCGCCTGGGGGCGGATATCATCATCACCGGGCGGGTGGTCGACAGTGCCGTGGTCAGCGCCGCCCTGGTGCATGAGTTCGGCTGGTCGTGGCAGGACTACGACAAACTCGCCCAGGCCGCCCTCGCCGGCCACATCATCGAATGCGGAGCCCAATGCACCGGGGGCAACTTCACCGACTGGCGTGAGGTGCCAGACTACGAACACATCGGTTTCCCCATCGTCGAAGTCAGCCGCGACAGCCAGTTTATCGTCAGCAAACCCGAAGGCTCCGGCGGCCTGGTGACGCCGCTGACCGTGGGCGAACAGATGCTCTATGAAATCGGCGACCCGCAAGCCTACCTGCTGCCTGATGTGGTGTGTGATTTCACCCGGGTCAGGCTCGTGCAACAGGGTAAAAACCGGGTTCAGGTGCACGGCGCCAAGGGCCTGCCACCCACTGACCAGTACAAGGTCAGCGCCACCTTCCTCGACGGTTTTCGCTGCACTGCCAGTTGTCTGATCGCCGGGATCGATGCGGTCGACAAGGCCCGACGCGTCAGCGCCGCGATTATCAACAAAACCTCGGACATCTTCAGCCAGCGCGGCTGGTTGCCCTACAGCGAGGTCAATGTCGAACTGCTCGGCAGCGAAGCCACCTACGGTTCTCACGGTCAGCGCCAGGACACCCGCGAGGTGGTGATCAAGCTGGCGGTGAGGCATCCGGACAAACAGGCGTTGATCCTGTTCTCCCGGGAAATAGCCCAGGCCGCGACCGGCATGGCGCCAGGGTTGACCGGGATCGTCGGTGGGCGACCGACGGTGTACCCGCTGATCCGCCTGTTCTCATTCCTGATCGATAAATCCGCGTGCACCCTGGGTATTCACTTCGACGGTCAGCGCCATCCCTGTGCCCTGCCCGCCATCGCGACGCTCGACACCCAGGACTTGCCGGTGCCGCTCGACCCGCCCAAACCGGTCGGCCTGGCCGACGCCAGCGTCGAGCTGGTCAAGCTGGCGGTTGCGCGCTCCGGGGACAAGGGCAACCACAGCAATATCGGGGTCATGGCCCGCGAAGCAGAGTACCTGCCGTGGATCGCCGAAGCCTTGACCCCGGAGGTGCTGGTCGACTGGATGAGCCATGTTCTCGACCCGGTATACGGGCGAGTCGAGCGCTGGTACCTGCCGGCCACCCACAGCCTGAACTTCCTGCTGGAGAACGCCCTCGGCGGCGGTGGCGTGGCCAGTCTGCGCATCGACCCGCAAGGCAAGGCGTTCGCCCAGCAGCTGCTGGAAATCCAGATACCGGTGCCGCAAAGCATCGCCGACCAGGTCAACTAGAGGACCGTCACCGTGGCCTACGATTCGATTTTCAAAGCCGGCTTGTTTACCGGGCAAAACATCATCGTGACCGGTGGCGGCAGCGGCATCGGCCGTTGCACCGCCCATGAACTGGCGGCATTGGGTGCCCATGTACTGCTGGTGGGGCGCAACGCGGCCAAGCTGGACAACGTCGCCGGCGAGATAACCGCAGATGGCGGCCAGGCCGACTGGGTCGTGTGCGATATCCGTGAGGAAGAAACGGTGCGGCATATTGTCAGCGAATTGATCCGCGAGCATGGCCCCATCCACGGCCTGGTCAACAATGCCGGTGGGCAGTTCCCCTCGGCGCTGGCCTCAATCAACCAGAAGGGTTTCGAGACCGTGATGCGCACCAACCTGGTGGGCGGTTTCCTGATGGCCAGGGAAGTGTTCAATCAATCCATGAGCAAGCACGGCGGCTCGATCGTCAACATGCTCGCCGACATGTGGGGCGGCATGCCGGGCATGGGCCATTCCGGCGCCTCGCGCTCGGGCATGGACAACCTGACAAAAACGGCGGCATTCGAATGGGGGTACGCCGGCGTGCGGGTCAACGCGGTGGCGCCCGGCTGGATCGCTTCAAGTGGCATGGACACTTACGAGGGTGCGTTCAAGGCAGTGATTCCGACCCTGCGCGAGCATGTACCGCTCAAGCGCATCGGCACCGAATCGGAAGTCAGCGCGGCGATCGTTTTCCTGCTCAGCCCGGCGGCGACATTCATTAGCGGCAGCACCCTGCGCATCGATGGCGCGGCGAGTCTTGGCGGGCGGGCGTGGCCCATGCACAAGGCGCACAACAGCGAGTCGTACAACGGCTTTCACCGAGCGTACCTGCCCGAAGTACTTCAGGACAAGGACTAAGCCATGCCGGTCATACAGTCCCAGGTCGACCCCTTCAGCCAACATTTCGCGCAGAACCATGCCGCAATGCTGACGGGTATCGAGCAGGTGCGTCAGCTCGAACAGAATCTTCTGAACAAGGCTGCCGAGGCAAAATCCAGGTTCGACCAGCGCGGGCAATTGCTGCCCCGGGAACGTCTCAACCTGCTACTGGATCCCGGCGCGCCTTTTCTTGAATTGGCGAGTCTGGCCGGTTACAAGCTGCACGATGACAAGGATGGCCATTCGGCGGGTGGCGGCCTGATCGCCGGCATCGGTTACGTGTCGGGTGTGCGCGTGCTGGTGGTGGCGAACAACAGCGCGATCAAAGGCGGGACCATTTCCCCAAGTGGTCTGAAAAAATCCCTGCGCCTGCAGCAGATCGCCATGGAGAACAAGCTGCCGGTCATTACCCTGGCCGAAAGCGGTGGTGCCAACCTCAATTATGCGGCGGAGATTTTTGTCGAAGGCGCACGCAGCTTTGCCAATCAGGCCCGGATGTCGGCCATGGGCTTGCCGCAGATTACCGTGGTGCACGGCTCGGCCACGGCGGGCGGTGCTTATCAGCCCGGCCTCTCCGATTACGTGGTGGTGGTGCGCGGCAAGGCCAAGCTGTTTCTGGCCGGGCCGCCACTGCTCAAGGCGGCCACGGGCGAGATCGCCACCGATGAGGAGCTTGGCGGTGCCGAGATGCACGCACAAGTGGCAGGTACGGCGGAGTACCTGGCGGAAAACGATGCCGACGGCGTGCGCCAGGTGCGCGAGATTCTGCGCCTGCTGCCATGGAACGCACGCCTGGCCATGCCCCCTCGGCCATCGTTCGAAGAACCTCTATACCCCATCGACGAGTTGCTCGGGCTGATCCCCGACGACGCGAAAAAACCCTACGACGCGCGGGAGATCATTGCGCGGATCGCCGACGGGTCGAATTTCCTCGAGTTCAAGGGCGAGTACGATCAGCAGACAATCTGCGGGCATTTGCAGATCCAGGGTCGCGCCTGCGGCTTCATCGGCAACAACGGCCCGATCACGCCCAGGGGGGCGAGCAAGGCGGCGCAATTCATTCAGCTGTGTGACCAGAGCCAGACGCCCCTGCTGTTCTTTCACAACACCACCGGGTTCATGGTCGGCACCGAGTCGGAACAGCAAGGCGTGATCAAACATGGTGCGAAGATGATCCAGGCAGTCGCCAACGCCCGCGTGCCCAAATTGACCATCGTCGTCGGCGGTTCCTACGGCGCCGGCAACTATGCCATGTGCGGTCGCGGCCTCGATCCGCGCTTCATCTTCGCCTGGCCCAACAGCCGCACGGCGGTCATGGGTGGCGCCCAGGCGGGCAAGGTACTGCGCATTGTCACCGAGGCCAAACAACTCAAGGATGGCCTGGTGCCCGATCCGAAAATGCTCGACATGCTGGAGCAGGTCACTGCGCAGAAACTCGACGGCCAGTCCACTGCCCTGTATGGCAGCGCCAACTTGTGGGACGACGGCCTGATCGATCCGCGCGACACCCGGACCTTGCTCGGCTACCTGCTGGACATCTGCCACGAGGCCGAAGTGCGGCCATTGCACGCCAACAGTTTTGGTGTAGCCCGCTTCTAAAGGGCGATCAGGAGAACAATAAAAATGATCTTCACCCAGGAACACGAAGCACTGCGCCGCACGGTCCGGCAATTCGTCGACAACGAGATCAATCCCCACGTCGACGAATGGGAAAAAGCCGGGCGTTTTCCCATTCACCAGCTCTTTCGCAAGGCCGGCGAACTGGGCCTGCTGGGAATTTCCAAACCGGAGAAGTTTGGCGGCATGGGGCTGGACTACAGCTACTCGATCGTCGCGGCCGAGGAGTTCGGCACCATTCACTGCGGCGGTATTCCGATGTCCATCGGCGTACAGACCGACATGTGCACCCCGGCGTTGGCGCGTTTTGGTAGCGACGAACTGCGGGAAGAATTTCTGCGCCCGGCGATCACTGGTGAGCAGGTCGGTTGCATCGGCGTGTCGGAGGTCGGAGCCGGTTCTGACGTCGCCGGGCTCAAAACCAGCGCACGCAAGGATGGCGACGATTATGTGATCAACGGCAGCAAAATGTGGATCACCAACTCACCGAGCGCCGATTTCATCTGTTTGCTGGCCAACACTTCGGACGACAAGCCGCACATCAACAAGTCGCTGATCATGGTGCCCATGAATACTGCGGGCATCAGCCTCAGCTCGCACCTGGACAAGCTCGGCATGCGCAGTTCGGAAACCGCCCAGGTGTTTTTTGACAATGTGCGTATACCGCAGCGCAACCGCATTGGCCACGAAGGGGCAGGCTTCATGATGCAGATGCTGCAGTTCCAGGAAGAACGCCTGTTCGGTGCGGCCAACATGCTCAAGGGCCTGGAGTACTGCGTCGACAGCACGATCGAGTACTGCAAGGAGCGCAAGACTTTTGGCAATGCGCTGATCGACAACCAGGTGATTCACTTTCGCCTGGCCGAACTGCAAACCGAAATCGAGTGCCTGCGGGCGCTGGTCTATCAGGCCACCGAGCAATACATCAAGGGCCAGGACGTCACCCGCCTGGCGTCGATGGCCAAGCTCAAGGCCGGGCGCCTGGGGCGTGAAGTCAGCGACAGCTGCCTGCAATACTGGGGCGGCATGGGCTTCATGTGGGACAACCCCGTGGCACGGGCCTATCGGGATGTGCGCCTGGTGTCGATCGGCGGGGGCGCCGACGAAATCATGTTGGGGATCATCTGCAAACTCATGGGCATCCTGCCAGGGAAGAAGAAATGAACCGCTTGCCGGTATGCCAGACGTTGCTGCTCGAATTGCATAACGGCGTGCTGCACGTCACGCTCAATCGCCCGGAAAGTCGCAACGCCATGAGCTTGCAAATGGTTGCCGAACTGCGGGGCTTGTTGGCGAGCGTGCGCGAGGACCAAGCCATTCGGGCATTGGTGATCGGCGGCGCCGGGGGGCATTTTTGCGCCGGCGGCGACATCAAGGATATGGCCAACGCCCGAACTCAAGGCCCGGAAGGGTTTCGTGAGCTGAATCGGGCGTTTGGTGCGCTGCTGCAGGAAGTGCAGCACGCGCCGCAAGTGGTGATCACGGTGCTGCAGGGCGCAGTACTGGGCGGTGGCCTGGGGCTGGCGTGCGTGAGCGATGTCGCGCTGGCGGATCACCAGGCGCAGTTCGGTTTGCCGGAAACCAGCCTCGGAGTCCTGCCGGCGCAGATCGCCCCGTTCGTGGTCCAGCGCATTGGCTTGACGCAAGCACGGCGCCTGGCGCTGACGGCCGCGCGATTTGATGGCACCCAGGCGCGACAGATCGGCCTGGTGCACTTCGTCGAGCATGACGCCCAGGCCCTGGCCGAGCGGCTCGATGAAGTGCTGGCCCATGTGCTGCGTTGCGCGCCGGGAGCGAATGCACTGACCAAGCGTCTGTTGCTGGCCAGTGCCGGACAGCCGACTGATGCCTTGCTGGATGAAGCGGCGCAATGGTTCAGCGACGCAGTGACCGGGCCTGAAGGAGTCGAGGGGACTATGGCTTTCGTGCAAAAACGTAAACCAGGATGGGCTCTGTGACAGCATCGCAGGCAAGCCAGCTCCCACAGGGTTCGTCAACGCCACAGATCCCCTGTGGGAGCGGGCTTGCTCGCGTAGAGGCCCGAAAATCCACCGTGTAACCAGAGCGAAGACTCCATGCCCTCCTTCAACAAAATCCTGGTCGCCAACCGCGGTGAAATCGCCTGTCGCATCCAGCGCACCGCCCAAGCCCTCGGCTATCGCACCGTCGCCGTCTTCAGTGACGCCGACGCCGACGCACTGCACGTGCGCATGGCCGATGAGGCCGTGAACATAGGCCCGGCCCCGGTGCAACAGTCTTACCTGAGCATTGCGGCGATCATCGACGCCGCGCGCCGCACGGGTGCCGACGCCATTCACCCGGGCTATGGTTTCCTCTCGGAAAACGCCAAATTTGCCCTCGCCTGCCGGGAGGCCGGCCTGACCTTTATTGGCCCGAGCCCCGAAGCCATAGAACTGATGGGCAGCAAACGGCTGTCGAAAATCGCCATGCTTGCCGCAGGAGTGCCCTGTATCGATGGCTATCAGGGCGCTGAACAGGACGACGCGAGCCTCGGTCGTGAAGCCGCGCGCCTGGGTTATCCACTGATGATCAAGGCCAGTGCCGGAGGCGGCGGTCGCGGCATGCGCCTGGTACAGGATGCAAGTGACCTGCTGGCGCAGATTCACACCGCACGTTCCGAAGCGTTGAACGGTTTTGGCAGCGATGAGTTGATCCTGGAACAGGCGCTGATCGATCCTCGGCATGTCGAGGTGCAACTGTTTGGCGACCAGCACGGCAACCTGATTTACCTCGGGGAGCGCGACTGTTCGATTCAACGCCGCCATCAGAAAGTCATCGAGGAAGCGCCCTGCCCGGTGATGACCGAAGCCTTGCGCCAGGCCATGGGAGAAGCGGCGCTCAAGGCCGGCCGCGCGGTGAATTACGTCGGCGCCGGGACCGTGGAGTTCCTGCTGGACCGGCAAGGGCGGTTTTACTTCCTGGAAATGAACACCCGTCTGCAAGTCGAGCACCCGGTGACCGAAATGATCACCGGCCTCGATTTGGTGGCGTGGCAGTTGCTGGTCGCGCAAGGACTGCCGCTGCCGTTGCGCCAGGACCAAGTGCAGCTCACCGGTCATGCCATGGAAGTGCGCTTGTACGCCGAAGACCCAACCCAGGGCTTTTTACCGCAAACCGGACGTGTCGGGGTATGGGAGCCCGTCTTGCAAAGCACTGTGCGGATCGACCACGGCTTGATTGCGGGCCAGAATATCAGCCCGTTCTACGACCCGATGCTCGGCAAAATCATCGCCCACGGCGCCACCCGCGAGGAAGCCCGGCGCAAGCTGGTGCGCGCCGTGCAGGACAGCGTGCTGCTGGGCGTGCAGACCAATCAGGCGCTACTGGCGCGCCTGTTGGAACATCCACAGTTCGTCAGCGGTGAATTCAACACCGGGTTCATCGCGACCCATTTCGCCGATCACGACTGTTTGCGCCCGCGGGTGCCGAGCGCTGCAGAACTGGCGATCGCAGCCGCACTGTTCCATCACCATTCGGCCCGGGTGCATGCCGGGCCGCTGGCCGGCTGGCGCAGCAATGCCAGCGTACCCCTGCTCTATCGCCTGGGCTTGGCGGAGCAGGACTGGGCCGTGGAGTTGAATGGGCTTGCAGGACAACCGTACCGGGTACACATCGCCGGCCAGGCCCTGACCCTGAACGTGATCGAATGCGACGGCTGTTGGGCCATCCTGGACATCGACGGCATTCGCCAGCGCCATGCCTACCGTCTCGAAGCCGACCGCCTGTGGCTGTTCACCCGTCCCGGCAGCCTGTGCCTGGAAGACCGCACGCAAGCGCCGGTCAGCGCGCAGGCCAGTATCAGCTCCGGCACCCTCAAGGCACCGATGGATGGCGCCATCGTCGACGTACTGGTCAGCGAGGGCAGCACCGTGCACAAAGGCCAACTGCTGGTGGTGCTGGAGGCCATGAAAATGGAGCATCCGCTGAAGTCCGGCATCGACGGCGTGCTCAAGCGCCTGCAGGTCAGTGTCGGCGACCAGGTGAAAAATCGGCAGATTTTGCTCGAGGTCGAATAAGCCGCTAGGCGGAACCGCAGGGTTTGGCTACGCTCAAAGCCTATCAGGACGCGGATACCAGGAAACCTGCGATGCCCCATTGGCTGGTCATTGATCTTGAAGCCACCACCGATGAGGGTGGTTGGCCAGTAACGGAAATGGAAATCATCGAAATCGGTGCCACCCTGGTGGATCGCCAAGGTCGCGAGCTCGATCATTTCCAGCGTTTTGTCCGGCCGCTACGCCGTCCCTTGCTGACGCCGTTCTGCCGCGAACTGACGCACATCACCCAGGCCAACATCGACGCCGCGCAGCCCCTGGACGAAGTCTGGGCTGCCTTCGAGCGCTGGCTCGGCCAGCATGAATCACGCCTGGAGGGCTGGGCCAGCTGGGGCGACTACGATCGCCAGCAGCTGGTACAGGAGTGGCAACGCCTGCAACTCGACAGCCTGCTCGGTCGGGTGCCGCACATGAACCTCAAGCAGCGCTTCGCCAAGGTGCGCAGGCTGGAACGCCCGCTGGGCCTCAACGGCGCCCTGCAACTGGCGGGCATGCAGTTCACCGGGCAACAACATCGGGCACTCGAGGACGCACGCAATACAGCGCGCCTGTTGCCGCTGATTCTCCCCGCCTAGAGTGGTGACGGCGCCCAGGGGCTTGTGCATACTGGCCGGCCCTTTTTAGCCCTTTTCGAGGAATCGCCCATGTTTAAAGTCAACGAGTACTTCGACGGCACCGTCAAGTCCATCGCCTTCGGCACTGCAGAAGGTCCCGCGACTATCGGCGTCATGGCACCGGGCGAGTATGAATTCGGCACCAGCCAGCGTGAAATCATGCATGTCGTGAGCGGCGCACTGACCGTCAAGCTGCCAGACAGCACCGACTGGGAAACCTTCGCTGCAGGCAGCCAGTTCAATGTGCCAGCTAACAGCAAGTTCCAGCTGAAAGTGGCTGTCGATACCGCTTACCTGTGCGAATACCGCGGCTAAAACCGCGGGTTTTCATAGCGAAAAAAATGCCCGGGCATCTGACCCGGGCATTTTTATTTCCAGCGCCGTTATTCGAGCACCGTCACTGGCATGCCGACTTCCAGCCGGCCATTGCCGTCGTTCACCAGGTTCTGGCCGAACATCGCGCCGTCAGCCTGGGCCCGGTATTTCTGCAAGGTGGCCAAGGGTTCACGGTCTTCGCTGCGTTGACCGGTCTGTGGATCGATCGTGGTCAGGATGCAGCGCGAACAGGGCTTGACCACCCGGAACTCGACATCACCGATGCGAATGCGCTTCCAGCCGTCCTCGGCAAATGCGTCACTGCCTTCGATGACCAGGTTGGGTCGAAAGCGCTGCATTTCCAGCGGGCGCCCGACCCGTTGCGACAGGTCTTGCAGGGACGCCTGGCCGATCAGCAACAGCGGAAAGCCGTCGGCGAAAGCCACTTGATCATCGTCCTTGCCATAGCCGGACTGGGTCGTACGGGCACGATCGAGGGGGATTTGTACCAGTCGAGTAGGTTTGCCTATGAACTCGCTGACCCAGGCACCCGCCTCGTCTCCGGCATCGGGTACGCGCAGGCTGTCGCTAAAGATGGTCACTCCGCGCAGTTCGGCATCGCCGCCAGGCAGGGATATATCAATGGTCGAATGCCCCGGAGCGCTAAGCGTCAGGCCGCCCTGGGCATTCCACAAGGCGGACAACTGGCTCATCGTTGCCACCGCACGCTGGGTGAGGAAGCGGCCGGTGGCTTCGTCCACCAGCATCCAGCGTCGATCACCGTCCACGCCCAGTTTGTCCAGGCTGACCTGTTGCAGGGCCTCGCCTTTGCCGGATTTCAGGGGGTAACGGTAGAGTGCGCTCAGATGCAGCATGGCCAGGTTCCTGAGGGGAAAACGTCACCCTATACGAGCTTGGGGCCTGAATCAAAGAACGGGTGTCTGGCGTTGATCAAACCGGTACTTCATCCAGCATCAATCGCTGGCGCACCACATCAACCAACTTGTCCGGCTGGAATTTGGACAGGAAATTGTCACAACCCACCTTCTTCACCATCGACTCGTTGAACCTGCCGGACAACGACGTATGCAGCACCACGTAAAGCCCGCGCAAGCGCGGATCGTTGCGAATTTCGGTGGTCAGGCGGTAGCCGTCCATTTCCGGCATCTCGGCGTCAGTGAATACCATCAGCAACTTGTCGGTCATGTTCTCCCCTGTATCGGCCCAGGCCTTGAGCATCCTCAAGGCCTTGAGACCATCGCTGGCGATATGCATCTTTACGCCCAACTGGCCCAGGGTGTCGCGCAATTGCGCCAAGGCCACGTTTGAGTCATCCACCAGCAACACTTCACGGCCCCTTGCGCGCTCAAGCACCGGGTCCTCGAGTTTCTCGCGAGACACTTTGGCGTTGTACGGGACGATTTCCGCCAGGACTTTCTCGACATCGATGATTTCCACCAACTGGTCATCCACCTTGCTGATCGCAGTCAGGTAGTGCTGGCGGCCGGCGCTGGTCGGTGGAGGCAGGATGGCTTCCCAGTTCATGTTCACGATCCGATCTACGCCACTGACCAGGAATGCCTGCACCGAGCGGTTGTATTCGGTGACGATGATCGTGCTGGTCGGCCCCGGAACCAATGGCCGCATGCCGATAGCCTGGGACAAGTCGATCACTGGCAGGGTCTGACCCCGCAAATTGACCACGCCGCAGACGAATGGGTGGCGCTGGGGCATCAGGGTCAGCTTTGGCAACTGCAACACTTCCTGGACCTTGAACACGTTGATCGCAAACAGTTGCCGGCCTGCCAGGCGGAACATGAGGATTTCGAGGCGATTCTCACCCACCAGTTGTGTGCGTTTATCTACCGTGTCGAGAATGCCGGCCATTATGACTCCTGGGCTTGTACGGGTGAGTTCATTAAAACGGTTTATCGGCTGCCAACGGCAGACCTTGACCCCTTGATTAAGATGCCCCGCTCCTGTGCCCGACCGAATACGCGGACGCCATCCGCAACAGCAGGAACGCAGCCGCTCTTGGCCAAAACGGAGGAATGCCTGAGTCACTTGCAACCTGATCAGCAACGACAACGATGCGATCGATTGATCTTGTCGATGCACACCGACCCGGCAACAGGCCCAAATCAGTGACCCACAACCTGACGGCGCGCCAGCTGGAAATCCTGCGCCTGATCGTTCGCGGCAAATCCACCCGGGAAATCGCCAGCGGCCTGGGGCTGAGCATCAAGACCGTGGAAACCCATCGCTCGCAGATCATGAAGCGCTTGCAGATCTACGACGTGGCCGGGCTGGTCCTGTTTGCCGTGCGTGAGCGGATCATCAGTCTGGATGATTAACGATCGTCGAACCGGTCAACAAGGGTGAGTTCGCCGGCAGATGCACTCGAAGGGCTGCCGGACGCGCCGCGAAGCGCAGGTTGTCGCCTTCCAGTGGCTCGCCATCAAGGTTGATGTAGAGCCCTTCCGAAACCTTGATTTCGACCCAGGGCAAGCGGGCGCGCACGAACATGTTGTCCAGACCGAAGCCATCGGCCAGCAGGTTCTTCAGGGTGCCGACCACTTCCTGGGGTGCAGGCAGAATGCTGATATCAAGCAAACCATCGTCAGCCAGTGCTTCGGGGCACAGGACGTGCCCGCCACCGGCCTGTCGACCATTGCCAATGCCCAGTGCCAGGAGCTCGCCGCTCCAGTGGAAATCAGGCCCCTGCAACTCGCCGTAGGCGGCGTGCAACTCGCTGAAACGCGACAATCCGGTAAACAGATAGGCAGCTCCACCGAGCACTTTTTTCAGGTCTTCCGACGTGTTGGCGGTGACCTGGCTACCGAAACCACCCGTGGCCATGTTCAAGAAAACTTGCGAGCCGGCTTCGCCCAGGTCAATGGCACTGGCCGGAGCATCCAGTAGCTCCAATGCGGGCCCAGGTTCCAGCGGTACCCCGGCGGCGCGTGCAAAATCATTCGCGGTGCCCAAGGGCATCAGCACCAGGCTGGCATCTGCCGAGTGATTGGCGATTGCTTCGGCGATATCGCGCAGGGTGCCATCTCCGCCCCCGGCGATAATCTGCACATAACCGGCATCCAGTGCCTCATCGACCAGCCGCTGGGCATCGCCAGCCTCCCAGGTCACCCGTACAGCCAGGTCCCAGCCCTGCTGCCGTTTCTCTTCAACTGCGTTACGCACCGCTTCGTTGAGCGCTTGCTTGCCGTGCAGAATTAACAGCGCTTTGCGTTCGCTCATGGCAGTCACTCCCAGGATTGGATTCCGTATGGCAGATGTTGACCGCGCCCACGGCCAAAAAAGCCGTAAAAAAAACCAAATATTTAAGCGAGGCCAGAGGCGAGTCCTACAGCGGTGACCATGCTGGCCCGGTGACCGGGTGCAACACGCACCCCTTAGTTGCCAGCCACAGGTGTCAGCCCAGGACTTCACTCAGTGGAATGAACCCGACAAGCTCGCCTTCGACCAGCGTGCGATCCTCCCGCACCTCAACCAGTCCCTCGGCCCACGCTGCACTGCGTAACACACCGGAGCTCTGGTTCTTGTAGATGATCGCCCGGCCGTTCTCCAGACGCCCTCGCAGGTACTCTCGACGATTGCCTGCCATCGGCCAGTCGAAACCCGCCGGCACCTGGAACTTCAGGGGTTCTACGTCCTGCACGCCTTGACGGCGCAAGAGATAAGGCCGGGTCAACAACGCAAAGGTCACCAGGGTCGAGGCCGGATTACCTGGCAGACCGATCACCGGCACCCCGCGAAAGTGCCCGAAGGTCAGCGGTTTTCCAGGCTTGATGGCGAGTTTCCATAGCGTCAGCTCACCCTCCTCGCGCAAGGCAATTCCAAGAAAGTCAGCCTCACCCACCGAGACGCCTCCGGTGGAAAGGATCAGGTCAACGTCGTTGAGCTCGCCGAGGCGAGCGCGGGTAGTGGGCAGGTCGTCGGGGAGAATACCGGCGTCGATCACCTCGCAACCCAGGCGCTGCAACCAGCTGCACAGCAGCACCCGGTTGCTGTTGTAGATTTGCCCCGGGCCGAGGGGCTGACCGGGCTCGATCAGTTCATCACCGGTGGAAAGCACCGCAACGCGAACCTTGCGAATGACTTCCAGCTCCGCGCAGCCCAGTGATGCCGCCAGGCCCTGTTCGATCGGGCCCAAGCGAGTCCCGGCCACCAGCACCTGTTCTCCGGCAGTGGTTTCCTGGCCCTGGGGACGGATGTTTTGCCCCACTTTCAGACTTTGGGTGAACGCTACTCGCCCGTCCGGCTGGACCTCGGCGTTTTCCTGCATCTCGACGCAGTCGGCACCCGCCGGCACTGGTGCACCGGTGAAAATTCGCGCACACGTACCGGACTGCAGGGGCTGCGGCGCGTTACCGGCGAAAATCTTCTGGCTAACCACCAGCGCTTCGCCGGTCCAGTCGCCCAAGCGCAACGCATAGCCGTCCATGGCGCTGTTCGGCCAGGGCGGCAAATCCAGGGTTGAGATCAAGTCATCGGCCAGAACGCGGCCCTGCACCTGGGCCAGGGGCAAGCGTTCACGCTGCAGAATAGGCGTGGCGCCAGCCATTTCCAGCAGGCGTGCCAGTGCGGCTTCGACCGGCATCAAAGTGCCGGTCTTGCCGGACTTACCCGCGGGATTCACAGGGAGCCGCCTGTTTCAGGTGAGTCACGAAGTTGCACGGGCGGTGCCGCGAGTCCAACTGTTCGGCGAGGATGCCATCCCACCCGGTACGTACTGCATTGGTCGAACCCGGCAGGCAGCAGACCAGCGTGCCATTGGCCAGGCCGGCCAGCGCACGGGATTGCACAGTGGAAGTGCCGATGTCGGCTACGGAAATTTGCCGAAACAGCTCGCCAAATCCGTCAACCTGCTTGTCCAGCAGGCAGCTCACCGCTTCCGGCGTGCTGTCGCGGCCGGTGAACCCGGTGCCGCCAGTGATCAGTACGACCTGCACGACATCTTCGGCAATCCAGTGGGCGACTTGCGCTCGAATTTTGTACAGATCATCTTTGAGCAGTACCCGCTCGGCCAGGCGATGCCCGGCAGCGCTCAGGCGGTCGACGAAGACCTGGCCAGAAGTGTCGGTTTCCAGGGTACGGGTGTCGCTGACCGTGAGCACCGCAATGTTCAGCGGCGCGAAAGGTACATCAGCCTTGGCTTTCATAGGCTCGTCCAGTTGTAGGAAAAACAGGCCGGTGTTATATCACAGCCCTCACTTTTTTCGCCGCCCCATGAAGGCTCGCCATGACCCTCGAGACCCAACTGCCGCCCTGCTCCATTCTGCTCCTGGCCGGCGGTCGCGGCCAACGCATGGGGGGGCAGGACAAAGGGTTGCTGGACTGGCACGGCGAGCCGCTGATTGCGCATCTGCACCGCAAGACCCGGCCACTGAGCGATGACCTGATTATTTCCTGCAATCGCAATCTGGACAAATACGCACCCTATGCCGACCGCCTGGTGCATGACGATGAAGGGGATTTCCCGGGGCCCCTGGCCGGGATTCGCGCAGGCCTGCAGGCCGCACGGCACCGCTTCATGATGGTCTTGCCGTGTGATGTGCCGCGCATTGATGCCGCGCTGCTGCAGGCCATGCGCGAAACCGCCAGCCGGCATCCCGAAAAACCCTTGATGCTGCGCCATGGCGAGCATTGGGAACCGCTGTTATGCATCATCCCCGCGGAACTCTGCCAGGCATTCGATGAGGCTTGGAGTGAGGGGGAACGCAGTCCCGGCCGGATAATGCGCAAACTGGGTGCGATCGCCCTGCAATGCCCCGAAAACGACCCGCGGCTGGCCAACCTGAATACCCCGGAGCTGTTAAGCAGCCACGGCACTGTGTCAGACTGACACTAGCCAAGGAACTTGCGCGCGTTGTACACGTCTACAAGATCAGTAACCAAAGAATTCATATCGGAGACACACTCATGACTCAACGGACCCTCGCCACTTTCATGCTCGCACTGGGCCTCGCGACCCTTGCCGGTTGCTCTTCGCCTACCGTGATCACCTTGAATGACGGTCGCGAAATCCAGGCTGTTGACGCACCAAAGTATGATGAAGATTCCGGTTTCTACGAGTTCCAGCAACTCGACGGTAAAGAAACCCGCATCAACAAGGATCAGGTTCGTACCGTTAAAGAGCTGTAATCTTTACGGCATAGCCCGATACAGAAAAGCCCGCTTCTGCGGGCTTTTTCATGCCTGCAATACCGTCATCACCAGTCCAGAAACAGCGAGCTTTCAAAACAACGCTCCTGCCCGGTGAGCGGGTCCACGAAACGCAAGCCCTGGGCCAGCAGCTTCAAGGGATTGGCATAGTCATCGACGACGTCCTTGAGCACCTGGGGATAGAACGGATCATTACAGATGCCCGCGCCCAGGGCGGCCATGTGCACGCGCAGCTGATGTTTCTTGCCCGTGACCGGGTACAGCGCATAACGCCAGAGGTCGCCATTCTTTTCCCTAACGTCCACGGCTGTCTCGGTATTGGTCGCGCCGGGACCTTCCTGCATGCGGAAAAAAGGTTCGCCCTCCACCAGCCGACTTTTGTGCACCAGCGGGAAACACAGCCCGGGCAACGCAGGAGCAATAGCTTCGTAGCGTTTTTCGATCTGCCGGGTCGGGAACAGGGACTGGTAGGCCGAGCGGCTGTCAGGATGGGCTGAAAACAGCACGAGGCCCGCTGTGTGGCGATCAATGCGATGCAGGGGCACCAGATGCGGATTATCCAGGCGATGGATCAACCTGCGTAGCAGGGTTTGCTCGACGTATTCACCGGCAGGCGTTACTGGCAGGAAGTGCGGCTTGTCCGCCACCACCAGATGCTCATCTGCGTACAGGATCGACTCGACCACCGGAATCGGTTTTTCATCCGCGACTTCCCGAAAATAATGAATGCGCAGACCTTCCTTGTACGGCAAGTCGAGGGGGATAGGTTGCCCAAAGCCATCCAGGACACGACCGCGGGCGATGCGGTCGAGCCATTGCTCGCGGCCGATGGCACTGAAGTGCTCGCACAGGCAGTCGAGCACGGTCTGCCACGCACCCGGGGGCAGATACAGAGTACTGGCTTGAGTGCGCGCAGCACAAAACGATGAAGTGGACATAAGAACGCTCTGACCCCTAATGCAGGTCAGCATTATCCTGCAGCGGCCAGAACGATCCTAGAAGAGATTACTCACGCCGGTATCCGGTCGCGGGCGGCGGCCTCGGTGAACTTCTTGAGCCAGCGCAACACGTCGACCGCCTCCCAGCGGCCAGGGTCATACAATGCGTACAGCAAGCCCTGGTAACCGACCACATCCAGCTGCCGGTGATACCCTGCACGCTGGAACAAGGCTTCGATTTCGGCGAAACAGGTGTTGAAATGCAGTTTGTTGAAGGGGGTCTTCCCTTCGGTCACCAGGCCGTCCAGGCGCAGTTCGAGAACGGCCTCTCGCACCACGTCCGCCGACATGCG
The DNA here is from genome assembly GCF_000952175.1 of Pseudomonas sp. ES3-33. Lineage (NCBI taxonomy): Bacteria > Pseudomonadati > Pseudomonadota > Gammaproteobacteria > Pseudomonadales > Pseudomonadaceae > Pseudomonas > Pseudomonas sp. ES3-33. The sequence continues at coordinate 41,002 of NZ_JZRI01000036.1, read as the reverse complement.
GTTCACGCTGTTCTTCAACTGTTCGACATTGACCATGACTCATCCTCTGACTCGCAGGATCGCCCGCAAGACAGGCCATCCGAATAACTGTATACACATACAGTAACCGAATCAGCGAGCTTTCGCCAACGGATCAATCGGGCAGAGCGATAAGTGGAGCGCTGTTCAACGCAAAAAAGCCACTACCTGCTCGGCATCGAATGGCCAGTCCAGCTCCGCTCCAGTATCCACGCGGCGCAGCACCGGGATTCGCAAGCCGTAGTCCTCGACCCAGTCCTCGTTCTCGGCAATGTCGATCAGCTCGACCAGCAAACCGTGTTCGACCAGGGGCATCAACTCTTCTTCGGCAAGTTCACACAGATGGCAACCAAGGGTGCCGAACAGCTGGCATTCAGGAGGCATGGCGAGGGGCCCAGGCAAAGTAGGGGTTCATTCTAGGCCCACGATTCAAGTCAGTCGAGACGAAGCCTGCAGCCCCTGGGCAATGGCGGTTCGAGGTACCTGGCAATCCCCTGACTCAAATCATTCCCGGCAAATGCCATATGAGTGATGCTCGGTATTTTTTTGCCTCTACGCTTCATTAGCCAACTTCAAATTCGGAGAGTCCGTGTTCGCCAATCTGCTGATCATCCTCGCCTCCTCACTGGTGGTGATTGCGCTGTTCCAGCGACTGCGCCTGCCGCCGGTCCTGGGCTACCTGTGCGTAGGGCTGATGATCGGACCCACTGCGTTCAATTGGGTCAATGAAAGCGAAGAGCTGCCCGATCTCGCCGAGCTGGGCGTGGTGTTCCTGCTATTTTCCCTGGGGCTGGAATTTTCCCTGTCGAAAATGCTGGCACTGCGACAGGTGGTGTTCGGCCTTGGCAGCCTGCAAGTGCTGATATGTGCGGTATTGCTGGGAAGCCTGCTGATGCTGTTCGGCATGCCGGGTATACCTGCGCTGTTACTGGGTGCGGGGCTGGCCCTGTCATCCACCGCCATCGTCAGCAAGGAGCTTGGCAGCCTTGGTGAAATATTCAGCAGCCACGGCCAGAACGCCATCGCCGTGCTGTTGTTCCAGGACGTGGTCGCCGTTCTGTTGCTGACACTGGTGCCCGTGTTTGCAGGCAGTAGCGAGCAACCCTGGTACTGGGCGCTGCCCATGACGCTGGGCAAAACCCTGGTGTTGTTTGTCGGCTTGCTGATGGCCAGCCGCTGGCTGTTGCCGCGGTTATTCCATGAGGTGGCGGCGGCTCGCTCCGCAGAGCTGTTTGTGCTGCTGGCGCTGGTGATTGTCCTGCTCACCGCGTGGCTGACCCACCTGCTAGGCCTGTCGCCTGCACTGGGGGCGTTTCTCGCCGGCATGTTGCTGGGGGAAAGCCACTACCGCCATCAGATCGAGGCTGACATCCGCCCCTTCCGCGACATCCTCCTGGGATTGTTTTTTGTCAGCATCGGCATGTTGATCGACTTGCAGCTATTTGCCAGCCATGGCCTGCTGATCCTGGGGTTGACGCTGGCGTTGCTGCTGATCAAGGGCAGCGTTGTCGCGCTGCTGGTCAAATGGCGTGGCAGTGACACCGAAACCGCCTGGCGCAGCGGCCTCGCGCTGGCCCAGGGCGGGGAGTTCTGCTTTGCGCTGATGGCGCAAATGCAAACGAGCAAAATGCTTGCGGGCGACTTCGCCGCACTGCTGCTTGCCGCCACTTTTTGCTCGATGCTGGTGGCGCCCTTGCTCCTGCGCGCAGCGCCGCGTATAGCAGCGCGCTTGCATCGCAAACCTAACGAAGAAGCGCAGCTGGAACAAATCAGCGCACTCAATGCTGGCCTGGACGGTCACGTAGTCATCTGCGGATACGGCCGGGTTGGCCAGTCCATCGGCCGCTTCCTGCGCCATGAACATCAAGCCTACATTGCGCTGGACAACGACCCGGTGCGAGTACAGGAGGCCGCTGTCAGCGAACGTTGCGTGCACTACGGCGACTCCCGCCGCGGCGAACTGCTGCTCGCAGTGGGACTGGACCGCGCCCGGCTGCTGGTGATTGCCGTGGACCGGGCCGACATTGCCATGCTCATCCTCAAGCAGGCGCGCGTGCTCAACTCGAGCGTGCCGATCCTGGTGCGCACTCGCGATGACAGCCAGCTCGCCGAATTGAATGCAGCAGGGGCCAGCGAGGTCGTCCCGGAACTGCTGGAATCGAGCCTGATGCTCGCCTCCCACGCGCTGATCATGCTCGGCCTGCCCGCACAACAGGTTAAGGACCGGGTAGACCAGGTTCGCAGCGATCGCTATCGCCTGTTGCACGACTTCTATCCAGGTTCGGACGACGATGAACGTTGAATCAATCCTGGCTGACCGCGCCGATCTTGTGGATCGCCAGGTCCGCACCGTGATACTCATCTTCCTGGCTCAAGCGCAGGCCATGCAGCGCCTTAATGCCGCCATAGATCGCCAGGCCGCCGAGCAGTGCCACGATTATGCCCAGCGCCGTACCGATCAACTGGCTGATCAGGCTGACGCCGCCCAGGCCGCCCAGTGCGACTTGGCCGAATATCCCGCAGGCGATCCCACCCCAAACCCCGCACAGGCCATGCAGCGGCCACACTCCCAGCACATCGTCGATGCGCCATTTGACTTGCGCGGCAGTAAAACACCAGACAAACAGCGCCCCGGCAATCGCACCGGTAACGAGAGCGCCCACCGGGTGCATCAAATCGGAACCGGCGCAGATCGCAACCAGACCGGCCAACGGCCCGTTATGCAGAAAGCCGGGGTCGTTGCGCCCGACGATCAGTGCCGCCACAGTACCGCCCACCATGGCCATCAGCGAGTTCACTGCCACCAGTCCGCTGACGTCACCCAGGGTCTGCGCGCTCATGACGTTGAACCCGAACCAACCAACGATCAGAATCCACGACCCCAACGCCAGGAACGGAATGCTCGACGGCGCGAACGCAACCAGACGGCCGTCGCGATATCGGCCCTGCCGTGGTCCCAACAGCAACACGGCCGCCAGCGCCAGCCAGCCGCCCATGGCATGGACTACCACCGACCCGGCAAAGTCATGGAAGCTGGCGCCAAAACGCGCCAGCAGCCAGGCTTGCAGGCCGTAGTTGCCATTCCACATCATGCCTTCGAAAAACGGGTAGATGAACGCCACGATCAAAGCTGTCGCGCACAGCTGTGGTACAAACCTTGCGCGCTCGGCGATGCCCCCGGAGATGATGGCCGGGATTGCAGCAGCGAAGGTCAGCAGGAAAAAAAACTTCACCAGTCCATAACCATGATCGGCGTTCAATATCGCCGCCGGTTGCATGAAGGTGACCCCATACGAGATCCAGTAGCCTATAAAGAAATAGGCAAGGGTCGAAATGGCGAAGTCACTGAGGATTTTCGACAGCGCGTTGACCTGATTTTTCTGGCGAACCGTGCCGACCTCGAGAAAGGCGAAACCGGCATGCATGGCCAACACCATGACGGCGCCGATCAGAATGAACAACGTATTGGAGCTGTGAACCAGAGTGTTCACAGCGCTTTGCAGATTTTCCATGGGATCGGCAGACCTTAAGGCTAAAAAAGCACCAAAGCAGTTCGCGCAGAAGATTTATGCACCAAGTTGCGCCTCGGCAGGGTTCTCAAGTGAAGCCTGGGGAGCCGTTTTGGTGCGCAAGGTCATGACCTATGCGCGGGTTTCAATTATTTGAGTTATGGTTTTGCTCAAACCGTGCCCAGCAACAGCGCAACGGCGCGGGCTGGCGCACCATGGCAAAGCAAAAGCTGTACCAGTCATTTGGACTGAACCTTCGCTTACCGCTCATACTCGAACGCAACAGACGCCACTTACGGAGATCACCAATGGCCAGCATCAAGGCAAAGACTGCTCAAGAAATACTGATGAATGATTTTCAAACATTGGTCAGCGACACTGAACGGTTGCTGGAACACACCAAAACCATCGCTGGTGATCAGGCTGATGAATTGCGCGACCAGATTCACGACAGCCTCCTGCGCGCCAGGGAAACCCTCAAACTGACCGAAGACTCCCTGCGCGAGCGCGGTCAGGCTGCGGTCACTGCGACCGAAGATTACGTCCAGGCCAACCCGTGGCAATCGGTCGGGATTGCCGCCGGCGTGGGTTTCCTGATTGGCCTTCTGGCCACCCGGCGCTGATATGGCGATCGGCGAATCCAGCTCGTCCGCGACGGGCCCAAGCTCCTCACCGCGGCGCTTGGGTGCCGCTTTTCTCGGGTTGCTGCACAGCCATGTCGAGCTCTTCGGCATCGAGTTGCAGGAACAGAAAGCCCGCACCGTAAGCCTGTTGTTGTTTGCGGGCCTGGCGCTGGTGTTTGCCCTGCTGTTACTGGTGGGCCTGTCGACCCTGGTCATGATCCTGTTCTGGGATACCTACCGCCTGGCAGCCATCATCGGCCTCTGTGTGTTCTACACGCTGGCAGCAATCTTCTGCGCGGTGCGCCTGAAGGCAGCGATTTTCGATGAATCCTCGCCATTCCACGGTACGCTGGAAGAACTGGCCAATGACCGGGAGCGCCTGTTGCCATGAGTCTGCCCGAACTGCCACACAACACCTCACGCACTGAAATGCGCAAGGCGCTGATCCGCCTGCGCATGGAAATGCATCGCCAGGAAATTCGCCACGAATCCGCGCAATTGCTGCAGCCTTTGCACCGAGTGCGCGGGATGACACAAAGCATTCAAGGCGGGTTTGGCATCAAGCATGCGCCGCTCTGGGGCGTCGCCGCAGTGACACTGCTGGGCTTCCTGACGGGCAAAGGCGCCAAGAGCGGCGGCGCCGGTGGCGTTACCCGGCTGATTCGCCTGACTACGACCCTGGGCCCGTTGATCAAACTGGTCATGCAGGGCTCATCGCGCAAACACTAAGCAAGCTGGCTGTATTCTTGCAACATCATGCGGGGTTGGATCTCTTGGACAAGAGGTTCAACCCCGCGTGCCTACTGCTGCGTGCCTGACAGGTACCCGGATAATCCCAGAACAAGAATTTAGCAAGGAGGCCTCGTGATCGACGGGCAACCGCTCGCCTGTTTCCAACCGTTCATTGATACCGCCACCGGTCGCATCGCAGGCGTCGAGGCCTTGGGAAGACTGCGTCAGGCGGACGGCCAGTTGACGTCGGTCGGCCCATTGTTTGCCGATCCCAGAATCCCTGCAGCCGCCTTGCGTCGCCTTGACCGGCAGATCCGCGACCACGCCTTGAGCCGCCTGCATGCAGCCCCCGCAGACTGGTTCCTGAGCCTGAACATGTCACCACGATGGGTCAATCGCCTGCGTCCAGAGCAGGACCTGCCAAGCCTCAAGCAGATGACCAGGCATGACGTCGACCCGCAACGCATCGTCTACGAAATCACCGAGCTCGGTGGCGACATCCAGCGCCTGGCCGATGTGGTCGCGCGATATCGCCGGGCAGGCGCCAGGATTGCCATTGATGATTTTGGTGCCGGGTATTCCCAGCTCGATCGGGTACTGGCCCTGCAACCGGATATTCTCAAACTCGACATGCGCCTGTTTCAGGCTGCAGCGTTGGGCGGGCCGAGTTGCGATGTGGTCAAGGCCCTGGCGCAAATGGCCGAAAAGACCGGTTGCTGGATCATCGCCGAAGGGGTGGAAACCGATGCCCAGCTCAATTTTGCCCTGGAGTGCGGTTCGCGCTACGTCCAGGGCTTTCTGTTCGCCCGGGCCGAGGAAGACTTCTTCCACACCGATGCGTTCGTCGACCATTTCGCCCAGTTGCGCCACCGCTACGTCCAGCAAAAACTGCTTGAGCGTGGCCGCCTAATGGTCATGCGCCAGCAGCTGAGCGAGCTGATGGGCATTCTGCAGGACTGGGCCCAGGCTAGCGCACCGCTCAGCGCTCTGCCCCGGCTCGATGCCTTCCCCTGGTTGCTGCGGTTTTACCAATGTGATCGACACGGCACACAACTGACGCCGAACCTGGAATGGAGCCAGAATGGCTGGAAAGCCGACAATCGCTATCTGGGCCACAACTGGTCATGGCGCCCATACTTCTATCACCTGCTGGCCGAAGGCTGGGACGAGCGCCGCCTGACGCTCTCCAATACTTACCGAGATGCCACCACCAACCAGTATTGCCTGACCGCCGGACAGTTTTTCGCCCATGGAGAAAGACTGTTACTCATCGACATCGACGCCGCCGGGCTTTAGTTCCGCTTGCACGTCCCGACCTGAACCCGGAAGCTTAGGCCATCAGTCACCTGACGGAGAGAATCAGCCTTGGATTGGCAAACCCTGCTCACTCGCGAACGCCTCGGAAAGCCCCTGCACAGTCCGGAAGAGCTCGGACGCAGCCCCTTTCACAAGGACCACGACCGCATCATCTTCTCCGGAGCGTTCCGTCGCCTGGGGCGCAAGACCCAGGTTCACCCGGTCACCAGCAACGACCACATCCACACTCGCCTGACGCACTCGCTGGAAGTCAGTTGCGTCGGGCGGTCCCTGGGCATGCGCGTTGGCGAGACCATCCGCAACGCCCTGCCCGACTGGTGTGAACCCAGCGACCTGGGCATGGTGGTGCAATCGGCTTGCCTGGCGCACGATATTGGCAATCCGCCGTTCGGCCATTCCGGCGAAGACGCCATCCGCCATTGGTTTCAGCAGGCCGCCGGGCGCGGCTGGCTGGATGCGATGAGCGAGGTCGAGCGCAATGATTTTCTCAATTTCGAAGGCAACGCCCAAGGCTTCCGGGTGCTGACGCAACTTGAATACCACCAGTTCGATGGCGGCACCCGTTTGACCTACGCCACTCTGGGGACTTACCTCAAGTACCCATGGACGGCAAAACATGCCGACTCCCTGGGCTACAAGAAGCACAAGTTCGGGTGCTACCAGAGCGAGCTGCCGTTACTGGAACAGATCGCCCACAAACTCGGCCTGCCGCAGCTTGAAGATCAGCGCTGGGCGCGCCATCCGCTGGTCTACCTGATGGAGGCTGCCGATGACATCTGCTACGCGCTGATCGATCTGGAAGACGGCCTGGAAATGGAGCTGCTCGAGTACGCGGAAGTCGAGGCGCTGTTGCTGGACCTGGTGGGTGACGATCTGCCTGAAACCTACCGCCAGCTAGGCCCGGCGGATTCGCGGCGGCGCAAATTGGCGATCCTGCGCGGCAAAGCCATCGAACACCTGACCAACGCCGCCGCGCGGGCGTTTGTCGAGCAACAGGACGCACTTCTGGCCGGCATGCTGCCCGGCGATCTGGTGGAGCACATGCACGGTCCGGCAAAACGCTGCGTGCTGAATGCCAAGGACATGGCGCGTAAAAAGATCTTCCAGGACAAACGCAAGACCCTGCATGAGATCGGGGCCTACACGACCCTGGAGATCCTGCTGAATGCCTTCTGCGGTGCGGCGCTGGAACAGCACGACGGTCGAACGCCGTCCTTCAAGAGCCGGCGCATCCTGGATTTGCTTGGCAACAATGCACCCGACCCTCGCGGCCCGTTGCATACGTCATTCTTGCGCATGATCGACTTCATCGCCGGCATGACCGACAGCTACGCCAGCGAAATGGCCCTTGAAATGACCGGTCGTTCCAGTCACTGACCGACACCTGCTGATCGCCCATTACGCCCTGCGTGTGGCCGATCAGCCCTCAGTAGCCCTGAAACACTCAAGGCCTGACGAATCGTCCTACAGCGCATGTCGCGCCGGCTGATCGATTGCTCCCATCTGTTGCGAAATAATCACCCTCCGTCAGCTCGACGGCTCAGTGTGAGTATCCCGATGAAAGAAGCAGACTTGCGCATCCTGTTGGTTGAAGATCACGGCTTCCAACTTCGAGCAACTCAAATCCTGCTCCAAAGTTACGGTTTCGAACACATCACCACGGCCGGCAGTGCCGAGGTCGCCCTGCAAAGGATGCGCTCGACGCCTATACCCTACGACGTCCTGTTGTGTGATCAATGTTTGCCCGACTTGCGCGGCTTGCAACTGATCGAAGCGGCAACGCACATGGGAATGATCAAGCGCGCGATACTGCTCAGTAGCCTGACATCAGTGGAACTGGACGAACTTGCACAGTCGGCGATCAGACTGGGATTACCGCTATCAGGTTTTCTGATAAAGCCTCTGAAACATCTGGAACTTATAACACTGTTGACTTCAGCCAAGTAATTAACGCCAAAATCTCGCAGACTTAAACTCAGTAAAAATCGCTCTGGAGCTTTTTTTAAAACTTATCGTCGCCCGCTAGAAACCTTGCAACTTTTAACTATCCAAGAAAATCACTAGTTGGAACGTAGTACTTTTCCTGCTCTGCTGTAGGAATCATCTGATATTAAGGATAGAGGTAGACCTGTTCATGCGATAGCGGAACCTTCTGAGCTAAGGTGCGCGCTTTATCTACATTCGCATGGGATTTGATTATGAACTCCGTTTTTATCGTCGACGACCACCCAGTTATCCGCCTTGCCGTAAGAATGTTACTGGAGCATGAAAAATTCAAAGTCGTCGGTGAAACGGATAACGGCGTAGACGCGATGCAGATGATTCGCGAATGCATGCCTGACCTGGTGATTCTCGACATCAGCATTCCCAAACTTGACGGGCTGGAAATTCTCACCCGACTCAATGCCATGAATACCCGCATCAAGACTTTGGTATTGACGGCGCAATGCCCGACACTGTTTGGCATACGATGCATGCAGTCGGGCGCCTCCGGATATGTGTGCAAGCAGGAAGGCTTGAGTGAACTGGTGAGCGCAATCAACGCTGTATTATCAGGATACAACTACTTTCCAAGTGCGGCGCTCAATCCCATTCGTGGCGACCACATTCGCCACGCCGAGATCGAACTGTTCAAATCAGTCAATGATCGAGAACTGATGGTGCTACAACTTTTTTCCCAGGGCCGCAGTAACAAGGAAATTGCCAAGGCCATGCTCCTGAGCAACAAGACCGTCAGCACTTATAAAAAAAGACTCATGCAAAAGCTGAAGGCCAGATCGCTGGTCGAACTCATTGAACTGGCAAAACGCAACGCACTCGTGTGAGAAACAGCATGCCCAGTCGCGCCAAGGAATACCTGATGCTGATGACCGTAGCTCTTTTCCCGAGCAGTTCGGTACAGGCCGCGCCGATCGAAAGTCAAAGCTACTCCTTGCTCAGTCGGGCCACGGCCGCACAACATGAGGTGCAACTGGATCGACCGCAACGACTCTGGTTGCTGAACAGGTCCGAGCTGGTTCTGGGCACCTCAGCCCCCGATTATCCGCCCTTCGACATGACCATCGACAGCAGCCAGGATTATGAAGGGTTGACCGCCGACTATGCAGGTCTGCTCGGCGCGACCACCGGTTTACCGATCAAGGTCAGGCGGTTCTCCACCCGGGACGATGCCATCGAGGCGCTGGAGAATGGCGAAGTCGATTTGCTGGGCACGTCCAACGGCTTCGAAGCCGAACATCCGGACATCCTGCTGTCCGCACCCTATGCCGTTGATCAACCGGTGCTGGTCACGCGCGAGGAAGAAACCCGATCCCTGTCCGATGGGCTGAGGGGTTTACGAATGAGTATGGTCTATCACTATCTGCCGCTGAGGGAAGTCAAGAGGCTATACCCCAACGCGGTCATCACGCCCTACCCCTCCTACCAGAATGCGATCAATGCAGTGGCCTTCGATCAGGCCGATGTTTTTCTCGGCGACACGATTTCAACTCACTACATGATAAACAAGGGCTACCTGAACAACATCCGCATGGCGAGCTTCGGCAAGCATGAAGCGCATGGCTTCAGTTTCGCGGTGCATAAAGACAATCAGCAATTGCTGGGCATCATCAACTCGATGCTGGCCGCACTCCCACCCAGTGAAAAAGACAACATCGGCAAGCGCTGGAGCGCCGGCAGTGACATTCTGCTCAGCGATCAAAGCCTGCAGTTCACCGATCGCGAAAAGCGCTGGATGGCAGCCCATCCGGTGGTGCGTGTAGTGGTGAACGAAGCCTATGCACCGCTGACGTTCTTCGACCGCGACGGCAACTTTCGCGGCGTCACGGCCGATCTTCTGGAATTGATCAGGCTGCGCACCGGCTTGCGCTTCGATATTCAGCGCAGCCGCAATGATGGCGAGATGATCAAGCGCGTCGCTGACAGGCAGGCTGACATGATCACCGCCCTGCTCCCCAGCACCCAACGTGAAGCTAACCTGAATTTCACACGGCCCTACCTGCAGAACTCGTTTGTCCTGCTGACGCGAAAACTGGCCGATAGCCCAACCAATCTCGAACAGATGCAGGGCAAGCGCCTGACCATCGCCCAGGGCAATCCGATGGTGGATTATCTGCGTCGCGAATTCCCGCAAATAAAACTGATCGAGACACCCGACACCTTCAGCGCCGTGGAAATGCTGTCCGACGGTCGCGCCGACGCTGCGGTCAACTCACTGGTCATCGCCAACTACTTCATGTCCGCGCGGATTTTCGAGCACGATCTGCAGATCAGCACCACTATCGGCACTCAGCAGGCCGCGTTTTCTCTGGCGACTGCGCGGGACTCCAGGGAGCTGAACTCGATTCTCGACAAAGCGCTGCTGAGCATCGCACCGGACGAACTGGGGGTGATCAACAGTCGCTGGCGCGGCTACTCGGCATCGGCGCAGGACTCCTGGCAAGACTACCAACGCATTTTTTTCCAGATCGTCATCATTACCGGCGTACTGCTGCTGATTTTAGCCGCCTGGAACGCTTACATGCGCTGGCAGATCAAACTGCGCCAGGCCGCGGCGCGTGCGCTGAGTGATCAATACGAATTCATGCGATCGCTGGTCAATGGCACGCCGCATCCCATGTATGTCCGCGACCGCCAGGGGGTGCTGCAAAGCTGTAACGACAGCTATCTCGAAGCATTCAACGCCAAACGCGAAGACGTCATCGGCAAAAGCGTGATGTCGGGCAACATGAGCAACGCGTTCGAGGCCCGGGAATATCAGGCCGACTATGAGCGCGTGGTTGCCGAAGGCACCCCGCTGGTGCTTGACCGGGCTTTGCACATCGGTGGACGCCGGCTGACCATTTATCACTGGGTACTGCCCTATCGTGATTCGCGCGGCATGGTCCAGGGCATCATCGGCGGCTGGATCGACATCAGTGAACGGCGCCAATTGTTCGAAGAACTGCGGCATGCCAAGGAGCGCGCCGATGAAGCCAACCGAGCCAAAAGTAATTTTCTGGCGACCATGAGCCATGAAATCCGCACCCCGATGAACGCCGTCATTGGCATGCTGGAGTTGACGCTCAAGCGCATCGAACAGAATCACCCGGAGCGGCCCGCAATCGACGTCGCCTACAACTCGGCGCGGGACCTGCTGGAGCTCATTGGTGACATTCTCGACATTGCGCGGATCGAATCCGGCCGCCTGGAATTGAACCCGGAACGGGTCAACCTCCACGCTGTCGTCGCGTCGGTGGTCAATATCTTCGAGGGCCTCGCGCGGCAGAAAAAACTCGAGCTACTGCTGGAGTTTCACTGCGACAACCCCGCTATTGATGTGCTGCTGGACCCTATGCGGTTCAAGCAGGTGCTGTCCAACCTGATCAGTAACGCCATCAAGTTCACCCCCCAGGGCCATGTCCGTATCGTCGTCGACCTGAGCCCCACCGGGCCGGACGAAGTGCAGATGCATCTGAGCGTTGAGGACAGCGGCATCGGTATCAGCGAAGACGATCAGAGTCGGCTGTTCGCCCCTTTCGCCCAGGCAGACAACGGTGCCAAAGCGGGCCGTGGCGGAGCAGGCCTGGGGCTGATGATCAGTCGCAGCCTGTGCAAGTTGATGGGCGGCAGCCTGCAACTGAGCAGTCGCCCAGGTCTTGGAACTCAAGTGCAGGTCTCACTGCACCTGCCAGCTCTGGCGCAGCAACAGGCGGCATTGACCATTGAACAGGCACCCCAGCCGCCCAGGACAGTCCTGAAAGTCCTGGTGGTCGATGACCACCCTGCCAACCGGCTGCTCATGTGCCAGCAACTGGAATTTCTGGGTCATATGTCCTGGGTTGCGGAGGATGGCGCAGTGGCGCTCAGCCTCTGGCAGACCGAGGCGTTCGACCTGGTGATCGCCGACTGCAACATGCCGGTCATGAGCGGGTATGAACTGGTTCGCGCCATTCGCGACGAGGAGCAACGCCTGCAACGTGCACCCACGGTCATTTTGGGTTTCACTGCCAATGCCCAGCCGGAAGAGATCGCCCGCTGCAAAGAAGCCGGCATGGATGACTGCCTGTTCAAGCCGCTCACCCTGACCGCATTGAGCCACTGGATTGAAAACCTCAATCCCGAGGCGCAGTCCCCGGCATTCAACCTTGAGGGGCTGCAGCAACTGACGGGAGGCAACCCGGCGCTGGATCTGCGATTACTCAACGAACTGCTCAAAAGCAATCGTCTGGACCGCCAGGAGTTACTGGCGGTGCCCAGCACCGCTGAGCCACAGGCATTTTTGGATATTGCCCACAAAATCAAGGGCGCAGCGCGGATCATCCAGGCCTCGTGCCTCATCGACAGCTGCGAATCACTGGAGGCAGCCTGCCAGGGTCCGTTGGACGCGGAGGCCGTATCCGACTGCACCCAGGCGATGGCACGCGACATGGTGCAACTGGAACTGGCTCTTTTGCAGCAAATAAGCGAGCACGAGCGCAGCACAAAGGGGGAGCCTTAACTATGCTTGGGCGCTAAGCAGTGAGTTAAATCCCATGGAGAACACTGCAATGCCCAGCCCACTGCGCCCGGATCCGCGGCGTTTGCCGTTGCATATCCATATCAGCGTCATGTTCACCTTGCTGTTGCTGCTGACCGGCGTAGTGCTGGGGATCTTCAACTATCGACAGACCACCCAGATCATATTGTCGAGCAGTGAAAAGCTCTTCGAACGGATCGAGCAGGACGTGCGGCTTGACCTGCACGCCACCTACCAACCCATTCGTCATCTGTTGAGCCTGCTGGCGGACTACCCGGCCACCCAGGCCACAGACCTCGAGCAGCGACTGGCTTTGCTCAAGCCTTTGAGCCAGGCGCTTACGGACAATCCAGACCTGGCATCGCTGTATCTGGGTTATGGCAACGGTGATTTCTTCATGGTGCGGCCCTTGCGCACCTCGGACATGAAAGCGCGCACCCAGGCGCCGGACGCCGCCGCATTCCAGGTCTGGAGCATCGAGCGCGACCGCAGCGGCCAGGTCAGGTCCCAATCACTGTTTTTTGACCGCAACCTGAGGCTCCTTGGCCGTCTGGACCACCCCGACGACGACTACGATCCGCGGACTCGCGCCTGGTTTTCCAGCGCTCGCAGCGAGCAGGAACAGATCACCACAGAGCCTTACGTGTTCTTCTCCACCCACAACGTAGGCACCACGCTGGCCCGACGCAGTGGCGAACAGGCAGTCATGGGCGCCGATCTGACATTGGCCGAACTGTCAGCCACCCTGGCGAAACACGTCGTGACCCCGGCAACCGAAATCGTGCTGTTCGACGCCCAGGGCAATGCCATTGCCTATCCCGACAGCAGCAGGCTGATTGTTGACGACCAGAGCGCCCGCTTGATCAAGGCGGCCGATTTGAGCCCGGGCCTCGGCGCCCTGCTGAACAACCAGGCGCCGGGCAATCGGCTGGAGGCCGGTGGTCGACGCTGGATTGTGGCCCAAAGCAGCATCCAGGAAGGTGGTCCAAAGGGATTGCACCTGGCTTTGCTGGTGCCCGAGGATGAACTGCTCGTCGATGCGTATCGCCTGCGCTGGCAAGGTGCGCTGGTGACCTTGGCGACGTTGCTGTTGTGCCTGCCGCTGGGATGGCTGACCTCCCGAATACTGGTCCGCCCCCTGCGCGCGCTGGTTCAGGAAGCTGACGCTATTCGCAGTTTCGACTTTAATTTTCCCTCCGTCAGGCGTTCACCGGTACTCGAAGTGGACCAGTTGGGCGTGTCGATGGAGCGCATGAAAGACACCTTGGCCAGTTTCTTCCAGATCACCGACAGCCTCAGCGCCGAGACCCGCTTTGGCCCGCTGCTGGAGCGCGTGCTGTTTGAAACGGTAAAGATCGGCCAGGCCCAGGCCGGCCTGATCTACTTGCGGGAAAATGACGGTGACCGCTTCGCTCCCCTCGGCCTGGTGATCGACGGCGCGTCCCAGGATTTGCCCACATTCGACGTTCAGGCGCACGAGCCGAAGTCTGCGCAGAGTCCTGCCTGGCTTGGGCAACTGGTGGAAGTCGACACCATGGTGACCAGTCTGGGGTTCGAAGAGGCCGGGGATTGGCGCAAGGTGCTGCTGGCGTTGGAGTGCCCGCGGGTTCACCTGATCGGCATTCGCCTGCGCAACCGGCATAACGAGACGGTGGGCCTGCTGGTACTGCTGCTGGCCGACAGCGGCCACCCGAGCGACCTGGAAAAACTGCGCCCGGATCGCATCGCCTTTCTGCAGGCGGTTTCCGGAGCGGCGGCGGTGAGCATCGAAAGCCAGCGCCTGCAAACCAGACAGAAACAGTTGCTGGACTCGTTCATTCAACTGCTGGCCGGTGCAATCGACGCGAAAAGTCCCTATACCGGCGGCCACTGCCAGCGGGTGCCGGCGCTGACCCTGATGCTCGCCCAAGCCGCTGCCGCCAGCCAGGCGCCGGCGTTCAAAGGCTACCAGCCGACCGAAGACGAGTGGGAAGCCTTGCACATCGCTGCCTGGCTGCACGACTGCGGCAAGGTCACGACCCCGGAATACGTGGTCGATAAAGCCACCAAGCTTGAAACCCTGAATGACCGTATCCACGAAATCCGCACCCGTTTCGAAGTGCTCAAGCGCGACGCCTGGATCGATTACTGGCAAGGCGTGGCTCAGGGCGCAGACGAGCAGCCACTGGCTGACTTGCGAGAGACCAGCCTGGCGGCGCTGGATGAAGACTTCGCCTTCATCGCCCGCTGCAACCTGGGCAGCGAAGCCATGGCTGAAGATGATCTGCAGCGCCTGCGCAGCCTCGCGCAACGCACCTGGAACCGCACCCTGGACGATCGCCTGGGAGTTTCCTGGGAAGAGAACCGCCGTCAGGCGCGCACCCCGGCGCCGATCCTGCCGGTCAATGAACCCCTGCTGGCGGACAAACCCGAGCATCTGTTCGAGCGGGCAGAGAGTGAGCTTATTCCTGCGGAAAATCCCTGGGGCTTCAAGCTCGACGTGCCCCGCTACAAGTTCAACCGGGGTGAGTTGTACAACCTGAGCATTGCCCGCGGCACGCTGACTCGTGAGGAGCGCTACATTATCAATCACCATATGGTGCAGACGATACTGATGCTCAGCCACCTGCCCTTTCCCGGCCACCTTGACAACGTCGCGGAAATCGCCGGCGGGCATCACGAAAAAATGGACGGCACCGGCTACCCCAAGCAGTTGAAGCGAGAAGAAATGAGCCTGCCGGCGCGGATGATGGCGATTGCCGATATCTTTGAAGCGCTGACCGCCGCCGATCGTCCCTACAAGAAGGCCAAGTCCTTGAGCGAAGCACTGGGCATCATGGCGACGATGTGCCGGGACGCGCACATCGATCCCGAGTTGTTCGAATTGTTCATCGATGCCGGAATCTACCGGCAATACGCAGAGCAATTCCTCGATCCACAGCAGATTGATGTGGTAGACACTGCAAGCCTGCTGGTCAAGGCAGGCTTGCAGGGGTGATCAGCAATCGGTCAGGCGCAGGAAAATCGCGGCCAACTGCTCGATGCCCGCCTGGTCCAGCGCGGTAAATCTGGCCAGTTTCGGACTGTCGAGATCGAGCACGCCAATCAGCTGACCGTCCTTGACCAGAGGCACCACCAACTCGCTGTTGGAGGCGCTGTCGCAGGCGATATGCCCGGCAAACGCATGAACATCCTCGACCCGCTGAGTCTGTAAAGTCGCCGCCGCAGCCCCGCATACACCCCGTCCGAAAGGAATGCGCACGCAGGCGATCTGCCCTTGGAACGGCCCCAGCACCAACTCATGGTTACGGTTGAGATAGAAGCCGGCCCAGTTCAAATCATCGAGCTGATTGAACAGGAACGCGGAAAATTGCGCTGCGTTGGCAATGAAATCGCGCTCGTCCGCCAGCAGCGACTCCAATTGCGCCTGCAACATGCCGTAGCCTTCGAGGCCCTGGCCGCTCTGTTGTAAATCGATCATGCCTTGTGCTCCAACAGCTTTAATCCGACCCAATAACGGGCAAATTGATAGGCGCAACGGCCGTTGCGGTTGCCGCGTCCGGTGGCCCAGCGCACGGCGAGGATATCCAGCGCTTCGTCACGCTGCCATTTGAGGCCTGCCTTGTCAGCCAGTTGCCCGATCCAGTGTTCGACCACGTTCAGGAAGTGCTCCTGAGTGAACGGATAGAACGACAACCACAAGCCGAAGCGGTCCGAGAGTGCGATCTTGTCTTCCACCGCTTCGCTGGGGTGCAGTTCACCGTCGACGCGTTTCCAGTTTTCGTTGTCACTTTCCTTTTCCGGCACCAGGTGCCGGCGGTTGGAAGTGGCGTACAGCAATACGTTGTCCGGGGCCTGCTCGAGGGAGCCGTCGAGTACGCTCTTGAGCACCCGGTAATCGCCCTCGCCGGATTCGAACGACAGGTCGTCGCAAAACAGCACGAACCGCTGGGGCAGCTTGGCGATCTGTTCAACCACGCGGGGCAGGTCCGCCAGGTGATCGCGCTCGATCTCGATCAGGCGCAAGCCTGCCTGGGCATGTTCGGCCAGCAGCGCCCGGACCAGCGAGGACTTGCCGGTCCCCCGGGAGCCCCACAGCAGCGCATGGTTGGCGGGCATGCCATCGAGGAATTGTTGAGTGTTGCGACCCAACTGCTCCAACTGCCGATCGACGCCGATCAGGTCGCTCAAGCGCATGTCGAGGCTGACTTCCAGAGGCAGTAGAAATCCGCTGCGCACCTCGCGCTGCCAGCGCGCAGCCAGGCAAGTGGTCCAGTCGATGGCCTGCCGGGGTGCGGGCAGCAGCGGTTCGATACGGGCCAGAACGGCATCGGCGCGCTCCAGGAAAGCATTCAATCGGGAATCCACGTCTTCTCCTTGGGCACATTCACATTAATGATTGCGCAACAGCGATAATCCACAACGACCAGGTGCCTGTCCCAACCCATGTTTGAGGGCTCGCGACAACAGCGGTATCCATGCATCATCGACTATGCTTGAGCAGCGAAGGGAAACGGAAGTGGTTCAACACCCTATGGATATCAAATTCACCAACCGGCTGTCTTACAAACAAGCCCGGCTGACCGTGGTCGTGGGTTTCATTCTCGGCACGCTGCTCAGCCTGCTGCAGATTGGCATCGATTATGCCAGTGAAGATGCCTCCATCAACCGGGAAATCCAGTCTTTGCTGGAAATCAGCCATAACCCGGCCTCGCGCATCGCCTATAACATCGATGCAGAACTCGCCCAGGAGCTGACCTTGGGCCTGTTGCGTTCGCCCGCCATCATCGGCGCGCGATTGATCGACAATAACGGCACGGTACTGGCCAACGTCAAGCGACCCGGGCAGCAAAGCAATTACCGGATGATCAGCGACTTCATGTTTGGCGCCGAACGTCAGTTTGAAGACCGCCTGTACCTGGATCACTTGCCCGCCGAGTCCCTCGGCACCCTGCGCCTGGACGTCGACACCTACGCATTCGGCAGCCGCTTTCTGCGCCGGGCCGAAGTGACGCTGCTCAATGGTTTTGCCCGCAGCCTGTTGCTGACTGGCATCCTGCTCGCACTGTTCTATGTGATGCTGACCAAACCGCTGGTGCGCGTTATCCGCGAACTGAGTGGCCGCGATCCACGCAGCGTCGAACCGACCTGGCTGGAGTACCCGGCGGGGCATCAGAACGATGAAATCGGCGTGCTGGTCAAGGTCGCCAACCAGCAATTCGAGAACATCGCCACGGAAATCCAGCAAAGGCGCAATGCCGAAAACCGCCTGACTGACTACCTCGCGCAACTGGAGAACATCGTCTCCGCCCGGACTGCGGAGCTCAAGGCGATCAACAGTCGGCTCAGCCAGTCCAACCAGGAACTGGAAATTGCCCGCAGCACCGCCCTGGATATGGCGGAAGCGCGCTCGGTGTTTCTGGCCAACATGAGCCACGAAATCCGCACGCCGCTCAATGGCCTGCTGGGGATGATCGCGTTGTCCCTGGACGGTCCGCTCAATGCTGAGCAGCAGCAACAACTGTCCATCGCCCATGACTCCGGCAAGGTCTTGGTGGAACTGCTCAACGACATTCTCGACCTGTCGAAATTCGACGCTGGCCAGCTCGAACTCGAACACATTCCATTCGACCTCGGTGCGCTGGTCGAGGACACTGCCAACCTGCTGTCCCAGAACGCCGCGCCCAGTGTCGAACTGACCTGCCTGATCGATCCGCAGTTTCCGGCACTGGTGTTGGGTGATCCGACTCGGGTTCGGCAAATCGTCAGCAACCTGCTGTCCAACGCGCTCAAGTTCACTCGTTTCGGCCGCGTCGATGTGCGCCTCGGCACCTTCAAGGACGGCGTCAGAATCGAAGTCTGCGACACTGGCATCGGTATCCCCCAGGACGCCCAAGTGAAGATTTTCCAGCCGTTTACCCAGGCGGGTGCCGGCATTACCCGACAATTTGGCGGCACCGGCCTGGGCCTGGCCTTGACCTACAACCTGTGCGAAGCCATGAAGGGACGACTGTCCATCAGTTCGGAGGCCGGGTTTGGCAGCCAGTTCTGCGCCGACCTGCCGCTGCCCTGCCACACCCGCGCCCTGGCGCCTGCACCCTTGCAGGGGAAGGTCATTGCCATCACGGCAGCCAGCAGCGGCCTGGCAGAGCTGCTCAAGACCGTGTTGCCGGTGTGGGGGCTCGAGTATCAACAGCGCTCGATCGATGATTCGATGATCGGCCTGGACCCCGACGTGGTCATCACCGATTGCCCCGAATGCCTGTTTGTCCTGCGCCCCGCCTGCACTGCGCCGATCCTGCTGGTGACTGCCTACGGCAGCTTCATGCCCAGCGAACAGGCCAGCGCCCTCGCCCCTTTGCAACAGCAGGCGCGGCCGCTGGCGCGAAACGCACTGTTCCAGACATTGCGACGGGTACTGCAACCTGAGATCAATACGATCAACGATGCGCGACTGCAAACGCTGTCACCCCAGCGCCGCGGGCGGGTGCTGCTGGTGGAGGACAATCCGGTCAATCAGCTGGTAGCCAAGGGCATGCTGGGCAAGCTCGGTTGCGAGGTCATCGTCGCCGCGCATGGTGCCGAGGCCCTGGATCTGCTTGAGCACGATGAGTTCGACCTGGTGCTGATGGACTGCAACATGCCGGTGATGGATGGCTATGAAGCCAGTCGGCAAATCCGTCGCAGCGGACGCTGGCCACAATTGCCTATTGTGGCCTTGACCGCCAATGCCATGTCCGAGGAACGCGAGCGCTGCCGTGCCGCGGGCATGAGCGATTACCTGGCCAAACCCTTCCGCCGCGAAGAGCTGGCGGCCCTGCTGGATTCATGGATGCCGGCTACGACAACGCCTTGATCTGCCCCAGCAAATGATCGAGCCCTTCACGCAAATCATGCAGCCGATCCAGATCCACGCCGCTGTCGCACAGTAGCCGGGCCTTGAGCGGCGCGACCCGATCACGCAACGCCTGGCCCGCAACCGTAAGGCTCAGGTGCACTTCGCGTTCATCCCGTAATGAACGCTGGCGCTGGACCAATTGCAGCTGTTCGAGTCGTTTGAGTAACGGCGTCAGAGTCCCGGAATCAAGCGCCAGGCGTTCACCCAGGGCCTTGACTGTTGGCTGCTGTGGGGCCTTTTCCTGCCATTCCCACAGCACCAGCATCGCCAGGTACTGCGGGTAAGTCAGCCCGAGCTGGTCCAGCATTGGTTTGTAGGCCCGGATCACCGCACGGGACGCGGCGTACAGCTTGAAGCACAGCTGGCTGTCGAGCTGCAGGGAGTCGAACGGCGGATTCATTTGAGCAGGGCTTCAATCTCGCGGCCCAGGTCCTGCGGTTTGGTCGCCGGTGCGAAGCGCTTGACCAGTTGACCGTCTTTGCCGATCAGGAATTTGGTGAAGTTCCACTTGATGCCTTGGGAACCCAATAACCCGGGGGCGCGTTTTTTCAGCTGGACAAACAGTGGGTGGGCGCCGGCGCCGTTGACTTCGATTTTTTTGAACAGCGGGAAGCTGACGCCGAAATTCAGTTCGCAGAATTCGGAGATCGCGCCTTCGTTACCGGGTTCCTGTTTGCCGAATTGGTTGCAGGGGAAACCCAGGACTACCAGGCCCTGATCCTTGTAGGTCTGCCAGAGCGCTTCGAGTCCTTTGTATTGTGGGGTGAAGCCGCATTTGCTGGCGGTGTTGACGACCAGTACGGCTTTGCCGGCGTAGTCGGCCAGGGTTTTCTGTTCACCGGTGATGGTGGTGCAGGGGATGGTCAGCAGGGGGTCGGTCATCGTTTGGCTCTGGGGGTCTAGGGGTGGCCTGTTTAAAATAGTTCGCAATTGAATTGTGTGCAATTTAATTTTGGGTTGGTTGGTTTCTTGGCTTCTTTGGGACGGGGGCAGATCCGTTTTTTTGGTCAGGGCTGCTTAGGGTTCCGCCCTTACGGCGGGTCACTTTTGAAAAGCGCGAAAGTAACCAAAACGCTCTTGCCCCACCACTTGGCACCTCGCCCAGGCTCGGTGTGCCCTCACTCCGGCATTGCTCCGCGGGTCGCCGCGATGGGCCATCCCTGGCCCAGCGCGGCTAAACCGGCATCCTTGCCGGTTTACCCGCTACGCAATGCCTGCGTTCGGCCAGCGTGGTTAACGGGGCGCCTGCAATCTACAGCTCGCCGTGGCGGCCTTCGGGCCGACCAGGGCATCACGCCGGCGCGCTTCGCTTGTTGGGTCGTGCACCTTTTCTGGATATGAAATGAGCGCTGTGAGGTGGTATTTGTGGAAAGTGGACTTTATGGAAAGTGATCCCTCTGGAAAGTCATCTCTGTGGAGGGATTGATACCTGTAGCAAAGCTTGCTCGCGATGACGGTTTCGCATCCAACATTGATGCTGACTGTCACCCCGCTATCGCGAGCAAGCTTTGCTCCCACAGGAACAACATCAGCCCGAAGGCAGTCAAGCTTCGCTCCCACAGGTACAACACCAGCCCGGAAGCAGTGCACATCAGAGAAGCGCAGCGTGCCGGCTTGATGCCTTGGTCGGCCCGAAGGCCGCCACGGCCCGGTTCTTGATCGCGGACGCCCCGTTAACCACGCTGGCCGAACGCAGGCATTGCGTAGCGGGTAAACCGGCAAGGATGCCGGTTTAGCCGCGCTGGGCCAGGGATGGCCCATCGCGGCGACCCGCGGAGCAATGCCTGCGTTCGGGCACACCGAGCCTAGGCGAGGTGCCGAGTGGTGGGGCAAGAGCGTTTTGGTTACTTTTGCGCTCTATCAAAAGTGACCCGCCGTAAGGGCGGAACCCTAAGCAGCCCTGACCGCAGAAACGGATATGTACACCAACACACAAGGTCATTCCCGAGGCACAAGCTCCAGACACACCGAATTGATGCAATACCGCAACCCGGTCGGCGGCGGCCCATCCGGAAACACATGCCCCAAATGCGCATCGCACTTGGCACACACCACCTCAGTACGAATCATCCCGTGACTCACATCACGAATCTCAACCATCGCACTGTCACCGATCGGCGCATAAAAGCTCGGCCAGCCGCAGCCTGAGTCAAATTTGGTCTTCGAATCAAAAAGCGGCTCGCTGCAACAGATACAGTGATAGACACCATCAGTTTTGGTGCCATTGTATTTGCCGGAAAACGGACGTTCGGTGCCCTTGAGACGGCAAACGTTGTACTGCTCCGGATCGAGCATGGCCTTCCATTCTTCAAGGGTTTTTTCCAACTTTTCCATCGTCACACCTCAGCAGCTGAAAAAGCCCGATCTGTACCTTTTCCACGGATCGGGCGGCACGTATGATTGCGCCTCGTCAAACGCCAGTCTGGCAGCCAGACCACGCGCATTCAAACGGATTTACGGGTGCTGCCTTTCAAGGCGCCAGGCCTGTGTGAATACGCAGGATTCCCAGTACGGTAGTTCATATGCCGCCTGGATCGTTCATTTTCAGGAACACATCGCCATGCAGGTCAGCAAATCGAACAAGCTCGCCAACGTCTGCTACGACATTCGCGGCCCAGTGCTCAAGCACGCCAAACGCCTGGAAGAGGAAGGCCATCGCATCCTCAAGCTGAACATCGGCAATCCTGCGCCCTTTGGTTTCGAAGCACCGGACGAAATTCTCCAGGACGTGATCCGCAACCTGCCTACCGCCCAGGGCTACAGCGACTCCAAAGGGCTGTTCAGCGCACGCAAGGCCGTCATGCAGTACTACCAGCAAAAGCAGGTGGAAGGCGTCGGCATTGAAGACATCTACCTGGGCAACGGCGTTTCCGAGCTGATCGTGATGTCGATGCAGGCCCTGCTCAACAATGGCGACGAAGTGCTGGTGCCGGCCCCGGACTACCCACTGTGGACCGCGGCTGTCAGCCTCTCGGGCGGCAACCCGGTGCATTACCTGTGCGACGAGCAGGCCAACTGGTGGCCGGATCTGGCCGACATCAAGGCCAAGATCACGCCGAACACCAAGGCCCTGGTGATCATCAATCCGAATAACCCGACCGGTGCGGTGTATTCGAAAGAAGTCCTGCTGGGCATGCTGGAACTGGCCCGCCAGCACAACCTGGTGGTTTTCTCCGACGAGATCTACGACAAGATCCTCTACGACGATGCCGTGCACATCTGCACCGCGTCCCTGGCGCCGGACCTGCTGTGCCTGACGTTCAACGGCCTGTCCAAGTCCTACCGCGTGGCGGGCTTCCGTTCCGGCTGGATTGCCATCTCCGGCCCGAAACACCACGCCCAGAGCTACATTGAAGGCATCGACATGCTGGCCAATATGCGCCTGTGCGCCAACGTGCCAAGCCAGCACGCGATACAGACCGCTCTCGGTGGCTACCAGAGCATCAATGACCTGGTGCTGCCCCAGGGCCGACTGCTGGAACAGCGCAACCGTACGTGGGAGCTGCTCAACGACATTCCCGGCGTAAGCTGCGTTAAACCGATGGGTGCCCTGTATGCCTTCCCACGGATCGATCCGAAAGTCTGCCCGATCCACAACGACGAGAAATTCGTGCTCGACCTGCTGCTGTCGGAAAAGCTGCTGGTGGTGCAAGGCACGGCGTTCAACTGGCCATGGCCCGATCACTTCCGGGTGGTGACATTGCCACGAGTGGATGACCTGGATATGGCCATAGGCCGCATCGGCAATTTCCTCAAGTCCTACCGCCAGTAACACCGCCAGTCACCGTGCGACCTTCATTCCCGTCGCACGGTGACTAATTCAGCAATACATATTTCCCCCCTACCCTGCAACGCTAAGGCGCTCACAGACCTGGACGCGTTTTCAGGCCGCGGTCTAACAACGACGGGGCCCGGACCTCGGAAATGCCCTACAGGAATTTCATCAGACCGAGTCGCAAGCGTCCTTCAAACAGCTAGTCTTTTGCCGTAGGACACAGTTTGAAATAGTCACCCGGTTGAATAGCCCGTTGCAGCACCTTATATACCCCGCAGTACGCTACATCTTTAGCTTGAGGAGATTTCTACAACCATGATGCGCATCCTGCTGTTTTTGGCCACTAACCTGGCGGTCGTGCTGATTGCCAGCATCACCCTGAGCCTTTTCGGCTTCAACGGGTTCATGGCGGCCAACGGGGTTGATCTCAACCTCAATCAGCTGCTGATCTTCTGTGCGGTCTTTGGTTTTGCCGGTTCCCTGTTCTCGCTGTTCATCTCCAAGTGGATGGCGAAGATGAGCACCAGCACCCAGATCATTACCCAGCCGCGCACACGTCACGAGCAATGGCTGCTGCAAACGGTGGAGCAACTGTCCCGGGAAGCCGGGATCAAGATGCCCGAGGTCGGTATTTTCCCGGCCTATGAGGCCAACGCCTTCGCCACCGGCTGGAACAAGAACGATGCACTGGTTGCGGTCAGCCAAGGCCTGTTGGAGCGCTTTTCGCCGGATGAGGTCAAAGCCGTTCTGGCCCACGAAATTGGTCACGTTGCCAACGGCGACATGGTCACCCTGGCGCTGATCCAGGGTGTGGTGAACACCTTCGTGATGTTCTTTGCGCGAATCATCGGTAACTTCGTCGACAAAGTGATTTTCAAGAACGAAGAAGGCCAGGGTATCGCGTATTACATCGCGACCATCTTTGCCGAACTGGTGCTGGGCATCCTGGCCAGCTCGATCGTCATGTGGTTCTCGCGTAAACGCGAATTCCGTGCAGACGAAGCCGGTGCCCGCCTGGCGGGTACCAGCGCGATGATTGGTGCCTTGCAACGCCTGCGGGCTGAACAGGGGTTGCCAGTACATATGCCGGACACGCTGAATGCATTCGGTATCAACGGCGGCATCAAGCAAGGGTTCGCTCGCATGTTCATGAGCCACCCGCCGCTGGAAGAGCGTATCGACGCACTGCGTCGTCGCGGCTGACAGGTTGCGCTAAAACAGAAAGGCCCGCACAGATGCGGGCCTTTTTTGTCTGTCCAGATTTGTGCTGCTGACCTTATGTAAGAGCGAGCCTGCTCACGAATCGCCAGCGCAGACAGCTTTCTTACCGGGCAGAAACCCGATAAACCCGCTCTTCAAGGCGCGTCACGCCACTCTCGATAAATTTCCAGCTCTCACCCAGCACATCCTGATCTTCCAGGATCTTCAGCGCCCAGAAGTTGCCGAACAAGTGCCGTACCTCATCATCAAGCACAGCGAACGGCGGTCCGTCCTTTTGCGTCTGATCGTAATCGAGGGTTATCAGCAACCCCATCGCGTCCTTCGGCAGTATGCGGTTCAGGTGCGCCGCGTACTGCTCGCGCATGGCGGGTGGCAGCGCAATCAGCGCAGCACGGTCGTACAGACCGGCGCAGTCGGCCACATCCCCTGCAGTCAACTCGAAAAAGTCCCCGCACCACAGTTCGATCGAACCGGCGCGATAAACCTTGAACGGCCCCTGTTCACTGACATCAGGATCAAACTGATGCTCGCTGAAGAAGTCCTCAACGGCCTTTTCCGACAGTTCAATCCCCAGTACTTCATGGCCCTGATGAGCAAGCCACAGCAAATCCAGACTTTTTCCACACAACGGCACCAACACGCGAGCGCCCTCTTCCAGGTCCAATTGTGGCCAGAACCGTTGCAGATAAGGATTCACTTCCCGCAGATGGAAGCCGATCTGATCTGACTGCCAACGCTTGTGCCAAAACTCCGGCTGCATAAATAACCCCGAAAATTCGATCAAAACACCCTAAAACTTATATTAGATTTAGATCAATGATCTGACTGAAGATGAGCCCATCTTAACTCTCAGGAGCTCCTACATGTTCCCCAGCCTGTATATATCCCACGGCTCCCCCATGCTGGCGCTGCAACCGGGCGCCAGCGGCCCCGCACTGGCGAGGCTTGCGGCCCAATTGCCGCGACCCAGGGCGATCGTGATTGTCTCGGCGCATTGGGAGAGCAATGAACTGCTGGTCAGCGCTAATCCGCATCCGGACACCTGGCACGACTTCGGCGGTTTCCCCAAGGCGCTGTTCGAAGTGCAATACCCCGCGCCCGGTGATCCGCAACTGGCGGTGGAGGTAGTCGACCTGCTCAAATGCGCCGACTTGCCCGCTCGCATCGATGCCAAAAGGCCGTTTGACCACGGTGTCTGGGTACCGCTTTCGCTGATGTACCCGCAGGCCGACATCCCGGTGGTACAGGTCTCTCTGCCCACACGGGGCGGCCCCGCGTTGCAGACTCAGGTCGGACACGCCCTCTCCAGCCTGCGTGAACAAGGGGTGCTGTTGATCGGGTCAGGCAGCATCACCCATAACCTCGGTGAACTGGACTGGCACGCCGGCCCGGAAAGCGTGGAGCCCTGGGCCGAAGCGTTCCGTGAATGGATGATCGAGAAACTCTCTGCCAACGATGAAGCCGCGCTGCATGATTACCGCCGCCAGGCGCCAAATGCCGTGCGTAACCATCCCAGCGATGAACACCTGCTGCCGTTGTATTTCGCTCGCGCTGCCGGAGGTCCGTTCAGCGTCAGCCACAAGGGCTTCACCATGGGCGCCTTGGGCATGGACATCTATCGATTCGGATAAAGAGCTGTTGCAACCGCCGGCGACCTGGCTCAGGTGACATCGACGCCCACGTGAATGGCATCGTGTCGCCAGAATTCCAGGTCGCAATCGATCAGTCGCTCGTGCTGGTCGTAGTTGACCCGGGCAATACGCAATCCCGGGCTACCCACCGACACTCGCAGCGCTGCCGAAGCGTCCACGGAGAGCGCCGTCGGCACGATTTCAAAACGTACCCTGCCGTAGTACAGGTCGTAATGCCGGGCGTACAGTTCGGTAATGGACTGATTCAGGTCGAAGTCGAGTATTCCCGGGAAAAACCGTGGGTTCAGATAGTGCTCGACGTACAGCACCAGCCGCTCGTCAATGCGCCGCGCCCGGCAGATCTGGATCACGCTGGACAGTGCGGGTAACTGCAACCAGGCACAGACCGCCGCTGACGCCGGTTGCAGGCGAGCGCTAATCACCTCGGTGGACGGCACCCGGCCCTGGGCGCTGACCATTGCGTGAAAGTGACTGCGTTGCATCAGGTTATAGGCCAGGCGTGGTGGCGAGACGAACCAGCCCCGGCGTTCCTCGCGATAGATCTGCCCTTGTGCCTCCAGTTGCAACAACGCCTCGCGCACGGTAATTCGGGTGGTACCGAACAACTCACTGAGCTTGCGCTCCGCTGGCAGTTTGCTTCCGGGCGCCAACAGCCCGTGATCGAGCTGTTCCTGTAGCACCTGCCCTATGGCTGTCACCGCTTTGGTGGTCTCGACGCGCATCAACGTTACCTATCTGGACTAGACCAGCACTGTTTCGGGGCGGAACCTGCATTGGTTTACCCTCCAAGTAGCCTAGGCCCTGCATGTGACTGGTGGATGACAAACGTGCCGAACGGTGTTGAACGTTGCCTGCAATATTACGGCCATGTCCTTTCATATCAGCCTCTTAGCCATGGTCTACGCTTACTTTGCAGCCTGAGTGTTCCCCTACAGGAAATTTGGGCAGGCCACTCATCGACATCAAAATGTCATCCAGACCGCCTAGATTGGCTCAGGTATTGCTGACCTAGACCAACACAACCGCAATCGCAGCGTTGAAAACGCCCAAAGGAGCTTCGGATGAAACAGCTTTTCCTGGCATCACTGTTAGGCTCGACCATTGCCATGTGCACCGCCGCCATGGCGGCTGATGATTTGAAAACCCTTGAGGCCGCAGCGAAAGCGGAAGGCACAGTCAACAGCGTCGGCATGCCCGATGACTGGGCCAACTGGAAAGGCACTTGGGATGACCTGGCCAAGACCTACGGCCTGAAACACATCGATACCGACATGAGTTCCGCGCAGGAAATCGCCAAATTCGCCGCCGAAAAAGATAACGCCAGCGCGGACATCGGTGACGTAGGTGCAGCTTTCGGGCCTATCGCAGTCAAGCAAGGCGTGGTGCAACCGTATAAACCAACGACCTGGGACCAGGTGCCGGACTGGGCCAAGGACAAGGATGGCAACTGGGCGCTGGCCTACACCGGAACCATCGCCTTCATCATCAACAAAAAACTGCTGCACGGTTCCGAAGCACCGACCAAGTGGGCCGATCTCAAGAGCGGCAAGTACAAGGTCTCCATTGGCGACGTCAGCACTGCGGCCCAGGCGGCCAACGGTGTCCTGGCTGCCGCATTGGCCAACGGGGGTGACGAGAAGAACATCCAGCCAGCCCTGCTGATGTTTGCCGACATTGCCAAGCAAGGCCGCCTGTCGATGGCTAACCCGACCATTGCCACCATGGAAAAGGGCGAGATCGAAGTCGGCGTGGTTTGGGATTTCAACGGCCTGAGTTACAAGGCCAAGATGGCGAATCCGGATGATTACACCGTGCTGATCCCTTCCGATGGCTCGGTCATTTCCGGCTACACCACCATCATCAACAAATACGCGAAAAACCCTAATGCGGCCAAACTGACCCGCGAATACATCTTCAGCGACGCCGGCCAGACCAACCTGGCACGCGGCAACGCCCGCCCGATCCGCGCCGAACACGTGAAGCTGCCGGATGACGTCAAAGCCAAGCTGTTGCCGAACGAACAGTACAAAGGCGTGACGCCGATCAAGGACGCAGATGCGTGGGAAAAAACCTCCAAGTCGCTGCCGCAGAAGTGGCAGGAAGAAGTGATTATCAACATGCAGTAATGCTGCATCCGTAGGAGCTGGCGCAGGCTGCGATCTTTGTTTTTTCAAGCAACATCAAAAGATCAAAGCCTTTGGCAGCTCCTGCACCGTTCAGCAATGATTCTGGAGTCATCGCCCCTATGAACCACAACGTCATCCTTGTCGTGCTCGACGGCCTCAACCATGAGGTTGCTCGCCACGCCATGGGGCACCTGCAGGCGTACGTCGGCGCAGGACGCGCGGCGCTCTACAAGCTGGAGTGCGAATTGCCGGCGTTGTCCCGTCCGCTTTACGAATGCATCCTGACCGGCGTCACGCCAATTGACAGCGGTATCGTTCATAACAATGTCTCGCGCCTGTCCAGTCAGCGCAGCATCTATCACTACGCACGCGACGCCGGGCTCAAGACTGCGGCGGCGGCCTATCACTGGGTCAGTGAGCTGTACAACCGATCACCGTTCGTGGCCGCCCGGGACCGTCACACCGACGATCCCGACCTGCCGATCCAGCATGCGCATTTCTACTGGAATGACCACTACCCCGATTCACACCTGTTTGCCGACGCCGAACACCTGCGCCAGCGCCACTCGCCAAACTTCCTGCTGGTCCACCCGATGAACATCGACGACGCCGGGCACAAGCACGGCCTCGACTCCGCGCAATACCGCAACAGCGCCCGCTCCGCCGACATCATTCTCGCCGACTACCTGCAAGGCTGGCTCGACGCGGGCTACCAGGTACTGGTGACCGCCGATCACGGCATGAACAATGACCGATCGCACAACGGCCTGTTGGCCGAAGAACGCGAAGTACCGCTGTTCGTGCTCGGCGACGCCTTCAGCCTCGATGCCGGTGCTGCGCCGAAACAGATCGAGATCTGCGGTACGGTCTGCGAGCTGCTGGGCGTGGCCCACGATAAACCTGTGTGCCGGGAGCTGCTCAAATGAACACCATGACTCGTGGCAAATGGTTGGCAGCCCTGTGCCTGGTGCCTTTTGCACTGTTCTTTATCGTGTTCCAGATTGCCCCGCTGCTGTGGGTCATGATCAACAGCCTGGAATCACAGGAGTTTGGCTGGGGCCTTGCCAACTTTACGAAAATCTTCAATTCAAAGTTCTATCTGCAGGCGATCCAGTACAGCCTCGAGATCAGTTTCTGGTCGAGCGTATTCGGCATCATCATCGCGGTGCTCGGCGCCTACTCCCTGCGCCGGGTCGATTCCAGGCTGCGTAACTTCGTCAACGCCTTCGCCAACATGACCAGCAACTTTGCCGGCGTGCCCCTGGCGTTTGCGTTCATCATCCTGCTGGGATTCAACGGCAGTTTCACCATCCTGCTCAAGCAGGCCGGGATCATTCAGGATTTCAACCTGTACTCGAAAACCGGGCTGATCATTCTCTACACCTACTTCCAGATTCCCCTCGGTGTGCTGCTGCTGTATCCGGCATTTGATGCGCTGCGTGAAGACTGGCGCGAGTCTGCGGCGCTGCTCGGTGCCAGCGGCTGGCAATTCTGGCGCCACATCGGCCTGCCGGTGCTGACGCCCGCGCTGCTAGGCACCTTCGTGATCCTGCTGGCCAACGCGCTGGGTGCCTACGCCACGGTTTACGCCCTGACCACCGGCAACTTCAACGTACTGCCGATCCGTATCGCCGCCATGGTTTCCGGCGACATTTCCCTGGACCCTAACCTCGCCAGCGCCCTGGCCGTGGTACTCGTGGCGTTGATGACCCTGGTGACCATCGTGCATCAGTTGCTGTTGAAGAGGAGCTACCATGTCTCGCGCTGAACTGGGTCCCGCCGGCATCTACCACCGGGTTGTGGTGTACCTGCTGTTTGCCATTCTGTTGCTGCCTCTGGCTGGCACCCTGATCTATTCAATCGCCAGCAGTTGGTCGGCGACCATCCTGCCGAGCGGCTTCACGTTCAAATGGTACGTGCAATTGTGGAGTGATCCGCGCTTCCTCCATGCATTCGGCCAGTCGCTGCTGGTGTGCGTCGGTGCGCTGATCCTGTCAGTGGTGCTGATCTTGCCGCTGTTGTTCGTGGTGCATTACCACTTCCCGAAACTCGACGCGTTGATGAACATCCTGATCCTGCTTCCGTTCGCGGTGCCGCCGGTGGTGTCGTCGGTGGGGCTGTTGCAGCTGTATGGTTCCGGCCCGTTCGCAATGGTCGGTACGCCGTGGATCCTGATCGGCTGCTACTTCACCGTGGCGCTGCCCTTCATGTACCGGGCAATCACCAACAATCTGCAGGCGATCAACCTGCGCGACCTGATGGACGCCGCCCAATTGCTCGGCGCCAGCACCTGGCAAGCGGCATTCCTGGTTGTCCTGCCGAACCTGCGCAAAGGTCTGATGGTGGCACTACTGCTGTCGTTCTCGTTCCTGTTCGGTGAGTTCGTGTTCGCCAACATCCTGGTGGGCACCCGTTACGAAACCCTGCAGGTCTACCTCAACAATATGCGTAACAGCAGCGGCCACTTCACCAGTGCGCTGGTCATTTCCTACTTCTTTTTTGTGCTGGTTCTGACCTGGGTGGCCACTATTTTGAACAAGGACAAAAGCGAATGAGCTACGTCAGCGTCCAACATCTGGAGAAAAATTACGCAGGCACCACGGTGTTCAGTGACATCAACTGCGAAATCCACAAAGGCGAGTTTGTCACCTTGCTTGGGCCGTCGGGCTGCGGAAAATCAACCCTGTTGCGCTGTATCGCCGGGCTGACCCCGGTAGATGGCGGGCAGATTTTGCTGGACGGTGTCGACCTGGTGCCCATGAGCCCGCAAAAACGCGGGATCGGCATGGTGTTTCAGAGCTACGCGCTGTTCCCGAACATGACCGTGGAGCAAAACGTGGCATTCGGCCTGCGCATGCAGAAGGTCAATGCCGACGACAGCCACAAACGCGTCGCCGAAGTGCTGGGGCTGGTGGAGTTGAACGATTTCGCCGCTCGCTATCCCCACCAGCTGTCCGGCGGCCAATGCCAGCGAGTCGCCCTCGCTCGCTCGTTGGTGACGCGTCCGCGGTTGTTACTGCTCGATGAACCGCTGTCGGCGCTGGATGCGCGAATTCGCAAGCATTTGCGCGAACAGATCCGTCAGATCCAGCGTGAACTGGGCCTGACCACGATCTTTGTCACACATGACCAGGAAGAAGCCCTGACGATGTCTGACAGAATATTCCTGATGAATCAGGGAAAGATCGTACAAAGCGGCGACGCGGAAACCCTGTACACCGCGCCAGTCGATGCATTTGCGGCCGGCTTCATCGGCAACTACAACCTGCTGGATGCCGACAGTGCCTCGAAACTGCTGCAAAGACCGGTCACCGGACGCATCGCCATTCGTCCGGAAGCCATCGAGCTCAGCCTCAATGGCGCGCTGGATGCCCAAGTGCGCAGCCACAGCCTGCTAGGCAACGTGATTCGGTACCGGATCGAAGCACGCGGCGTGGAACTGGTGGTGGATGTGCTCAACCGCTCAGCCGCGGATCTGCACCCCGATGGTCAGCGCCTGGCACTTTCCATCGATCCGACAGCCCTGTGTGAGGTAGCCTGATGGCCTTGCTGATGTTGAAGAGAGAACCGTACTGATGGCCCTGGCAATTTTTGATCTGGACGAAACCTTGATTCACGGCGACTGCGCCACCCTCTGGAGCGAACAGATGGGCAGGCTGGGCTGGGTCGATCCCGAGTCGTTCATGCGCCAGAACAACGAACTGATGGACGCTTACAGCCACGGCAAGCTGCGGATGGAGGATTACATGACCTTCAGCCTGGAACCCATGATCGGTCGCACCCCCGAAGAGGTCGATCATCTGGTGGGACCGTGGGTGGAGGATTTTATCGAGCCGATTATCTTCAGCGACGCCACCAAGGCCATCGCCGCCCACCGCAAGGCAGGCGACCGGATCCTGGTGATTTCCGCCTCGGGCACCCATCTGGTCAGGCCGATTGCCGATCGCCTGGGCATTGACGAGATTCTCGGGATAGAGCTGGAAGTCGCACATGGCGTGTACAGCGGCCACACCGTCGGCACCCTGACCTACCGCGAAGGCAAGATCACCCGGTTGCTGGAATGGCTGGATGCCGAAGAAGAGAATCTGGAAGGCGCGAGTTTTTATTCGGACTCACGTAACGACCTGCCGCTGTTGCTCAAGGTGGATTTCCCGCACGTGGTGAACCCGGACCCGGTGTTGCTTGAGCACGCCGAAAAAGCCGGCTGGCCGATCCATCTCTGGAAATAACGCAAAACCCTGCAGGAGCACGGCTTGCGCGCGAGGTACGATAACGCGGGTAAGCTGGCACGCCGAGTCGAACCCATCGCGGGCAAGCCTTGCTCCCACAGCTCAGCTTCGCTTCCATAAGCTCAGCTTTGCTTCGACAAGCTCAGCGTTGCCCCCAAAGGTCGCGTGTTGTCAGGCGAGGCTCTCGTCGATCAACAGCACCACCTTTCCCGCCACGGTATTACTCGCCAACTCTGCAAACGCCGCTTCGGCATCCTTGATCGCAAAA
The DNA here is from genome assembly GCF_000952175.1 of Pseudomonas sp. ES3-33. Taxonomy (NCBI): domain Bacteria; kingdom Pseudomonadati; phylum Pseudomonadota; class Gammaproteobacteria; order Pseudomonadales; family Pseudomonadaceae; genus Pseudomonas; species Pseudomonas sp. ES3-33. Next base: position 8,159 of record NZ_JZRI01000036.1, on the reverse strand, counting down.
GTCTTGGCCAACTGCGGACTTAACCGTCCTTCGGCAAACAGCGGCCAGACGTGCTGACTCAAGTCGCTGAACAGGTCGGCCTTGAACTGGTCATCTCTGGCGCGCAGCGTCGAACCCAACAGTTGCACGCGCTTGGCCAGCACCTGGGCCAGGTCCAGCTTGGCCTCCCGACCGCCCATCAGGCCGATCAGGACCCAGCGGCCATCACTGGCCAGCAGCTTGAGATTCAGCGCTGCGTAATTGCCCCCCACCGGATCGAGGATGACATCGAACGGCCCCAGGTCGCTCAGGCTGTCCAGGTCATCGCCACGGATCACCCCACCCTGGGCTCCCAGAGCCTCGCAGTAGGCCAAACGCTCTTTCGACCCGACGCTGACCCAGCACGGGTTGCCAAATGCCTTGCACAGCTGAATGGCAGCTGAACCGATTCCACTCGCTCCGGCATGCAGCAGAACTTTCTCACCGGGTTTGAGCGCCGCAAGTTGAAACAGATTCAGCCAGACAGTGGCGTAAACCTCAGGCAGCGCTGCCGCTTCGGTCAGGGACAATCCGTCCGGGACCGGCAGCACATGCCGCCCGTCGACAACCACCTCTTCGGCCATCCCACCCCCTGCCAACAACGCGCAGACGCGATCACCCACCTGCCATGAAGACCCCGCGCCGACCTCGCTGATGATCCCGGAACACTCCAGCCCCAGCACATGACTGGCCCCGGGAGGGGGTGGATACAGTCCCGCTTTCTGTAGCAAATCCGCCCGATTGAGTCCCGCAGCCGACACTTGAATGCGAACTTGCCCTACATCACAGGTAGGACTGGGCACTTGCGCCCATACCACTTGACCTTCCACGCCTTGCAATGCTTTCACAGTGCCTCCATAGTGAGTCTGGACTGAGCCCGTAGCTGTAGCGTCGGGCTTTCTTGCATTATGCGACCGGCCCTCGTGGAACCGGCGACTTCAAAGACGGCCTAATATGCGTGATCAATTGTCCCCGCGTCGAATCAGCATGAAGCATTTTTTCCCCAGCACCGCCCTAGCTCTAGTCATTGGTATCGGCCTGCTGCCGATGTCGACCAATTCGTTTGCAGCCAATAGCTGGGACAAGCTTCAGCCTGATCGTGACGAAGTGATCGCCAGCCTGAACGTCGTCGAGTTGCTCAAGCGCCATCACTACAGCAAGCCGCCGCTTGACGACGCGCGCTCGGTGATCATCTACGACAGCTACCTGAAGCTGCTGGATCCGTCGCGCAGCTATTTCATGGCCAGCGACATCAACGAATTCAACAAGTGGAAGACCCAGTTCGACGACTTCCTCAAAAGCGGCGACCTCAACGCCGGGTTCACCATCTACAAGCGCTACCTGGACCGCGTCAAGTCGCGTCTGGACTTTGCCCTTGCCGAGTTGAACAAGGGCGTCGACAAGATCGACTTCACGACCAAGGAAACCTTGCTGATCGACCGCAAGGACGCACCTTGGCTCAAGTCCACTGCCGAGCTCGACGACCTGTGGCGCAAACGCGTCAAGGACGAAGTGCTGCGTCAGAAGATCGCGGGCAAGGACTCCAAGCAAATCCAGGAAACCCTGACCAAGCGCTACAAGAATCAACTGGCGCGTCTGGACCAGACCCGCGCGGAAGATATCTTCCAGGCCTACATCAACACCTTTGCCATGTCCTACGACCCGCACACCAATTATCTGTCACCGGATAACGCGGAGAACTTCGACATCAACATGAGCCTGTCCCTCGAGGGCATCGGCGCCGTGTTGCAAAGCGACAATGACCAGGTGAAAGTCGTGCGCCTGGTGCCCGCTGGCCCGGCCGACAAGACCAAGCTGGTGGCACCCGCCGACAAGATTATCGGCGTTGCCCAGGGCAACAAGGAAATGGTCGACGTGGTCGGCTGGCGCCTGGACGAAGTGGTCAAGCTGATCCGCGGTCCAAAAGGCACCGTGGTGCGCCTGGAAGTGATTCCAGCCAGCAATGCGCCGAATGACCAGACCACCCGGATCGTGCCGATTACCCGCGAAGCGGTGAAGCTTGAAGACCAGGCGGTGAAGAAGTCGGTCCTCAACCTCAAGCAGGATGGCAAGGACTACAAGCTGGGAGTGATCGAGATTCCAGCGTTCTACCTGGACTTCAAGGCCTTCCGTGCAGGTGATCCGGACTACAAGAGCACCACTCGTGACGTCAAGAAACTGCTGACCGAGTTGCAGAAAGAGAAAGTGGATGGCGTGGTCATCGACTTGCGCAACAACGGCGGCGGCTCCCTGCAGGAAGCCACCGAGCTGACCAGCCTGTTCATCGACAAAGGCCCGACCGTCCTGGTGCGTAATGCCGATGGCCGTGTCGATGTCCTGGAAGACGAAAACCCCGGCGCTTTCTACAAAGGCCCGATGGCGTTGCTGGTCAACCGCTTGTCGGCCTCGGCTTCGGAGATCTTCGCCGGCGCCATGCAGGACTACCACCGTGCACTGATCATCGGCGGCCAGACCTTCGGCAAAGGCACCGTGCAGACCATTCAGCCGCTGAACCATGGCGAATTGAAACTGACCCTGGCGAAGTTCTACCGGGTATCCGGCCAGAGCACCCAGCATCAGGGCGTTCTGCCGGACATCGACTACCCGTCGATCATCGACACCAAGGAAATCGGTGAGAGCGCGCTGCCCGAGGCCATGCCGTGGGACACCATCAAACCCGCCATCAAGCCGGCAGCCGACCCGTTCAAGCCCTACCTGGCGCAGCTCAAATCCGAGCACGACCTGCGTTCGGGCAAGGACGCCGAGTTCGTGTTCATTCGTGACAAGCTGGCACTGGCCCAGAAGCTGATGGAAGAAAAAACCGTCAGCCTTAATGAAGCCGAGCGCCGCGCCCAGCACGCCGATATTGAAAACAAGCAGCTGGTGATGGAGAACATCCGCCGCAAGGCCAAAGGCGAAGAGCCGCTCAAGGAGCTGAAGAAGGAAGACGAAGACGCCCTCGCGGCGGAGCCGGACAAGACCAAACCGGAAGACGACGCTTATCTGAGCGAGACCGGTCGCATCCTGCTGGACTACCTGAAGCTCAATACTGCGGTGGCCAAGCACTAGGATGATGGCGATATAACGGCGACGCTCTGCGGAGCGTCATCAAATAGTCATCAATCTGTCGTGAAATACGGGACCGGAAGCGCGCTTGACCAAGCGCTCGTCCGGTCCTTTTTTTTTGCCAGAGATTGCCATGACCACAACCGAACAGCTGAGCGCACTGGGTTCAATATTGACTCAGGGTGGATTGCACAGCCTGTTCCAGCCAATTGTGTGCCTCTCGGAAAAACGCGTGATCGGCTACGAAGCCCTCAGTCGCGGCCCCTCCAACAGCCCGCTGCACTCCCCGCTCGCATTGTTCGCCGTGGCCCGCCAGGCAGGCCGTCTGAGCGAGCTGGAGATCGCTTGTCGCCAGAGTGCCTGCCGACGCTTCAATGAACAGCAACTCCCCGGCAAGCTGTTCCTGAACGTCTCGCCGGAATCGCTACTGGAAGCCGCGCATCAACCCGGACGCACGTTGCAGTTGCTGCAGGACTTCGGGATTCCGCCCAGCCAGGTGGTGATCGAGCTGACCGAACAAACCCCGACTGATGACTTCCAGCTGTTACAAACCGCGTTGCATCATTATCGGGCCATGGGTTTTTCCATCGCACTGGATGACCTGGGCGCAGGGTATTCCAGCTTGCGGCTATGGTCGGAACTGCGCCCGGACTACGTGAAGATCGATCGGCACTTCATTGACGGTATCCATCAGGACGCGCTCAAACGCGAATTCGTCGGCTCGATCCTGCAAATCGCCAAGGCCTCCCGTGCGCAGGTGATCGCCGAAGGCATCGAGCTGGCGGAAGAACTTGCAGTGCTGACGGAGATGGGGGTCGACCTGGTCCAGGGCTATCTGCTGTGCCGCCCTCAGGAGCAACCGCCGAGGGATGCGCGCAAAATGCTGCCCAAACACGACAGCAGCACCGTGGCGCTGAACGATGAAGGTTGCGACCTCAGCGCCTTGCTCAATGAACAACCGGCGGTGGCCCGCGAGACGCCGACAGCCACGGTACTGGAAGCCTTTCGCCGCCAGGCCAACCTGAACTCGCTGGCGGTACTGGACGCCCAGGGCCACCCCTGTGGCATCGTCCACAGGCATTCCCTCTCGGACGCATTGCTCAAGCCCTTCGCCACAGACCTGTTTGCCCGCAAGCCGATCAGCCGCCTGATGAACGATGACTTTCTAGCCGTGGAGATGACCCAATCGCTGCAGCAGGTCAGCCGGCTGATCACCAGCAGGGCGCGGCAGCGCATCGAAGAGGATTTCATCATTACCCTCGATGGCGGCTACCTGGGCCTGGGCCGGGTAATCGACGTGCTGAAGCTGATCACCGAACTGAAGATTCAGCAGGCCCGCTACGCCAATCCGCTGACCTTGCTACCAGGCAACGTGCCAATCCAGCAGTGCCTCACTCGTTTGCTCCAGCAGCAACGTGAGTCGGTGATCTGTTACGTGGACATCGACAGCTTCAAGCCCTTCAACGACATCTATGGCTACGGTCGTGGGGATGAAGTGCTGCTGTGCCTGGCGCAATGCCTGAATGACCGCGTGGACCCCTCCCGCGACTTCGTTGGCCATATCGGCGGCGATGATTTTTTGCTGGTACTTGGACCCGAAGACTGGCGCAAACGCTTGAACCAGCTGGTGGATGATTTCCAGAGCCAATGCCGGCGGTTCTACCGCAGCGAACACCTGGAGGCCGGCTGCTTTATCGCCCCAAACCGGCAGGGTGTGCGCCAGGAATTTGCATTGCTGTCATTGTCGATTGGCGTGGTGCACCTGCATCCTCAGGCATGCGCGCAACTCGATGCGAGTCAATTGGCGGAGATGGCCTCCCAGGCCAAGCATCATGCGAAGAATGTACCGGGGTATAGCGTGTATTTGATTGATAGTCTGGTGATGTCCGGGCGGGCGCCTTCGCGGGCAAGCCCGCTCCCACAGGGACCTGTGTTGGTAAAGGATTTTGCAAACGACACATAAACCTGTGGGAGCGGGCTTGCCCGCGAAGGCGTCAGACCAGGCACTAATTATCCAAAGGACCGCGAGACGCCAACTCCTGCAGCTTGATCTCAGCCAACGGATGCCCGGCCTTCGCCGCAATCTTCCAGAACCGCGTCGCTTCAACCGGATCCGGCGCCTTGCTCGCCGTCCCGGCCAAACTGAACACGCCTACCTGATACGCTGCCTTGCCATCCCCCGCCAACGCCGCCAGACGCAACAATCGCACGCCTTCCTCACGAGCACCCAGGCCGACACCACGAAAGGCCAGGATGTGCCCATAGAAGCTTTGCGCCCCTGCATCGCCCAGGTTGGCCATGCGTGCGAACTGACCTTCGAGCCAGCTCCACCCCCGGGGCTGACGCACGAACCACGACCAGTGGAACAGCCGGCGGGCCAGCCAGTAACCGGCCCGAGCCTTGAGCTTGAGGAACACTCAGGCCTCTGCCGATTCGGGGTATTCGTACTCAAACACCCGAACCACCTCCGAAGCGTGCCAGGACGCGGCGGCCACACCATCCGACGGCCCGGAAAAACGCCCAAGGCGTTCAACACATTCGAAAAAACCGGTACGTGGCAGGCGGCTGGCACCCTGGCTGATCACCAGCGAGCTGCGCAATGGCTGTTCCGCCTTGGCGTCCAGTGCGGCCAGGTGCTCAAGTGCCGCAGTCAGGGTCTGCATGGCAGGTGTCGGCAGCTGCAATCGCTCCAGCAATGCGCGGTAGGTCAGCAAATGTCGCTGTCGTCGCGCCTGATCCAGCTCTCCCAGCAACCCGTCCCAATGTTGACGACTGATGCGTACCGTCACGATTCGTCCCTCCACCCTGGCACCGTCAGTTCCCAGGCCAGGCTGCGGCGAATCGCAGCGTCGGGTAGACGCTCGCCACTTTCAATCAAGGCCAGATAAGACGGGCTGATGCCTACCGTGCGGGCGAGCGCCTCAATGGCGATGCCCTTTGCTTCGCGCAAACTGCGTAGTTGATCCAGACCAGGAAGAATCTGGTCCGGGTTTGCCACGGGAGGTTGTGGTGCGACCCGCGGCGATGGCTGGTCGATGCCTGCTGCTTTCAATAAAGCCTGGTACTGAGCCCACGGCAAAACCGCATACTCGGGCTCGCCTTCGCGTGTGATTATCTGAATATCCATGACTTCCCCGTAGGACAACGACACTTTGCGAGTCGGCACTTTTCCCTTGAAGTGTAATCCTAACAGCGACCACGGTCGCGGACCACGGTCACGAGGTGCATGAATACAGGGACGATTTTCTGTCAGATCATGGTTTTTTCGGATTTTGCAGCTGAAGTTGCTCCGGTGTGTCAGGCAGCCGTTCCACCACTGCCAGCTTCTCCGGCAGTTGGCGCTTGCGCCAGGCACGAAAGGCAGACAACTCGTCATCCAGTACTTTCATGAGCCAGGCCAGCACGGCGATATCATCCAGCATCCCGAACATGGGAATGAAGTCGGGGATCGCGTCTACGGGACTGAGGAAATACATCAAGCCGGCCACTACCGAAATCAGCGCCTTGGGGCTGATCGCGCGGTACTCTCCTCGCCAATAGGCCAGGCACAAGGCCTGCAGCAGGCGCAGGTCTTCCTTGAGCTTGCCCAGGCGGTTGCCTTGACTGGCACCTTTGCTGGCGACAGCGAACAGCAAAGTCGGCAGACGGCCCCGAGCAAGCAGCCGGCCGGCCAGTGGCAGGAAACGGGCAAAGTTCCAGGGTGCTTTCATATTTCCTCCCGCTGAAATGTTATCCACACAAATTGTGGATAACCTTGTGAACAGAGCTGCATTTTGTCGCTGAAGCCCCCGTTTCATAAGGGCTGAGCTCAGATCGGGCGTTTTTTACTCACATAAAAAAACCCAACATTTCATTGACTTGGCGCCCCAGCGCGGCTAGCGCAGGCGTCTTCAATCGCTATGACTGCATCCTGCCACGTCCGTTCGTTTTGTTTGCGTTCGTCAAATCCCGAATGCAACAACGCCCCGCATGAGCGAGGCGTTGGTTCAAAACAGACGCAAATTACTTGGCTGCGTCTTCCTGTTTTGCCGGATCCTTGATCGCCAGCAGTTCCAGGTCGAATACCAGCACCGAGTTGGCCGGGATTGCCGGGCTTGGGCTTTGCGCGCCGTAAGCCAGTTCGCTAGGAATGTAGAGCTTGTACTTCTCGCCTACGTGCATCAGTTGCAGGCCTTCGACCCAACCCGGGATCACACCGCTGACCGGCAGGTCAATCGGGCTGCCACGTTCAACGGAGCTGTCGAACACGGTGCCGTTGGTCAGGGTACCGGTGTAGTGCACAGTCACTACGTCGGTCGGCTTGGGCTGGGCGCCGTCGGCCTTTTTGACGACTTCGTACTGCAGGCCCGAAGCAGTGGTGGTAACACCCGCTTTCTTGGCATTGTCTTCGAGGAATTTCTTGCCAGCGGATGCCGACTCTTCGCTCATTTTAGCCATGCGCTCTTCAGCACGCTTCTGCAGCGCGGCGAAGGCTTCGACCAGCTCTTCATCCTTCAGTTTCTGTTCTTTCTTGCCAACGGCATCTTCGATGCCCTGGGCAACGGCTTTGGAGTCCAGATCATCCATGCCTTCCTGAGCCAGGCTTTTGCCCATGTTCAGGCCAATCCCGTAGGAAGCTTTTTGCGCCGGGGTTTTCAGCTCTACGCTGGTCTGCGAATCACAACCCGCAAGTACCAGGCTAACCAGGGCCACCGCCGCCGCCAACCGATGCTGTTTCATGCTATTTCCTTGTTCATGCGCCTAAAGGGCAATCGAATAAAGCCGCGAGCTTATCAGGCGGCCACGACCAATGGCTACCGGCATGAGAGCAGGAAACGTCTGATAAGTTCAGGTGTTGTAACGCATTTCGGCATTCGGCGGGTGAAGCTTCTGTCATCTACTCCCCACGGCGGCTAATGTCTTGCGGTGGTGCAATGACGCTGACACGGCAAAAGCCAAATCGCAGACGAAAAAAAGCCCGCACTAGGCGGGCTTTTCCGTGGTGACCTGGCGTTCAGCGTTCCAGATTACCGAATATGGCGCAGCGGACGGGACTCGAACCCGCGACCCCCGGCGTGACAGGCCGGTATTCTAAC
>NZ_JZRI01000035.1:0-2458 GCF_000952175.1 Pseudomonas sp. ES3-33 | reverse complement strand
GTACCTACCAGCATAAAACCCTGGCTTTGGGGTGGCGACGCGGCATCCCAGATCGATACCGATGGTGGAACGATATTGGGCCAGAGGCTAATGCCTAAACCGCTGTAGCCAAGGAAAACCAAAACCAGTGTTAGGATGAAAGGCAAAATGTTCGATCGTCGCTCGACCGCTTTAAATAGGCCGAACATACATACAAGCACCAGCAAAGGCACTGGCAAAAACCACAAAAGACCAGGCATGCTGAACCAGCGAGTGGCAATAGCTGCGTGCGTTAGAGGCGTCCATATGCTGACGATCCCCATGACGAGCAACAGCATCAACGCTAGCGGTTTCGCCAATTTATACATAGATGCCTGCAAGCGCCCTTCAGTCTTCACGATCAACCAGGTACATCCAAGTAGTGCGTAGGCGACAATCAGCGCGAGACCGCAAAAAACATTAAATGGCGATAGCCAGTCCAGTCCCCCGCCCGAATATTGACGGTTCATCACCGGTATGCCATCGATAAATGCACCTAGCGCTACCCCTTGGAAGAATGTCGCCACAAGCGAACCTCCAATAAAGGCCTTGTCCCACAGATGACGTTTCTCGTCCGTCGCCTTGAAGCGAAATTCGAACGCGACCCCACGGAAAATAAGCCCAATCAGCATAAATATCAGTGGAAGGTACAACGCAGACAAAACAATTGAGTATGCCAGCGGAAACGCACCGAACAGCGCGGCCCCACCCAGCACTAACCAAGTTTCATTACCGTCCCATACTGGAGCGACGGTGTTCATCATTACGTCTCGGCTTCCCGAATCCTTGATGATTGGAAAAAGAATGCCAATGCCCAAGTCAAAACCATCCATGACGACGTACATCATGATGCCAAAGACGATGATGACAGCCCAGATAAGTGGAAGATCAATGCCCATTTTTTATCTTCCTTTCGTCAAAGTGTCGTGTTCGCCGGTATCTACGCCTTCATGGGCTGCGGACAGTGGACGTGCAGGCGTGCGCGATTGGCCAGGGCCACCGGGCGTTGTCGAATTCCCCTCCTGTTCACTTGGCCCTTTACGCACGAGGCGCATCATGTAGCCGAAACCTGTGCCGAATAATGTGAAATAGACCAAGACAAAGGTCACCAACGTCAGGCTCATCTGCCCGACGCTGTGCCCCGAAGAAGCGTCGGCGGTACGCAGCAATCCGTAGACCACCCAAGGCTGACGGCCGATTTCTGTAGTGAACCAGCCCGACAGCATCGCAATCAGTCCCGCAGGCCCCATGCACATCGCCAGAGTCAGGAATACGCGATTCGTATATAAACTCCCTCGCCAGCGAAGCCATGCGCTGAAGAACCCTAGCAATATCATCAACATTCCAAGACCCGCCATAAGCCGGAATGACCAAAACACAATGGCAGAGTTGGGTCTGTCCTGGGCCGGGAAGGACTTTAATGCCGGTACTTGCTTATCCAAACTGTGCGTCAGGATCAGGCTTCCGAGGTACGGAATCTCGACTTTATAATTTGTTTTTTCATCAGCCATGTTCGGCATGCCAATCAGGATAAGCGGTGTTGGCTCATCGCCATTGTTTTCCCAATTGCCTTCGATTGCCGCGATTTTTGCTGGTTGATATTTTAAGGTATTCACGCCATGTGCATCCCCGACAACAGCTTGAATAGGCGAGAGGATCAACGCCATCCACATGGCCATAGATAGCATTTTGCGAATTTCTGGATTATCGCGCCCGCGCAACAAGTGCCAAGCCGCTGATGCGCCTACAAATAGGGCTGTCGCAATAAAGGCAGCAATTGCCATATGCGCTAACCGGAAAGGAAAAGAGGGATTAAAAATGACTGCCAGCCAGTCCACGGGAATCACTCGGCCATCTACAATTTCGTAGCCTTGCGGAGTGTGCATCCAGCTATTGGACGCGAGAATCCAAAACGTAGAAATGAGCGTACCGAGAGCCACCATGATCGTCGAGAAAAAGTGCAGGCCGCGGCCCACTCGGTTTAAGCCAAATAGCATGACGCCGAGGAAACCTGCTTCCAGGAAAAAAGCAGTCAGAACTTCGTAAGTCAGCAATGGGCCGGTAATTGCACCGGCGAAGTCGGAAAAACGGCTCCAGTTGGTCCCGAACTCATAGGCCATGACCACACCCGATACAACGCCCATGCCAAAGTTGACCGCAAATATTTTCAGCCAAAAATGATAAAGATTGCGGTAAACATCATTGCCCGTTTTTAACCACAGGCCTTCGAGGACGGCTAGATAGCTTGCCAAGCCGATAGTAATAGCGGGAAAAATAATATGAAAAGAAATGGTAAACGCAAATTGAATTCTGGCGAGATCGAGCGCTTCTAATCCAAACATGGTTACGCCTCCGGCGGTACGGTGATTTAGACCATGGAGACGTAAACGCTATCACCCACCAGAGCCATGCAGCCAATCTATAAATGCTGTCCTTGTAC
>NZ_JZRI01000034.1:0-119357 GCF_000952175.1 Pseudomonas sp. ES3-33 | reverse complement strand
AGATGTGTATAAGAGACAGGATTTATATTGGTTTTTTAAGATTGTTTATGTTCGAGTGGGAGTAGGCTGATTCGCAACTATTTGATTTTTATCTAAAAAATAAGAATAGATAGTGATGTTTGCTACGTTGTCAATGGCGTTTTTAATGGCGCACATCGTAAGTATTTGAGAGCGCTAGATCGATACCATGTCCCGGATAAGGAATGCCGACATGGTATCGAGAACGCTTAGCCGAGCAGATGTCAGCAGTAACTGTTTGCCAGTCTCCACTTCGAGTAACTCTCCGCACGGAAGCCTTGGCCATCGATCTGTTTGGTCACGATATTGCCGTTGCTGACCACGGCGAGCACCTTTTGATTGCCGTCCCCATGTTCACCCCAGGCTTGCCGTTGATAGCGGTCTAGGTGGTGCAACCACCCGGCGCTGATGCCGCCAACACAAGTGTAGTGCCGTACAGTCCGTTGCGTAGATCGTTCATTCCCTGCTTTCTTTTGCTGATGGGTTACCGGCGGCCTTCACACACCGGCGATTCGCCGATGCGGCCTTCCTTGCACAGATCAATGTTATCTGTGCGCTTGAAACCGGAGTCTTTCATGCAATAAAACTGCGTGAGTACCTCGTCAATAGGCGTCGTGTCCCCCGTCCCTGTCAGGTTGGTATAGCCGCATGCGGTCATAGCGCTCTTGACACCCTCTTGCGAGACCCCGCTTTTTTTCCAATTGGTAAATTCCGGCGGCGGCGGTTGAAAGCCCCTACCTGTGCAGCCGATCAGTAACAACGCGCAAAAACTCAACAGCAGGTTCCTGGTAAACATGGCGTCTTCCCTGATGGTATGACTCGGAAAGCATGTGATACGCCGTCGTCTGACTCTTTCTAGACAGGTCTGCGCATTCCCACGCGGAGTGTGCGAACAATCATTACCGGCGGCCTTCGCACACCGGCGATTCGCCAATGCGGCCTAGCTTGCACAGGTCGAGATTATCCCTGCGCTTGAACCCTGCGTCCTTCATACAGTAGAACCGCGTCAGCACAACATCAATCGGCGAGGTGTCTCCCGCGCCATGAAGATTGGTATACCCGCAAGCACGCATGGCGTTGTCGACGCCCGATTGGGTTACCCCCTTTTTCTACCACAGTGTGTAGTCCCCGGGTGGCGGTTGAAAAGGGGTACAGCCCCCAACTACTGCCAGAAGGCTCAGGCCCAACAACTGATTTCGAGTCAGCAACATCACATTCTCCATGTCCATGAGCGCCCCGGACTGTGCCCTGTTGACCCAATATTAGCGCTGCAGAGCGCTAACGTAGCGAGGAAAAATACTGTGTAGGCGGTTTACCCAGGGCTTTCTTGAACATCGTGATGAAGGCATTAACAGAGTCATATCCCAGAATGCCCGCCACACGCTGCACGGATACCCCCTCCGCCAAATGGCTCAGCGCGATCATCAAATGCAACTGTTGGCGCCAGCGTCCGAAGCTCAGCCCGGTCGTGCTTTCTACAAGCCTGGCCAGCGTTCGTTCACTGGTTGCAAGACGAGTGGCCCACTCGCGCAACGTGGTTCGGTCGCCTGGATCTGAGAAGAGCGTATCCGCGATTTGTTTGATCTTGGGGTGGTCTGATATCGGCAAATGCAACTCTTTCAGCGGAGCATCGGAAAGCTGCTCAAGCAGCACTGCAACCAGCCGCGCTGTCTTGCCCTCGGAATGGTAAGCAGGTTCCTGTTCAGCGAGATGCAGGATCATCTCCCGAACAAGGGGCGTAATGGCAACCGTGCAGCATTCTTCAGGCATGGCTGCCGCACCGGGCTCAACGAACAGAAAGCAGGTCCGGGCGTTTCTGGTCACTCGGCAACTGTGCGGCGTGCCGCCCGGGATCCATACGGCGTGCTGGGGAGGGACAAGCCAGAGTGCATTTTGCAGCTCACAGCTCACTGCGCCATGCAAAGACAGGATCAGCTGGCCTTTACGATGATCATGCGGGCGGGCACCCGAATCATTGAGGTCAGGCGCAACCTTGAGGGCAATCGCTGCCTGGGCGAAAAGATCTGAATCGAAATCTTCCGGCGAGGAAACGATATTTTTTGAGCTTGGCATAATTTAGGTATCTAGTGTCTTGATATCTATATTATACAGTTCTGAAGTTCTCTACAGTTGTCTTCTTTCAAGAGGACAGATAAAGAATATGTCAAATACAAAAAACAAGTGGCATGCCATCGCGCTCGTCGCAGGCATTCTGCTTATTGCCGTGAACCTGCGCGTTCCCTTTACCAGCATCGCGCCCGTTTTGCCGCTGATCCAGAATGATTTTGGCTTGAGCGCCTCAGCTCTAGGCCTGCTTACTTCACTGCCATTACTTGCCTTTGCAGCCTTCTCCCCGCTCAGCGCATCGGTCGCCCGCAGGTTCGGCATCGAGCGCACGCTTTTCGGTGCACTGTTGGTCATTTCAGCGGGCATCCTGCTCCGCTCCGCAGGCAGCGCGTGGGCGTTGTACGCCGGTACGATATTGATAGGCACTGGGATCGCCCTGGGCAACGTGCTGCTGCCCGGCCTTATCAAACGCGACTTCTCGACAAAAATGGCGTCCATGACCGGCGCTTATTCCATCACGATGGGCGCAGCGGGCGCTGTCGGTTCAGCCGTAATAGTTCCGCTGACCCAATCATGGGGATGGCCGATTGCCCTGAGTTTGTTGGTCGCAGCCCCGTTGTTGGCGCTGGTGGTGTGGCTGCCGCAGTTGAAAAAACACGAACACGTAAATCTGTCCGGTCCGAAACAAGCGCCAACCGTGGCCGTCTGGCGTTCGCCGCTGGCATGGCAGGTCACACTGTTCATGGGGCTGAACGCGATGCCTTTTTATGTCGCCGTCGGCTGGCTGCCGACCATTCTGATGGACCATGGCATATCCCCGGAGCAAGCAGGCACGGTACACGGCACGCTTCAACTGACCACGGCCATTCCCGGCTTGATTCTGGCGGCCACGCTTCGCCGTCTCAAAGACCAGAAACTGGCAGCCGCTACCGTCAGCCTGTTAACCGCCTCATCCCTGATCGGGCTCATTTACGCGCCAGACTTCGCCATGTTGTGGGCCGCGTTCCTGGGCTTCGGCTCTGGTGCCAGCATGATGCTCGGCCTGACCTTCATCGGCCTGCGCACAAAAAATGCCGGTGACACGGCGGCACTGTCAGGAATGGCGCAGTGCGTCGGCTACCTGATGGCAGCCGCAGGCCCCTTGCTGCTAGGCCAACTGCACGACTGGACCGGTGGCTGGACAGCACCGCTGCTGATCACAGCCGCAATCTCCGTAGCCGGCGCATTCATCGGAATGCTGGCCGGGCGCAACGTTCAACTTGAACCTGCTGAATCATCGTCGCGAACAAGACCAGCAATCCAGTCAGCGAATGCGCTCACAGCTGGCGATAGAAAGCGCTGATGCGGGTATAGCAGGTGCACAGGAACCGATGCGGGCTGCCAGTCAGCAAGTACTTCAACCAGCCGCCCTTTTCGCAGATGCTCGCTGACCACGTTCTCAGCGAGCTGCACCAGCCCTAAACCTTCAAGGCACATTTTGATGTAAAGCCCAGTCTCGTTGACAGCCGCTGTGCCGTTCACCGGGACTGAGATTTTTTCGGTGCCACGGGCAAAGCGCATTTCACCTGCTTGCCTTGCACGGCCCGAGAAGTAATGAATGGCCCGGTGGTGAGACAAATCTTGCGGATTTTGCGGAGTACCGTTCTCTTCGAGATAGGCGGCAGACGCACAGGTCACCCAGCGAAACCGACCGAGTGGGCGCGCAACGAGCGTTGAGTCATCGAGCTCGCCTGTACGAATAACGCAATCGACACCCTCTTGAACCAGATCAACCTGCCGATCGTTGACGCCTATCATCAGGTAGATATCCGGGTAGCGCCTGTAGAAGTCTTGCAGGTTTGGCATGACGATGAAGTGTGCAATGCCACCCGGCATATCGACACGCAAACGCCCCTGTGGCCGTTTTACGGAATCCGTCAGGCTGGTCTCTGTGTGTTCGATCAGCTCCAATATTTCCCTGCATTGCGCCAGATATTGAGCGCCCTCATGCGTCAGGCTGACCCGTCGCGTTGTTCTGTTCAGCAGGCGCACCTGCAAGTACTTCTCAAGATTTTTGACGCTGCTGGTAACTGTCGAGGCCGGCAGAGAGAGCGTCTGCGCCGCCTGGATAAAGCTTTCTGCTTCAGCCACACGAACGAAAACCTGCATCGCTTGAATACGGTCCATGACTGTTAGCAGCCTCAAAGCAGTGATCGGGGGAAGTCGTTATTATTCGTAAATATTGAATAATAAAAACAGTTTAACCATCTTTTTCCCGTAGTACCGCATTGCGTACATTGCTTCCAACGAAATTTGAAGAGGTGTACAGAAAATGGCTGAATATAACCGCAGCATCGTGCAGGCCCCGGCCGCTCCGGCCGCCCGCACCCTTATCCGCGGCGCCACTGTGCTGAGCATGGATGGTGATATCGGCAATCTGGCGCGCGGCGATATCCTTATCGAAGGCAGCACCATCACGGCCATAGGTGAAAACATTGAGGCCGGCGACGCTGTTGTTATCGAGGCATCCGGCATGATTGCCATGCCCGGCATGGTCGATACGCATCGTCACTCCTGGGAGGGCCAACTGCGTCGAATCAATCCGAATGCCGAAACCCTGGAAGATTACTGCAACGCCACGCACTTCTCGTTCGCCAAATACTATCGCCCGGCTGACATGTATATCGGCAACTTGCTGACTGCGCTGGGCTGCATCGATGCCGGCATCACCACCGTGGTCGATAACTCGCACAACAGCCGCACCGGCTCGCACTCCGATGCTGCGGTAGAGGCGCTGCTTGATGCTGGTATCCGATCTGTACACGCCTCTGGTGCGCCAGTTTCCGGTGAGTGGGACAAAGCCCACTGGCCCGGCAACCTGGAGCGCCTGCAGGAAAAATACGTCAAGAACGGCGACAATCCACTGCTCTCGCTGGCGGTGATGGCGCAGCTGGAGCCTGAGCTATGGGCTGAAGCCCGGCGCTTGGGGCTGCCGATCATTACCGAATTTTTCGGCGGGGACATGGCAGCTGAGTTGGAGGGTTTGCATCGCGAGGGTCTGCTGCGCCCCGATAACATCTTCAACCACTGCACAGCGCTGCCGGACGCCGGCTGGAAAATCCTTCGCGAGGCTGGCGTGCGGGTCAACGTATGCCCGCGTTCAGATGCCCACTACGGCATTGAATATGGAATGTTCGCCATGCAGTCGGCCCAGCGTCACGGCATCAGTCCGGGGCTGAGTGTCGATAACGAAACCTCCTACAGCGGTGACATGTTCATGGAGATGCGGGTGGCGTTCTACCTGCAGCGCGTCATGGGCATGCACCAGCAGCGCTGCTGCGGCGCAGAACATCATCCGGTGACCCTGCCTGCTCATGGCCTGCTCAAAGCCGCCACTCTCGACGGCGCTACCTGTGCCGGATTGCAGGACAAAGTCGGCAGCCTGGCCCCCGGCAAACAGGCCGACCTGATCCTTATCAATGCGCAGGACATCAACCTTTACCCGTCGGGTAACGCATTCGGCACCGTGGTACACGCGGCCGAACGCAGCAATGTCGACACGGTCATGATTGGCGGGCGCATCGTCAAGCGCGGCGGCAAGGTGCTGGGCGTGGACAGCGAAAGGCTGCGTGCAGCAATCGACGAATCCCGTGAGCATCTGTTTGCTGCCGCAGGCTACCAGCCGGATATTTTTGCCGAGACATTTATGCCGCTTGAGTCAGCCAAGTAAGGAGACGCGAGATGAACGCAGCCTACTACCTGCTGGCCATCGCCGCAGGGCTTGGCATAACCCTGCAGACCACGCTGAATGGTCAACTCGCTAAAGGGGTGGGTGGAGATTCCGTAGCGGCGGCGCTGTTCTCATTTACTGCCGGTGCGGTATGCCTGGGCGTCTTTTCATTGATGCGCGGCGGGATAGTGGCCTCACTGGCGGCTATACCTGCCCAGCCCTGGTGGAGCCTGCTGGGCGGTCTGCTGGGTGCCGGTGCCTTGCTTAGTTATGTGGTGCTTGCGCCAAAAATCGGTCTGTCAGCCCTGCTGGGCCTCGCTATCGCAGGGCAGATTGTCTCGTCACTGGTTATCGATCATTTCGGAATGATGGGGGCATCGGAAAGGCCGGTGTCTCTCGTCAAGTTGGCCGGGTCGATGGTGATGCTCGCAGGCTTGGCCATCGCCCTGTTCGGTGACAGGTGGTCAGCGCTGTTCTCCAACTGACTGCCTTGTTTACCCCATCCTGTTTCGTAGGACGCAACCATGTTTAAAACCCTAACCGACACCACCAGCCTCCTTGGCGAGTGCCCTATCTGGTGTGAAAGAACGGAACGCCTGTTCTGGACCGATATCCCAGGTTGCGAACTGCTTGCTCTGGACCCCGAAAGCGGCGAAGTGCAGCGTTGCTCCCTGCCAGAGCCGCTAGGGTCATTTGCCCTCACGGCAGACGAAGACATATTGCTGATGGGACTGGCATCCTGCCTGGGCTACTACAACCTGAGCACCGGTCGTTTCAGCAAAATCACAGCCACCCCTGGCGTGGCAGGAACCCGGATCAATGATGGTCGCTGCGACCGTATGGGAAACTTCGTATTCAGCACTATGGACACCGGCGAGCCGGTGCAAACCATAGGCAGATTTCACCGGCTCAATGCCGCGACGCTCGAGACAGAAACGCTGGACCTTCTCGAAGTGGCGATCCCGAACAGCATCTGTTTTAGCCCGGGCGGTTCCACCATGTATTACGCGGACTCCCTGCAAGGATGCATTTTCTGCTGTGATTACCCGTCGCTAGAAAACCAGCGTGTATTCACTACAGTCAACGGTCAGGGTGCTCCAGACGGTTCTTGTATTGATGCGCAGGGTTTTCTCTGGAATGCGGAATGGGGCGGTAGCAGAGTCGTGCGTTACGCGACTGACGGCAAAGTTGACAGCGTGATCGACTCCCCGTGTATTCAGACCACTTGCCCGGTGTTAGCGGGACCTGATTATGAAACGCTTTACTGCACCAGCGCACGGATAGGGCTGGATAAGCCGGCAGATTTCGATGGCACGCTGATAAAAGCCGAAGCGATTGTCGCTGCGGGACTTCCAGAAGAACGATTTACAGGGCTACTGAACTGAGTAGCTAAGCGTCAGCTCTCGGCAGCCTTTGCCCCGAGAGAGGCTAATCCGACTTCTTGAACGGTTTACTGTGCATGGCATTTTTCATGGTTGTTTAATTATCCAATGTCTGAAAGCTCTGTTTTATAAAGTTTTTTTCGATCAATTGATAATAGAGTGGGAATGATTGGACGTCCGGCATTGTCCGGCACCAACTAGCAAGAAATGCCCTGAAGCCCGCGTAATTGCGGGCTTTTGGCTTTTTGGGTCTGGCAAATTCTGGCAGCTTTGTGCATCAGCCTGAAACAACAAAGCCCGCCAATGCGGGCTTTGTTGTTTCAGGCGAAGACGTTGATCAGAAGTCGTAACGCACGTTCGCAGTGAAGGTGTCGGCGTCGAAACCACTGCTGGTCAGGTAGTTGTACGTTCCTCCCACACTCCACGCACCCACGCGGTAGTTCGCGCCCACTCCCAGCTCATAGCTGTCGCGCGCCGGTGTCGCGCCTGTGGTGGTGAACGGGGTACCGCCGAGCACGAAAGTGGAGGTGGTGGCGGCCTTGTCGCCGATGAAATCGTGCCAGGCCATCAGCTTGGCTTGCGGTTCCAGGCTGCCCACACCTACGTCAAAAGCAGCTGCCAGACGGGCACCCAGGCCCATTTCGCCGATTTCATAGCGCTGGCTGCCGACGTCGAGGGCGGCTGAGCTACCTTTTTCACGGTACGAATCCATCGATACGTTGGCATAGCGCGCACCGATCTGTGGTTCCAGCAGCCACTGCTTGTCGAGCTGGAAAGTATAGCCAGCCAGTGCGTTGACGCCGAAGATCTCACTGTCGTAGTCGGCTTTGGCGCGGGTACCGGCGATGTAGCGTTTGGACTCGTTGTCGTTCCAGCCATACATCAGCGAGGTGTCGACAAAGAAGTTGTCACGAGCCCAGTTGCCGTACAGCGTCAGTGCATGGCCGCTGACGTCGGTTTTTTTGCCCAGATCGGATTTGACGTCGCTGGTCAGGTAGCTGTAAGCCAGGCCCACCGTGGTATCGGCGTTGAGCTTGCCGTCGGCACCCACGGCGATGCCGTTGGTATTTGCGTCGTAGCCGTCGACACCATGGCGGGTGTCCTGGTTGGCATCGCTGGACAGTGCTTGCATCCATACGCCTTGTTCTGCCAAGACGTCACCGGAGGACAGACCGCTACGCGCTTTGCTGGCGCGGCGGTTGATGGCACTTGCGACCAGGTTCTGGCTGTTGGTGGCGGCGTTGATGACTCCACGGCTGACGTCCGGGGTCAGAGTTTCGGCAAGTTTGGCCAGGTCTTCACTGGTGGCTGCGTTGGCGAAACTCTGGAATACCGGGTCGCTTTCGTCCATCTGGCCCATGACCGTGTTCTTGACCGGCTTGATGGCGTTTACCGCGTTGCCCGAACCACTGGCACCCTGCAGGTCTTCCGTGATCACCTCATCACTGCGGGTGGCAACCAGTGCTTTCACGTCCTGGCCTTCAATGCCGAAGTTCCTCACCTCAAGCAGCGCCGATGAGGAAACCACGGACAGATTCTGCGGGTCTTCCCAAGTGCCAGAGTTGATGAGGGTGTAGCGCGTGCCCTGGGCTGACGTGCGGAAGTCGTCGGTTCGAGCCTGCAGTTCGATCTGGCTACCTGGAGAGAAGAAAGTATTACCGGTGACTTTCAGGATCGGCGTATTGGGCAGTGTGTTGTTATCCAGCAGCAGGCGCAGGCGCGCTGTTTCGCTGTCCATGTCGAGGTCGCCCACGATCGTAGTCTGCGGGCGAAGCAGCGTCAGGCGGCCACCGTCGATATCGACGAAACCGGCGCGGATGGTCGAGCCATCGAACATCGCGTCCCCTTGTACCAGTACACCACTCAGGCCCAGCAGGTCACCCTTGACCTGGCCACCTTGCCAGTAGAAATACGAAGGGGAGGCATTGTCGTCCGCCAGAATTGCTGCAGTGCCGCCTTCGATCAGGCCGCCTGTCTGCCTGATGGATAGGGTGTTGAAACCGCCGGAGGTGTCAAGACTGCGAAAGCGGATACCGACCCCGTCAGCGGAGATAGTCCCGCTGTTGTTGATATCGCTCTGGAAGGGAGCGCCTGTCATCTGACCGGTAAAGCGTGCCTCTTCGATGTCGATACCCACAGAGTCGATGCCGCGCGCGGTGATAGTGCCCGAGTTATTGATGCGCGCCTGGGTCGAGGTTATCAGCATGCCTTCGGCTTGTTCGCCAGCCACAGTGATGTTGCCGTTGTTGTTCACTTCACCTGCGATCTTCGCCAGATACAGGTCCAGGCCGACGACGGCGTTGCCGCTCACCGTAATGTCGCCATTGTTTATCAGGTCGCCACCGACGTTGGAATTGAGGGTCATGGCGATACCGGACGGGAAGTCGGTGGGGTTCGCAGCCGTCAGGTTAATTTTGCCCTGGTTGACCAGGTTACCCGCCAGGGTCACGTTGATCAGCTCTACACCTGCGTTTTGCGACGTCCCGGTGAAGGTGGCGTTATTGAAAACATCACCGGAGCTGCTGTATGCCCCTGTGCTCAGGTCGTGGTTGAAGTCGGGTGCGGGTGCGGCATGGACCGTGGCAGTAGTAGTCGCGACGGACAGCGCCAACAACGAGCGGCGCAGGTGGGAAATGTTCAAGGCAGTATCCTTACAGGGCAGAAACCGGCAGGGAACAACCCACGCGTCAGCGTCTGTTTTAGGCATCCCTGCCAGCTTGTCAGTGAAGTGCTGATTCAAGCGCGCTCAAATTTACACGATGCTTGTAGGATAATTCATCAAAAAAAGAACAAATGACGAGAAAATAGCTAAAAAATGTGACGCTACAGTTGTTTGTTTAGGCTTTTCGGGGTTATTCAGCAATAAATGGAACTTTAGGGTCGCAGTTGCGGTCGCGCCCGGGTCAGGCCCCAGGGGGATAGGATTCGGATGTTTTAAACGAACCTGCCCACCCTGAGTTTCATGATTTTAATGTGCCAACGGAGTGTTAGCCCATCGGCTCCATGTCGCTTCCCACCCCTTATCATGGCTTACTCTTAGTACATGGACGCACTGGGAGAGCGGCGAGCCAAGCGCCTGTTGGTACCTGTCAGCTAAACTACCTGGAATAATCAGGTCTGCTTCTGCGATGAGATGACGCTGGGGTAATAGGGCGAGTCGATTACGATAGTCCAGCGGATCCAGTGAACCGTTGAGTGGCGACAGTCCTTTCATCTTCGCCCACAGACGTGGACTGAGATTGCCAGCAAGGGTTTGCACCTGGGTAACATCATTGCGCTGCGCCGCTAACAATAATGCGAGAGCGGCGCCACCTGAATACCCCACTAGTTCGAACTCCCTATTGCCATATCGCTGTTTTAATTGATCCAGCGCCTGGCTGAGGCGGGTGACCACTTCCTGAGAAAATCGTCGATTGGTCCAGAGTGCTGATTGACAGGCTGCGGCCATGACGAACTGGCAGGGGCGTGCCAGGTACGTATTCGGTGTCGGATCATCGACCGCCAACCGTGGCACTAACAGATTGTGTGGGCTCGGATCCAGGCTGGGTTGAGTGGCCGTCGCCCAGGAATGGCCATCGCCTTCCAGGTAGACACGCAGGCGAGTCATCTTTTCTGCAGTTTGCGGCGCAAGTAACAAGAGGGGGAAGGCGTGTCCCGGCAGGACCTCCAATTGTCGGCCGTGCTCATCAGCCAGTTGTTGCAGTGCCTCGCGCGGCGATTGGCAGGCGATGAGAAGCGCGCTGATCGTCACCATCCAGGCTTTAGAGAGGCCGGTGCGACAGCAAGGAAAGTATCTACTCATCATATGTCATAGTGCACCATTGCCAATGGAGGCCTCGGCAGGTTACACCAGTGTGGTGCCGTACAGTCCGTTGCGCAGATCGTTCATTACCTGCTTTCTTTTGCTGATGGGTTACCGGCGGCCTTCGCACACCGGTGATTCTCCGATGCGGCCTTCCTTGCACAGGTCAATGTTATCTGTGCGCTTGAAACCGGAGTCTTTCATGCAATAAAACTGCGTGAGTACCTGGTCAATCGGCGTCGTGTCCCCCGTCCCTGTCAGGTTGGTATAGCCGCATGCGGTCATAGCGCTTTTAACACCCTCTTGCGAGACCCCGCTTTTTTTCCAATTGGTAAATTCCGGGGGAGGCGGTTGAAAGCCCCTTCCCGTGCAGCCAACCAGTAACGCAGCGCAAAAACTCAACAGCAGGTTCCTGGTAAACATGGCGTTCTTCCTTATGGTTTGACTCGGGTTAATGTGAGACGCCGTAGGGTGAATCTCTCCAGAAGGGCTTGCAAGCGGTCCTGCCATCGTCATAGCAGCTGTGCGCTGTTTTATCGCCGTCCAGTACGTCGGTCATTGGATCTTGAGTAAATATTATAAGGTCAGTGTGGTATCGACAGAGCGGTCAATTCCACAGCAGCACCGATAGAGTACAAGGAACTTTTACTCTGCAAATGGCTCCATACAGTCCTTCTTTTAGACGGTTCAGGGATTGAATGAAAATTTCTTTGGCGTTTCCGTTAGCAATCACTTTCGCTCTTATCATGACGGGCTGCAGCAGCCGTGAGTCGGGTGACCTTACTTCAGAGCCGGTAGTTCCACTGGACATGAATGACCATCAAGCAAGCGTGACTTTCCGTACAATAGGCGGCGAGGGTGATCGTCCTGTCAGTTATACCTACGGGTATGCCAATGCTGGATTTGTGAGCGCGGGTGAACGGGTTTATGACTCTGCTTACTTCAAGCGTGTACCGGCTTATCTGAAGAAAATCGCAGGTGGTACTGACAGCATCAGTAAGCTGGTCGAGGCGGACAAAACTATGTACGTGCAAGGGGAGGTCAAGGACAAACCGTTTACCTTTAACGGTATTCCCATGCCTACGCCGTTCGACAAGGAGCAGCCTGTTGCGCAGCAATTCACGCCGCAAGCCAAGAGGAATTATGTGGTTGAAACCGTGATCGCCGACACCTGGGTCATGAACGTGTACGAAGTCTCCGCAACGGGTGAACGCAAAACCATTGGCGTTCCAAAAAGAGATGCCGGCGCAAACTGACCGCGCAGGGATCTTGGAGAGGCAAAGATCTTTTTCGGCTAGGCCCGCCTCCGGCTGCGGCCATCCGCCGCGCCGCCCTTACTGTTTCTCAACTGCAGGTGTATCGTATTCGCCTTTTACCGGCCCCCGGGCCGGTGCAGATAAGTGAGGTAGCTGAGTTCATGTCCTTTACCCGTCGCCAAATTCTCGGTGGCCTGTCCGGTCTTGTTGTCGTTGGTCTCGGAGCGGGTGGCGCCTCGCGGTACTGGCTGGGCAAGATGGCTGACGCCGACGCGGGTCATGACTACGAATTGATCGCGGCGCCACTGGACGTCGAACTGGTCCCTGGGCACACCACCCAAGCCTGGGCGTTCGGCCCTTCGGCGCCGGGCACCGAGTTGCGCGTGCGCCAGGGCGAATGGCTGCGAGTGCGTTTCATCAACCACCTGCCGGTCGCCACGACTATTCACTGGCACGGCATCCGCCTGCCGCTGGAGATGGACGGCGTGCCCTATGTGTCGCAGCTCCCGGTTCTGCCGGGTGAGTATTTCGACTACAAGTTTCGTGTCCCCGATGCCGGCAGCTATTGGTATCACCCCCACGTAAACAGCAGCGAAGAACTTGGCCGTGGCCTGGTCGGTCCGCTGATTGTGGAAGAGCGCGAGCCTACCGGTTTCAAATATGAAAAGACCTTGAGCCTGAAGAGCTGGCACGTCGATGAAGAGGGCGCGTTCGTTGCGTTCAGCATCCCTCGCGAAGCGGCCCGGGGTGGCACCGCAGGGCGCTTGTCGACC
Source organism: Pseudomonas sp. ES3-33 (assembly GCF_000952175.1). Lineage (NCBI taxonomy): Bacteria > Pseudomonadati > Pseudomonadota > Gammaproteobacteria > Pseudomonadales > Pseudomonadaceae > Pseudomonas > Pseudomonas sp. ES3-33. The sequence goes on along the minus strand of NZ_JZRI01000034.1, from coordinate 106,350 downwards.
ATCAACGGAGTGTCCCAGGCGGTGATCGATTTGCCCGCCGGGCAGATCACCCGCGTGCGCCTGCTCAACCTCGACAACACCCTGACCTATCGACTGAACATTCCCGGCGTTGAAGCGCAGATCTACGCGCTGGATGGCAACCCTATCGAACCGCGCCCGCTGGGCAAGGAGTACTGGCTCGGCCCGGGCATGCGCATTTGCCTGGCGATCAAGGCGCCTGCCGCGGGTGAAGAGTTATCCCTGCGCAACGGCCCGGTCCGCCTGGGGACCTTGCGCTCGGTGGCCAACACCGACGCGCCGAGCCAATGGCCCCCCGCACTGCCGCCCAACCCGGTGGCCGAGCCGGACCTGGCCAATGCCGAGAAACTCAACTTCAATTTCGAATGGGTGGGCTCGGTGTCGGTCAACGTCGATAACGGCAAGCCGCCCAGCCTTTGGCAGATCAATGGCCAGGCCTGGGACATCACCGATAAAACCTGCGCCGACCGGCCGATTGCCAAGCTCGAAAAGGGCAAGAGCTACATCTTCGAACTGAAAAACATGACCCAGTATCAGCACCCGATCCACTTGCACGGCATGAGCTTCAAAGTGATTGCCTCAAACCGTCACAAGGTCATTCCGTACTTCACGGACACCTACCTGCTGGGCAAGAACGAGCGCGCACAGGTCGCCCTGGTGGCGGATAATCCCGGCGTGTGGATGTTTCATTGTCATGTGATCGACCACATGGAAACCGGCCTGATGGCCGCCATCGAGGTGGCGTGATGCGGCAGATTCGCCCTGCTGCGATCATCGATCGCAGCCGTGACCAGGATTTCATGCGCGAGGCGCTGGCCCTCGCGGCCCAAGGCGCGGCATTGGGAGAGGTGCCCGTCGGTGCGGTGCTGGTGCAGGATGGAGAAATCATCGGTCGTGGCTTCAATTGCCCGATCAGCGGCAACGACCCCAGCGCCCATGCGGAGATGGTCGCGATCCGCGCTGCGGCATTGGCCGCCAGCAACTACCGCCTGCCCGGCAGCACGCTCTACGTAACCCTTGAACCATGCAGCATGTGCGCGGGGTTGATCGTGCATTCGCGGATTGCGCGGGTGGTGTACGGCGCCCTGGAGCCCAAGGCGGGGATTGTGCAGAGCCAGGGGCAGTTCTTTACCCAGGGTTTTTTGAATCACCGGGTGGTGTTTGAAGGCGGGGTTTTGGCCCAGGAGTGTGGCGCAGTGCTGAGCGAGTTCTTCAAGGCGCGCCGGGCCAAACCCTAATCACCAATCCCCTTGTAGGAGCGAGCTTGCTCGCGATGGTCGTCAACGAAAACGCTGGGAGCCTGATTCCCCACGGCGCTCTCGAGTTCATCGCGAGCAAGCTCGCTCCTACAGGGGGAAGTTTATTTGCGGGCTACGATGACGGCACGCATCGGCGCCGGCAGGCCTTCGATCGTCTTGCTGTGATCCTCTGGATCAAGGAAATCGTTCAACGACTGATACTTCATCCACTGCGTCCCGCGCTGTTCCTCGACAGTGGTCACGCTCACATCCACGCACTTCACTTCGGTGAAACCGGCGCGGCGCAACCAGAGCATAAGCGCCGGAACCGACGGCAGGAACCATACATTGCGCATCTGTGCGTAACGGTCTTCGGGTACCAGCACCTGCTGCTGATCGCCTTCGATCACCAGCGTCTCCAGCACCAGTTCGCCACCCTTGACCAGGCAATCCTTCAGCGCCAGCAAATGCTCGATCGGCGAACGGCGGTGGTAGAACACGCCCATCGAAAACACCGTGTCGAAGCCTTCCATGTTCGGCGGCAGGTCTTCGAACGGAAACGGCAGGTGCCAGGCATTCGGTTCGGACAGGTAACGCTGCACGGCCTGGAACTGGCAGAAGAACAGCCAGTTCGGATCAACGCCAATCACACTGTCGGCACCGGCACCGAGCATGCGCCACATGTAGTAGCCATTGCCGCAGCCGACATCGAGGATGCGTTTGCCCTTCAAATCCAGATGCGGCGCAACCCGCGACCACTTCCAGTCCGAGCGCCACTCGGTGTCGACGTGCACGCCGAACAAATCGAACGGCCCCTTGCGCCACGGTGACAAACCCATCAGCGCCGTGCGCATCTGCGCGCGGGTGTCGTCGTCGCAATCGGTGTCCAGGGTCAGGCCGTTGAGCAAATCGACTTCACTCGGCTGGATCTTCGGCAAGGCGTCCAGCGCGCTTTGCCAACGCTCCAGATCGCCATGGCCTTTTTCCATTTTCTTGTCGAGCTGGGCTTGCAGCGTGTTGGCCCAATCGGCCAGCGGGGTGCCAGCGAGACGGCGGGCGAGGGGAGACAAATCAATCATGGCAATGCAATCAACGAGGCAAAGTTAAGACACTGGAACCACGGCACGACTTTCGAGAACCCGGCCGCGAGCAGGCGCTCCCGGTGTTCTTCGAGGCTGTCGGGCTTCATGACGTTTTCGATGGCGCTGCGCTTCTGGGCAATCTCCAGCTCGCTGTAGCCGTTGGCGCGCTTGAAGGCGACGTGCAGGTCGGTGAGCAGCGCATGTTCTTCAGGATCGTTGAAGCGCAGTTTTTCCGACAGAATCAGCGCGCCTCCTGGAACCAGAGCCTGGCGGATACGCGCGAGCAGCGCGGTGCGCTGCTCCGGGGCGATGAATTGCAGGGTGAAGTTAAGTGCCACCACCGAGGCCGGCTGGAACTCGAGTGCCAGGATGTCGCCTTCGATTACCTCCACCGGCAGCAACTCCTGAAACATCGAGTCCTGGCCGTTGAGGTATTCGCGGCAGCGTTCAACCATGGCCACCGAGTTATCCACAGCGATCACGCGGCAGCCGTCCGTGCGCACGTGCCGGCGCAACGCCTGGGTCACGGCACCGAGGGACGAGCCCAGGTCATAGAGCACGCTGTCGGGCTGGGCAAACTGCGCGGCGAGCACCCCGAGATTCTCGACGATGGTTGGGTAACCCGGCACCGAGCGCTTGATCATGTCCGGGAAGACCCTCACCACATCCTCGTTGAAGGCGAAGTCAGGCACCTGGGCCAACGGCTGGGCGAAAAGGCGATCGGGTTCTTTGCTCACGGCGGTTCCAGCGGCATGGGTGGAAAAGGCCGGCATTTTAGCCAACTTGGCGCGCTGATGCGCGGGTTGTCTGATAAACCGTAAATCAAAAGATCGCAGCCTGGCAGCTCCTACCTTGCAACGCGATCCCCTGCAGGCGCTGCCGCAGGCTCGGGTCGCGTGCGGACGATTTTTTTCTCAGGCGCGGCGCGGTTCGGTGGCGAACGCCGAAGCCGCAATCCCCCACTGCCCCAGCCAATAGCTCAGGATGATCACATACGGCGCCGCCTCGAACGGCATCACGAAGCGACTGATGCCGATCACGCTGTCGGAAAACACGAAGGCCACTGCGCCGGCCGCCGCCAGCATGGCCGAACGTTGCGGCACATCGGTGCCCAGGCGGGCCAATGCGCGCCAGAGCATCGTGCTGATCGCCAGGCCGTAGACAATCACCGGGATCAGCAAAGGCCCCAAACCACTGGCAATCAGAATCCCCAATAACAGGGCACCGACAACCAGGGCCAGGATCAGCGGCATTACCGCCAACCGGCGGCAATCACTCAGATACGCCTTCAAGTACGCCAGATGCGCGACCAGAAAGGCCCCGAGACCAAAAACGAACAAATCCATCGGCCACGCCAGCAACACATCGCCCAGCAGGGAGAAAATCAGGCCGAGGCTGATCCAGCGGCGATATTCACTGGGCGGCGCATCATGCAACCAGCCGAGCAGGGCCAGTATTGGCAATGGCTTGACCAGCAGACACAGCAGCGTGGCATGCACGCTGAGGCCGTACAGGAACGTCACCGCGCCCATCAGCGCCAGAATCAGCCAGCCCATGGTCAGTTCACCGAGATCGCGCAGTCGAAGGTGTCTACCGGCAACACCTCAGGTGCCCAGGGTTGCTGGGAGGTCAGGCGCAGGCGTCCGGTGCCGGTGGCGAAGGCCTGGAAGCGCCAGGTCGAAATCCCGGCGGAGCCGACGATGCCGGCGTCTTCAGGGTTGCTGTACACCTCGGGGCCGAGGGCGTGCAGCACGCCGCCAGCCGAGTCCTGAATCGCCCAGCGGTAGCCCGTGGTCGGGTTGCTGGGCAGCGTCACAATCAGGTTCTGCCCGTTATGCAGCTTGGCCGGGCATTGGCTCTGTTTTTCCACGGTCAGGTTCTGGCCCGGTTGCGAGGAGCAGGCGGCAAGCAGAGCGAGGCTCATGGGAACAAGCAGGCGAATCGGGGACATGGGCTCAACGGCTCCGGCGGTGACGACGAACGGCGAGCATAACTGAAGATGAGACAGAGTGTGACAGTCGCTCGGAGGCGACCAGGAAGAGGGCGGCGTCACTGCCGACGCTATCGCGAGCAAGCTCGCTCCCACAGGTTTGTCGCAATCCCTGTGGGAGCGAGCTTGCTCGCGAACGGTGTTGCAGGCGCGATCAGAACAATATCTTCGCCACATCCGCAAAACGCTTGGCAAAGTGCACGGTGATCCCTTCCTTCAGGTACTCCGGCAACTCCTCAAAGCTCCCGCGATTGGGCTCCGGCAAGATCAATTCGAAAATCTTCTGCCGACGCGCCGCAATCACTTTCTCGCGCACCCCGCCAATGGGCAGCACGTGCCCGGTCAAGGTCAGTTCACCGGTCATTGCCACGCCTTTTTTCGGCGGCTGGTTGCGCGCCAGGGACAGCAGGGCGCTGGCCATGGTGACACCCGCGCTCGGGCCGTCCTTGGGCGTGGCGCCCTCTGGAACGTGCAGGTGCACAAAGGCTTCGTCGAAGAACTTCGGATCGCCGCCGAAAGACTTCAGGTTCGAGCTCACGTAGCTGTAGGCAATCTCTGCCGATTCTTTCATCACATCGCCCAGTTGACCGGTGAGCTTGAAGCCACGGTTGAGCGTATGGATGCGGGTTGCTTCGATCGGCAAGGTCGCGCCGCCCATGCTGGTCCAGGCAAGACCGGTAATGACACCCGTACCGGAGAGCACTTGCTCGTTGCGGAACACCGGGTGACCGAGGGAGGCTTCGAGGTCTTTCGGGCCGAGCTTGATCACCGCTTTGGGTTCGTCGATCAGCTTCACCACCGCCTTGCGCACCAGTTTGCCCAGTTGTTTTTCCAACTGGCGCACCCCGGCTTCACGGGCGTAGCCATCGATCAACGCTTTCAGCGCGCTGTCGCTGATCGACAGGCTGCCCTTGGAGACGCCGGCTTTTTCCAGCTGCTTGGGCCACAGGTGACGCTTGGCGATGGCGATTTTTTCTTCGGTGATGTAGCCCGACAGGCGAATCACTTCCATCCGGTCCAGCAGCGGGCCGGGAATTGAATCCAGGGTGTTGGCGGTGCACACGAACAGGACTTTGGACAGGTCCATGCGCAAGTCCAGGTAATGGTCGAGGAATTCGACGTTCTGTTCCGGGTCCAGGGTTTCCAGCAGCGCCGAGGCCGGGTCGCCCTGGTAGCTCTGGCCCATCTTGTCGATCTCGTCGAGCATGATCACCGGGTTCATCACTTCGACGTCTTTGAGCGCCTGCACCAGCTTGCCCGGTTGTGCGCCGATGTAGGTGCGCCGGTGGCCCTTGATCTCGGCTTCGTCGCGCATGCCGCCGAGGCTGAAGCGATAGAACGGACGACCCAGGGACTCGGCGATGGATTTGCCGACACTGGTCTTGCCCACACCGGGCGGCCCGACCAGCAGCACAATGGAGCCACTGATTTCGCCTTTATAGGCACCCACGGCGAGGAATTCGAGGATGCGGTCCTTGATGTCGTCCAGGCCGGCGTGGTGTTTGTCCAGTACCTTGCGGGCGTGCCTGAGGTCCAGTTTATCCTTGCCGTAGACGCCCCAAGGCACCGAGGTCGCCCAGTCGAGGTAGTTGCGGGTGACCGCATACTCCGGCGAGCCGGTTTCGAGAATCGACAGCTTGTTGATTTCTTCGGCAATGCGCTTCTGCGCCTGAGCCGAGAGTACTTTGCCTTCCAGGCGCTGTTCGAACTGTTCGATGTCGGCGCTACGGTCGTCCTTGGTCAGGCCCAGCTCCTGCTGGATGACCTTCAACTGCTCCTTGAGGAAGAACTCGCGCTGGTGTTCGCCAATCTTGCGGTTCACCTCGGCGGAGATTTCTTTCTGCAGGCGCGCGACTTCGACTTCCTTGCGCAGCATGGGCAGGACTTTTTCCATGCGCTTGAGCATCGGCACACAGTCGAGCACTTCCTGCAGCTCGTTGCCGGTGGCGGAAGTCAGGGCGGCGGCGAAGTCGGTCAGGGGGGATGGATCGTTGGGGCTGAAGCGATTGAGGTAGTTCTTCAGCTCTTCGCTGTACAGCGGGTTGAGCGGCAACAGTTCCTTGATCGCGTTGATCAGCGCCATCCCATAGGCCTTGACCTCGTCGGTCGGCTCGGTGGGCTGGTGCGGGTATTCGACTTCCACCAGATAAGGCGGGCGGTGGTGCTTGAGCCAGGTGCGAATGCGCACGCGGGTCAGGCCCTGGGCGACGAACTGCAGTTTGCCGTTTTCGCGGCTGGCGTGATGCACCTTGACCAGCGTGCCGTAGAGCGGCAGCGCCGAGGTGTCGAAATGGCGCGGGTCTTCCTGGGGCGTGTCCATGTAGAACAGGGCCAGGGAGTGATGCTCGGATTTGCTGACCAGATCCAGGGTTTCCGCCCAGGGTTCTTCATTGACGATGACCGGGAGTACCTGGGCCGGGAAGAAGGGGCGGTTGTGGATCGGGATGATGTAGACCTTGTCCGGCAGGTTCTGGCCGGGGAGTGCGAGGCCTTTGCCGGTGGAGTGGTGCTCGGCGTTCTCGGGGTCCGCGTACTCGCTGGGGTCTTCGGGGAATTCTTGCTGGTCGCTCATGGGGCACCTGCGCAATGGGATATGGGTCTTAGATGGGGCAGGTGGGGGGTGGTTTCAATGGCGAGGGATATTTCAGGGTATGTGTTCAGTGTTTTGACAGCATGGAGTCTTCGAATGCCGGACAAAATCCCGGGGCACAAAAAAGGCGACCCCCTCACAGGGGTCGCCTTTCGTTTAACCGCCGCTAATACTTACTCGGACAGTTTATAAGCAATTACGTAGTCACCCTGCTTGGTGCCCAGCGAGCCATGACCGCCGGCCATGACCAGCACGTACTGCTTGCCGTCCTTGCCGGTGTAGGTCATCGGCGTGGTTTGCGCGCCGGCAGGCAGGCGGCCTTCCCACAGCTGCTTGCCGTTCTTCACGTCGTAGGCACGCAGGTACTGGTCGAGGGTGCCGCTCAGGAAGCCCACGCCACCGGCGGTGACGAAGGTCCCGCCCAGGCTCGGAACGCCCATGCTCAGCGGGATCGGTACTGGCGAGCTGTCACGCACGGTGCCGTTCTTGTGCTTCCACAGGACTTTCGAGGTGGTCAGGTCGATCGCTGCCACGTAGCCCCAGGCCGGTGCCTGGCACGGCAGGCCCATTGGCGACAGCAGGGCTTCGAGGACGACGCCGTATGGCGCGCCTTTGTTTGGCTGCACGCCTTCGGTTTCGCTTTTACGCGGGCCTTGGGCAGCGATTTCGGCGGCCGGGATCATTTTCGATTTGAACGCCATGTAGCTTGGGTTCACGAAGGCGATCTGGCGCACCGGGTCAACCGAGATACCGCCCCAGTCGAACACGCCGAAGTTGCCTGGATACACGATCGAACCCTGCAGCGATGGCGGCGTGAACGGGCCGTCGTAGCGCATGGATTTGAAATCGATCCGGCAGATCAGTTGATCGAACGGGGTCACGCCCCACATGTCACGCTCCTGAAGCGGTGGTGGCATGAGGTTCAGGTCGGATTTGGGCTGGGTCGGCGAGGTGTGGTCACCTGCAACAGCGCCTTGCGGTACCGGCACTTCGTTGATCGGCACGATCGGCTTGCCAGTGCTGCGGTCCAGTACGTAGATGCTGCCCTGCTTGGTGGAGGCGAGCACCGCTGGCTTGACGCCATCAGCGGTTTTCAGGTCCATCAGGGTAGGCTGGCCACCGACGTCCATGTCCCACAGGTCATGGTGGGTGAACTGCATGTGCCAGCGCACCTGGCCAGTGGCGATATCCAGTGCGGTCAGGCCGGCAGCGTGCAGTTCCGACTCAGGAGTACGATCGCCACCGAATTGGTCCGGGGTCTGGTTGCCCATTGGCAGGTAGAGCATGCCGAGTTTTTCGTCGACCGCGAACATCGACCACATGTTTGGCGAGTTGCGGGTGTAGACCTGGCCTTCGGCAATCGGTGTGGTGTCGTCGGGTTTGCCGCTGTCCCAGTTCCACACCAGCTTGCCGGTGTGCACGTCGAACGCGCGAATCACGCCGCTTGGCTCGTCGGTGGAAACGTTGTCGGTGACGTGACCACCAATCACGACCAGGTCTTTGGTGACGGCGGGTGGCGGGGTGGAGTAGTAACCGCCGGCATTGAAGCCGCCGATGTTGGCGCTCAGGTCGACCTGGCCACCGTTACCGAAGTCTTCGCACATCTTGCCGGTGTCGGCGTTCAGGGCGATCAGGCGGGTGTCGGCAGTTGGCAGGAAGATGCGACGCGGGCAGGCGTTGCTGGCCGGCGCCGGGCTGGCAGTACCGGTCGGGCTTTGCTCGGAAGCGTAGACGGCGTCGTCGTGATACGACACGCCGCGGCAGGTCATGTGCGCCCAACCCTTGAAGTTCGCCGCGTTCTGCGTGGAGAGCTTCGGATCGAAACGCCAGATTTCCTTGCCGGTGTCCGGATCAAGAGCGATCACCTGGCTGTGCGGCGTGCACACATACAGCATGCCGTTGACTTTCAGCGGGGTGTTTTCCGCAGTGGTCTCGCCTGGATCGTTCGGCCCCGGGATGTCACCCGTACGGTATTCCCAGGCCGGAACCAGTTTGTGAACATTTTCCGGGGTGATCTGCGCCAATGGCGAATAGCGATCGCCGTGAGCGCTACGGCCGTAGGAGTTCCAGTCACCGTCCGGCATGGCCGGGGCGGTGTTGGCCATGCCCGGCACGCTGTCGCGGTCCAGTTGGCCCTTGATTTCACCCGGGTTGGTGAACTGGCTGGCCAGTGCGGTTGCACCGGCGATCACCACGGCCACGGCCAGAACGCCAGTGGTCATGGGGCCCGTGCCTTCGCGCAACATCGGACGGCGGAACCACGGCAGCAACATGGCGATGCCCAGGGCAAACAGCAGCGCCAGGCGTGGCACCAGTTGCCACCAGTCCAGGCCCACTTCCCACAGCGACCAGACGGTGCTGGCGAACAGCACCAGTGCGTACAGGCTCAGCGCAGCACGTCGTGCAGCGATCAGCAGCGCGCCGGTCAGCGTCAGGCCAATACCGGCCAGCAGGTAGTAAAGCGAGCCGCCCAGCATGCTCAGCTTGATTCCCCCGGCCAGCATGGCCAGGCCCATTAGCAAAAGCAGAATGCCGAGCAGAGTCGGCAATAGACGGCTTCGACTCAAAGCACCATCAGTGCTCATAGTGTGGTTCTCCGTGACGTTTTAAGTAGTCCCGCGCAAGTTCACTGTAGATGACGATCTGGCGTGGGCATGGTTCAGATAAAAAACGGCCCTCTGTAGGAGCGAGCTCGCTCGCGATGGTCGTTAACGATGACGCTGGGTGTCTGGTGCCCTGCGGTGTTCTCGGGTCCATCGCGAGCAAGCTCGCTCCTGCAGTGGGGTTAGGGTGTTGTTTAGAACGAAGACTGGATCTTGATCCCGCCAATCAGCGCGTCATCGACCTTGTCTACCCCACCCGGGTGGCGGATGTACTGCAGGTTCGGGCGCACGGTCAGCCAGTCGGTGACGTGCACGCCGTAATAGAGTTCGGCGCTGTATTCGGTGTCCTGCGGCGGCAGGTAGGTCGGATCGTCGAAGTCGGACACGGCGCGGGCCTGGTTGGTCGCCTCGGCGTTCTTGCGATAAGCCGGGTTGACGTGCACTCGCGCCATGGCGAAACCGATATCGTCCTTGGCCCGTGCATCGAACAGGCCCTTGTAAACGACCCCGGCCTGGACGTAGTTGTCGATGGCGTTGGTCTTCTTGTCGTGCATCGTGCCGTTGGCGAACACGCTCAGCCCCCGGGAGTTGTCACTGGCACGGCTGGTCAGTTGCTGCTGCACGCCTAGCCATAGGCCATGTTTGCTCGAAGCGCTGCGGTAGGCCTCGCCGCTCAGGGCTGCCGGCTGGCCATTGCTGTCCTTGTAGGCATCGGTGGCCTTGGCGTTGCTGTAGTAATAGCCGACGCGGTACTCGCCTGGCAGGCCCTTGACCTTGGGTGACCACACCAGCTCTACCGGCAGGATCGCCCCCTGGGTGCCGCTGCCACTGAGCTTGAAGCCATTGTTGCGGTCCAGGTTGGACGGGTTCTGTTCGTACGCCCCGACCTGCGCGTACAACTCCGGTGTCAGGTGATATTTGACGCGCAGGGCCCACTGGCTGACCGGCCAGTTGTACCAGATACCACCGACCCAGTTGCCGACCTGGGAGCCGCAGAACGCCAGGTTCTGGAAGTCGCACGGGAAGCTGTTGAAGTCTTCGCCTTCGCCGAAGCGGCCGGCCTTGATGTCGAGCTTCTGGTCGAAGAATTTTTGCTGGTACCACATTTGCGTCAGGCGCCAGGTCTGCCCGCGTCCCCAGACTTCCTGGGCCGAAGTAAACCCGCCGACGCGCGGGTCGTTGATGCGGTCATTACTGATGTTGTTGCCGCTGCGTTCGGTGACGGTCAGCTGGAATTCGGCCGCGTCCCAGCCGAGAATTTTCTGCAGGTCCAGATGGCTGCCCAGACCGAACTGGTCGCTGTAGCGTGCGGTGCGATCGTGGTCGTAGCCACCGTGCAGGTTGCTGCCCATTTCACCGGTGTAATCGACCTTGAAGTCATAGCCTTTTTCCGCAAGCTCGGTGCGGCTGCCGTTCCAGTCACCCAGCATCCAGGGCGATTCGCTATCGAAGGCAGGGGCGGCCTGGGCACAGGTAACCAGGCTCATCGCGGTGAAGCCGCCGATCAGGTGGAGCATTTTCAGGCGGGCAACAGGCGCACAGACAGCGCTGTCTTGCGAAACGTGCAAATCGGGCATGGGAAAAATTTCTTTGATCTTTTTCTGGGGGATGAACTGAAAAGCGCAAGGGTGGAGCAGGCAGCAGAAGCGTTTCAGCCGGGAAGGGCGTAAGGATAATGTTCTGTTACAAATAGAGAAAGCGCTTTTGCTGAGATGCAGCCTTTCGGATTTGGTAACAGTCGTGTGCGACCCCTTGCCGCAGGGATTGACAGGCAAAAACACACCCTATGGGAGCGGTCTCACATATTCCCAGGCGCCGGTATACGCCCCGGATGGCGATCACCCGGCGCATCGCGAGTCAGGCAAGTGCGCAAAACCGGAGCTGCCGAAGGCTGCGATCTTTTCTGGTTGGCCTACAGTTAATTGAGCCCTTTCACCAATCGAAGCCCTCGGCTAAGGTGCGCGGCTTCTTTAATTCTTTCTTCGCGCAAAGGCCCGGCATGACCGAACAGAACAACAACCCGCTGCACGGCGTGACCCTGGAGCAAATCCTCAACGCCCTGGTCGAGCACTATGAATGGTCGGGGCTGGCCGAGCGTATCGACATTCGCTGCTTCAAGAGCGATCCGAGCATCAAGTCGAGCCTGACCTTCCTGCGTAAAACGCCATGGGCGCGGGAAAAAGTCGAGCAGTTGTACATCAGGTTGATGCGCACCAAGCGACCGCTTTGAACAGGCTCGCCCAAGCCGTGGCAAGGCGCCGATTCGTCGCCGTGGCAGCCGTGCTCGGCTGGGCGGGGCTGAGCATTCAGCTGTACCTGATTCTCTATTCGCGCTTCACCCTTGAGGCCAGCCTGATGGGCGGGCTGGTGAGTTTCTTCAGTTATTTCACCGTGCTGAGCAACACCTTGGTGGCCACGGTCCTGACCTGTGAGCTGACCTCCCGGGAATCAGCCACGCGACGCTGGTTCCTGCAGCCATGGGTGAGCAGCGGGGTGATGGTAAGCATCGTCGTGGTCGGGGTGGCGTACAGCCTGTTGCTGCGACATCTGTGGCACCCTGAAGGCTGGCAGTTCCTGGCCGACGAGCTGATGCACGACGTGATGCCGTTGCTGTACCTGGCCTATTGGTGGTTCTGCGTACCCAAGGGCACGTTGCGCCTGCGGCACATTGGCCTGTGGGTGATTTACCCGATAATTTACTTCGTGTATGTGCTGTTTCGCGGACACGCGTTGGCGGTGTACCCCTATCCGTTCATCAATGTGGACACGTTGGGTTATCCACAAGTCCTGATCAACGCCAGTGGCGTATTGGCCGGGTTCGTGGCGAGCGCGTTGATCGTATTGTGGTTGGATCGGCATCGCTAACAGCAAGTTTCGCAGCATGAAAACTCTTGAGTAGGCTGCTACGTAATAGTCAATGACGGCGGTCATTGTACCTGCGGATTCGCTGTGAGATTTCGGAGTATTCCTATATCACTTGATTGGGTGACGTGTATATCTAGCAGTGTTCTTCCTTCATTGCAGATGCGCAGTCGGATTTTTCGATTTCTCATAAACTTTGCTGTCTGGATTGCATCCGTAATGAAAGCGCTGAGTTAATGGAGGTCGGTGCCGTATTTAATGTTTAAAGGGAAGCAAGATAAATGGACCTATCGCGTATTTCTACTTCAATACTTCTTCGCGGTTTACTGGTAGCTGTCCTCGCAGGCGCTGCAGGGATAGCCTGTGCGGCTAACGTTGATATTGATTTTGAGTTTGTGCCAGACAAGGGCGCTCCCGACAAAAAATTCACTAACAAATCGTCTATCACCGGGATCTGTGCAGAGCACCCCGATAAGTGCGCCGCACCGCACACAGGAAGTTCGAAAGTAAATGTCCGGTTCAACAGTGGCCCCATCTATGACCTCCGAGAAAATACGGTCCAGTTCAGGATACCGTCTGCCTCGCGCTTCTCGGTAAAAGGCGTCAACGGAAAGCAATATTCGGTAACACTTCATATACGCGGTGTTGGTGCCCGATATGATCTTAGCCCTGCGACCGTCTTGTCTATCACGGGCAAGAACCCACCAGAGGGGCATAAGTCTTTGTGGGTCGGTGGATGGTTTCAGGACATCAATGCTCCATGCCGCGCTGTACCTGGCCTTGATTCGGGAAAGTCGATGGGTTTGTACAATTTTTTCTGGTACGGCCCGGAGGGGGCAGTCTGCGGGAAAAAGACACGGTACAGTCTTCCCGGGCTGTATCTTGACTCGATGAACTTTATTTATGAGGTCGATACACCCAACCCTTATGAAATGGATGCAGGGATCTACGAAGGCCTCATTAATTATAATGTGGCGACCGAGTTTGAACCTGGTTATTTTCTGACGCCGTATCAGAGCAATATCTCGGTGAAAGTCACGCTGAGAGTCACTCACGTGTTGCGGGTTAATATCTTTGGTGGCAATAAAGTGGTGCTTTCCCCTCCGAGAGGCTGGGATCACTGGGAGAGCATTGGGCGACCGCCAACATTTTTGCTGGGTCAAACTGGCTTCCATCTCGACGCTTCTTCACCGTTTACCGTGAAATTACGTTGCGAGATGACCCTGTCTAGTGACTGCGCTTTGAAAAGTACGACTGGCAAGCTTGTAAAGCTGGATACCTTTTTCCAAGCGCCTGCAGGCCTGATAGATGAGGCGGGAGGCTGGGTGCCAGTTTATAAGCTCTCGGCATTGATCCCGAAAAAATTCAAAGTTTCCAATTACGTTTCAGCTCCGGGGAGACTGTCTTTTGAAATCCCGGCCAGTAGGGTCCCATCGATGGAGACCGGTACGACGTATTCGGGCACTGTCACGGTGATCTGGGATTCGCAGGTTTGAACGCAGAACCAGCCACCGTCGAGTGACTGGTTTGCCAGCGGATCAGGAACCCCGCATTTAAAGGTCGAGATCTATGATTCTAATGTAACGTTCAGCATTTTGAATTCCTCCAGCGCCTGAATCAACGCCGGCATATCGTCGTAATTCCGACGCGCATGGAGCGGGTCGCAGGCGGCCTGCTGATCCAGGCCGGGCAGCCACTGCTGGGCTGGATTCGCCGCCGTAATGCCGCATACATGAGGACAATCTTTTTTCTTCAGTACCTGCCGCAATCCCCGGTAAGGCTCGGCAGGTCAGCGACGCTTTGAGGGCGGCGTTATGCGTTGCCCTGCGCCAGCTTCATTGTTCAACCGTGTCGTCCAGCCGCCAGTAACCCGCCGCCTTGACGAATTGATCGTCCAGCCCATGCTCATCCAGCAGCACCCGGCGAATCTGCCGCGAGGTCCTGGCCTCGGTCGCCACCCAGGCGTAAAGGTTGCCTGCAGGTACCTGCAGTTGTTTGACCGTGCGCAACAGGTGGTCCTTGCCACCTTCGCGCAAGACCCAGATCACCTGGACCTCGGCCGGGCTTTCAAGCTTTTGCTGCTCGGCGCCGTTCTCCACTTCGACGATCACCAGGGCCCGCCGATTGGCCGCCAGGCCTTCCAGGCGCCGGGCGATGGCGGGCAGGGCGGTTTCGTCGCCGATCAGCAGGTAACTGTCGAAGATATCCGGCACGATCATCGACCCCCGTGGCCCGCCGATGTGCAGGAACTGCCCGGGTTCGGCCTGTTCGGCCCAGGTCGCGGCGGGGCCGTCGCCGTGCAGCACGAAGTCGATGTCCAGCTCCAGCGTATCCAGGTCGTAGCGACGCGGGGTGTAGTCGCGCATGGCCGGCAGCGGTTGCTCGGTTTTGCCGGCGCCGAGTACCAGGGTTTCCAGCGCCGCTGTTTCAGCCGCATTCTGTGGGAACAGCAGTTTGACGTGGTCATCGGTACCGAGGCTGATGAAGCCCGCCAGTTCCGGCCCGCCCAAGGTAATGCGCCGCATGCGTGGTGTCAGGTCGACCACGCGCAAGACTTCCAGGCGCCGGCGTTTAATCTCGTGCGTGACACGGTGAATGGTTTGGGTCTGCACTGCAGTCATTCGGCTTTCTCCTGGGCTGCTTGAACGGCAGGGCCGTCGACGATGGCTTTGGCGGTGTTATTGAGCAGGCTGGCGACACGGACGATTTCTGCCGCGCTCCAGCGACCGTGGTGCAGTTGCAGGGCATGGCGCAGGTTATGCACCGCTTCGTGAATTTCAGCGGGGCGGTCATGGCCGCGTAACGACCGTTTGCTGACATCGATGCGCATGCGCACGCCGTCCAGCGCCACGGCTTGCTCGCTCAGGGACAAGCGGCCGGCGTCGGTGATGCGGTAACTTTTTTTCCCGCCGTCGGCGTCGCCCTGAATCATTTCGCTTTCTTCAAGGAAGGTCAGGGTCGGGTAGATCACTCCGGGGCTGGGGCTGTAGGCACCGTCGAACAGGCCTTCAATCTGGCGGATCAGGTCATAACCATGGCAGGGCTGCTCGGCGATCAGCGCCAGCAGCAGCAGCTTCAGGTCGCCCGGGGCGAACACCCGTGGGCCACGGCCGCCCCGCTCGCGGCCTGGGCGTTTTTCGAAGCCGTCGCGGCCATCGCCGTGTTCACGGTGGGGGGAATGATGGTCTCTCATTTTTCTTGCTCTATGTCGTGTTTAGATAGAGCGTAAGATATATCTTATTGATGGGCAATGTCGCTCGACGAACGGTTGCCTGGCAGGCAATACCCTAAAAGCGTTTTGCGCAGGCGAGTGCGAGGGCATGCGTGGGCGGCCGCTTATTGAAGCCAGGGAGCGGTTTATGAATGCGCCGTTCAAAAGGTTGTCAGGATGCTTACGCTCTTGATTTTGATAAGCTTTGCCAGCGATGTTTCCATGCAATGCGCTACGTGAGGTGCAAGCCCCAAGTTGTCCTTTATCTCAAGACCTTCCTGAACGCTCGTGCGCCGGGCCGCCTTCAGCCGGCGCCAGTGTACGGTTTTTGCGCACCTGGCTTGGAAGGCCCTGACTCATGTCCTGGATCAACTGATCTTCGATGGCTTGCTGGTCTTACGAGACCTCAAGGGCGCTGCCGATGAACACAAGGCGTTGCTGCAGGGCAATTACACCCGTCAGCACCAACTGCAACAACTGGCGGAGGCTCTTGAGCGCTTTGCGCAAAGGGTTGCCGACACTCCTGGGCCGTCACGGCAGACCTGCATGCGCTGGGCGCTTGCCTGGGCCGGATCGGCACCTGGCTCAAAAGCGTCGGCGATCAGTGGCTGACGCTGGAATTGCTCGTCTAGCAGGGTCATGCACAGCAACCACTGCTGGACAAGGCGGCGTCGCGATTAGTTCGAAGAAAGCCGAGAAACCACCGGCGGCTGGCACTGGGTCTGGCTACCGGGTTGCAGGTAGGGCGTGAGTATCGGCGCCATCCCCTTGAGCACCTGCACCGGCAGGGCAGAAGTGAACTTGAACGCTTCAGCCGTGCGACCGGGTACGAATGCGGTCATGGTGCCGAAGTGGGTATCGCCGATAAAAAACACGAAGGTGGCCGTGCGGTTGATCGACTTCGAACTGAGTATCCGCCCGCCCGAACCGATGGCTTCGATACGGTTATCCCCGGTGCCTGTCTTGCCGCCCATGGCCAATGGTTTGCCGTCGGGCGTGATGAAACTACCGGAGACCCGTTTGGCCGTGCCGGCATCTACCACCTGCGACAGGGCTTCGCGCATGGCCCTGGCAACCTCGGTTGGCATGACCCGTTTGCCGGCATCCGGATTACTGATCAAGCTGGTTTCATAGGGCGTGTTCGCCGCGAAGTGAAGGCTGTCGATGCGCAGCGTCGGCATGCGCACACCGTCGTTGAGAATGGTCCCGATCAGCTCAGCCAGCGCCGCCGGGCGATCGCCCGAGCTGCCGATGGCAGTGGCCAGTGAGGGCACCAGGTGATCGAACGGATAGCCGACTTTCTGCCAGCGCTGGTGAATGTCGAGGAAAGCCTCGATCTCCAGCATGGTGCGGATGCGACTGTCCCGGGCGCCTTTGTGTCGGCTCTTGAACAGCCAGCTGTAGACTTCCTGGCGCTCGAACTGGCTGGCCTTGACGATCTGGCTGAACTTCGCGTCGGGGTTGTTCAGCAGGTAACCCATCAACCACAGGTCCAGGGGGTGGACCTTGGCGATGAAGCCCTGGTCGGGCAGGTCGTAGGCGCCAGGACGATAGTTTTCGTAGAGCCGCTCAAGGCGTTCGTCCGTGAGTTTTTCCGTGAGCTTGGCGCCTTTGAGGTGCGAACGGACGAAGCTGTTGAAGCTTTCCTGGCTGGCTTGCGGCAGCAGGTAACGATGCACTGCGGCCATGCGAATCGGCGTCGGCCGCATGCCGTCGAGGAAGGTTTCGAGGCGCGCCTGGGTGTCCTTGTTCTTGTACTTTTTCCAGAATTTCAGCAGGAACGAAGTGCCTTCGCGGTCGGCAAAACTGGCCAGGTACTCTTGGCGTCTGGGGTCGCGGTCGTCCTTGAGCAATTCGGCACTGTTGTTCGGGCCGGAGTAGGTGGTGTAGCGCACCAGGTCGCGCATCAGGCGGATGAAAGGCAAGTTGATCGACTCACGCAGCGCGTCGCGCAAGGTGGGCAGGCGTCCGTTGTCCTCTTTGCGAAAGTTGTTGAAGGTGTGCAATCCGCCGCCGGTGAAGAAGGCTTCGCCGGGGCTGGCGGAGTATTTTCGATCAAGCGCGGCACCGAGCATGGTTTGCAGGTTGCGGTCCTTGTTCTGGATGAAGTAATCGATGGCCCAGCGGCTCAGGCGATCCTGGTCCGGGACCTCGACTTTCTTCAGTTCCGGCACGGTCATGGCGGCATATTTATCATGCAGCTCGGCGATGATTTGCAGATAAGTCGTCATCACCCGCATTTTCGCGGTTGAGCCCAGCTCCAGCTTGCTGCCTTCGTTGATGTCGAAGGGCTGGTCGGTGCTGTCGGTCTGGACTCGTACCCGGGAACCGTCCGGGGTCAGTTCGAACAGGGTGAAGCTGTAGCGCACCTGGGCGGTGCTGGTGGGGGTCAGCAGACGTTCGCCCATCAGGCCGATTTGCGCGGCGAAGACGGGGTCGGCCAAGTGCTTGAGGTACTCGGTGGCCTGGGTTTGCAGGTCGCCTTGCAGGGTGCTGGTGGCCGACAGGTCAAGCCGGTCGAGATCGTACAGCGGACGGTTGAGCAGGCCGCCGAGACGACTGCGGGCGACGCTGATGCCTTTATTGGTTTCGATCGGCTGGATAGTCGGCTGCGTGGCCCAGTCGCGATAGGTGACTTTGCTGGCCAGTGCGGCGGCCGACAGCGGCGCGTCGATCACGCCATTCTGCGCCAGTAAGCGAATGTGGCTGTCGGTGAGGCTGGCCAGTTCATCGTGGCCTTTGGTCAGGTAATGCGAAGGGCGGCGCTGGGCGATCATCAGCGATAACATTTCGCGCAGGGCCAGGCCTTTTTCCGCCAGGCTTTTCGGATCCGTCTGAGTGCTGGCCAGGCGTTGGTTGGCCTGGTTGAAATCGGCTCCGTACCAGACGCGCAAACCCTCGGCCATGCCGTGCACTTCGCCATGCCCGGGCACGGCGGACAGGGGCACGCTGTTGAGGTAGTCACGCACAACGTTTTGCCGGGCGACCAGGGTGTCGGGCCCGGCCTGATAAGCGCGCACGGTGGCTGAAATCATCTGCCGGATCTTTTCCGCACCGGACACCGTCAGGCCATCGGGCGAATGCCGGTATTTTTCCAGCTGGGTCGCCAGTGTGCTGCCGCCTGCCGACTGACCGGGCATGTGCAGCAATTTTGCAACCTGCGACCAGGCGGCCATGCCGAACCGTGGCCAGTCCACCGCCGGGTTGGCATGGGGCTGACGCGGGTCGAGCAGGAAGCGGTTTTCGATAAACAGCAGGCTGCTGACCACCACTGGCGGAATCGCATCGAAGCTTGCGTACAACTGTTGCGGGTATTTGTATTGATACAAGGGGGCCGCCCGGCAGTCAGTGATTGACAGCCCGGCCTGGATTTTTTCCGCGTAGGGGACAAACAAGCCTTTGTCGCTGTAGTCCATCAACGCCTGGGAGAAACGGGTTTGCGACTTCACCACGTAATCACGCTTGATCAGGCGTGGTAGAAATTCCCCGAGGGAGCTGTAGCCCAGGCGCAGGTCAAAAGGACCCGCGCCGGGATAGCGAATGGCATCGCTTGGACCGGGTTGCAGGTCGTAATTGAGCGTCGCGGCATACTTGCTGACCTCCCTGGACTGGAATTTCGAGGTGCGCATTTCCTTGGCGGCCGCCAAGCCGACGACGATGAGGATAATCAACAGCAACAGGAAAAAAGCCTTCCACCCATGTTTTGAACCACGGGGTTTTTCAGGTGACGGCGCTTCATCCACAGCTTCAGTCTGGACCACGGTTTTACTCGAATCGGTTTGCCACAAAGCGCCCATAGTCGACTGATCCATTCACGCAGATTGATCGGACTTGTCTGAAGCTTAGTCGGTGGTTGGCGATGGCGAAAAAATTGTGAACAAGCTTGTGCGCAGGAGCCTACAGGAGCCCGCAGGAGCCCGTAGGAGCTGTCGAGTGAAACGAGGCTGCGATCTTTTGATCTTGTGTTTAAAAAAACGGATCAAAAGATCGCAGCCTCGTTTCACTCGACAGCTCCTACAAGTTGTATTGCAAGTTGGAATGCAGGTTGGAATGCAAGTAATGCCCAGGATTTGCCCGACAGGCTTGAGATAGAGCTGTTCGCGGGTAAATACGGCCTAAGTAGGGACATGACGACGCACCAATAGCGTGCAATACTTCGCGCCGTTTTAGCTGCGAAAATTCCTACAAGGTCCAGGTAATGCCCCTCCGCAAACCGGTCTTTCCCCGAGAGTTCTCGCTGAATGTCGTGGTTTATAGAGTGAAAAACCCTGCCGTAAGCTTTTTATACTGCACGCCCCGCTGATCTTGGAGGTTTTGTCCTACAAGACGGTTCTGCCCACGAAGCAGGTCCGGTTTCAGGCAAGCAATGGCGACCCGCCCGCGCTTGGTTACTCGGTGGTCATATCCAATAACAAGACGAGGTTGTACCCCCATGCCAGTCGGCAATCACCTGCCCCACGGCGAGACCGCTCAGGGCGGCCCGCTTAAACGCGAACTCGGCGAACGGCATATTCGCTTGATGGCGCTCGGTGCCTGTATCGGCGTCGGTCTGTTCCTTGGTTCGGCCAAGGCCATCGAAATGGCCGGCCCGGCCATCATGCTTTCCTACATCATCGGCGGTCTGGCGATCCTGGTGATCATGCGCGCGCTCGGTGAGATGGCCGTGCATAACCCGGTCGCCGGGTCTTTCAGCCGTTACGCTCAAGATTACCTGGGCCCGTTGGCGGGCTTCCTCACCGGTTGGAACTACTGGTTCCTGTGGCTGGTGACCTGCGTGGCGGAAATCACCGCCGTGGCGGTGTACATGGGTGTGTGGTTCCCCGAGGTACCGCGCTGGATCTGGGCCCTGGCGGCGTTGATCAGCATGGGCTCGATTAACCTGATCGCTGTGAAAGCCTTCGGCGAATTCGAATTCTGGTTCGCCCTGATCAAGATCGTCACCATCATTGCCATGGTGATCGGCGGTGTTGGCGTGATCGCGTTCGGCTTCGGCAACGACGGCGTGGCGCTGGGGATTTCCAATCTCTGGGCCCACGGCGGTTTCATGCCCAACGGCGTACAGGGCGTGTTGATGTCCCTGCAGATGGTGATGTTCGCCTACCTCGGCGTCGAGATGATCGGCCTGACCGCCGGCGAAGCGAAAAACCCGCAGAAGACAATCCCGAACGCGATCGGCTCGGTGTTCTGGCGCATTCTGCTGTTCTACGTCGGCGCGCTCTTCGTGATCCTGTCGATCTACCCGTGGAACGAAATCGGCACCCAGGGCAGCCCGTTCGTGATGACCTTCGAGCGTCTGGGCATCAAGACTGCAGCCGGTATCATTAACTTCGTGGTGATTACCGCTGCGCTGTCGTCCTGCAACGGCGGCATTTTCAGCACCGGGCGCATGCTTTACAGCCTGGCGCAGAATGGCCAGGCCCCGGCCGGTTTTGCCACGACCTCGAGCAACGGCGTACCGCGTCGCGCACTGCTGCTGTCGATCGGCGCCTTGCTGCTGGGCGTGCTGCTCAACTACCTGGTGCCTGAGAAAGTCTTCGTCTGGGTGACGGCAATTGCCACCTTTGGCGCGATCTGGACGTGGGTGATGATCCTGTTGGCCCAGCTCAAATTCCGCAAAGGCCTGAGCGCCAGCGAACGTGCCGGCCTGAAATACAAGATGTGGCTGTTCCCGGTCAGCTCGTACCTGGCGCTGGCGTTCCTGGTGCTGGTGGTGTGCCTCATGGCCTACTTCCCGGACACCCGCGTGGCGCTGTATGTCGGCCCGGCCTTCCTGGTGCTGCTGACGGTGTTGTTCTACGTGTTCAAATTGCAGCCGACCAATGTATCCCAGGGTGCGGTGCGTTCAGCTCCCTGAGTCTACGTAGGTGAAATGCCCAAGCCCCGGTCTGTCGATCGGGGTTTTTTTTTGAAAAGGACCTCACCGCCGGTCTGAAAAATACCCCCGCCTGTGATTTCTGACAGTCGCCAAGCTCAAACCCTTATGTGCCGAGGATGACGGTAGTCAGCAACGGAGGGGGCGCCATGAGACGCTTGTGGAAAGGAATGTCCAGCTACACGGTGATCGGGATTGCAAATACGCTGATCCATTGGCAGATTTTTTTCCTGCTCAGCGTGGCGGCTGACTTCAGCCAGGCCAGCAGTAACCTCATGGCGTTCTGCGTGGCCGCCTCTTTCTCTTTCTACATGAACGCGCAATTCACCTTCGACGGCAAAACGTCGGTCGCCAACTATGCTCTATTCCTGGTGACCATGGGTGCCTTGAGTCTGGGGGTGGGCCATGTTGCCGACGTCTGGCGACTGCATGGCCTGCTCACGGTCGGGCTGTTTTCCGCATTGAGCCTGGTGCTGGGTTTCCTCTTCTCCAAATACGTTGTCTTCCGCGAGCATCAGGTATGAAAATCTCGCTCATCGTGCCGGTGTTCAATGAAGAGCAGGCCATCAATCTGTTTTACCAGGCCGTGCGCAACGAGCTGAAACTGGACCAGACCGAAGTCGAAATTGTTTTCATCAACGACGGCAGCACGGACCGTACAGCCGAACAGGCGGCCGCGCTCGCGCAGGTCGACGAGCAGGTCGTGCTGATCAATTTTTCGCGTAATTTTGGCAAGGAACCCGCGCTGTTCGCCGGCCTTGAACATGCCACCGGCGATGCGGTGATTCCCATGGACGTCGACCTGCAGGACCCGATCAGCGTAATCCCGTTGTTGATCGAACAGTGGTTGAAGGGGGCGGACGTGGTGCTTGCCAAGCGCCGTGATCGCAGCGCCGACAGCTACATGAAGCGCCACAGTGCATCACTTTTCTACCACCTGCTCAATCGCATTTCCTACACCCGCATCGAAGAAAATGTCGGCGATTTCCGGCTGATGGACCGCAAGGTCGTCGACGTGATTCGCGCGCTGCCGGAACATCAGCTGTTCATGAAAGGCGTGCTGTCCTGGGCCGGTTTCAACACCGTGGTGGTGGAGTACGAGCGCGCCTCGCGTGTGGCCGGCAACAGCAAATTCAACGGCTGGAAACTGTGGAACCTGGCGTTGGAGGGCGTGACCTCGTTCAGCACGGTGCCGTTGCGCCTGTGGACCTACATCGGTGGTGCCATTTCAGTCTTTGCCGTGCTGTATGCGGTGTACATGGTGCTGGACAAGATCTTCTTTGGTAACAGCGTCCCTGGGTACCCCTCGCTGATGACCGCCATTCTGTTTCTCGGCGGTGTTCAACTGATCGGCATCGGCATTCTCGGCGAGTACGTCGGCCGCATCTACATCGAGGCCAAGCATCGACCGCGTTATGTGATAAGGGACATCGTAGGCGCCAGGCAGGGGCGCGATCTTTAACATGGGCCGACTGCGTGACGCTCTCACCCGTGAGCTGGGGCGGCGCCAGGCCTGGTGGTTGTTTGTGCTGGCGACGCTGGTGTATGTGTTGCCGCTGATCCTTGCCGACTACCGCTATATCGATGACAACTGGCGCGCGTTGTCGGGCGGCATGGAATGGGCAGGGCAGGGACGGTTGTTCGCCGAGCTGATGTACAACGCCCTGACTTTGAGCCCTGGCGCGCCGAACATTTTTCCGTTGCCGCTGTTGATCGCCACGCTGGCCATGGCTTCGGCCTTGACCCGCCTGACGTTTCACTACTGGCGCGAGCCCAGGGTCTCCAACTGCCTGGTGGTGTTGCCCCTGTGGTACAACCCGTTTTTTCTGCAGAACCTGTCTTATCAATACGATGGCCCTGCGATGGCATTGAGCGTGGTGGCGGTCGTCTACGCGATCAGTTTTCACCACCCCTCGCGCATCCTGCAGTGGCTGGTGCCGGCCGGTCTGGTGGCGCTGGGTTTGGGCTTGTATCAGATTAGTTTTAATGTGTTCCTGGGCTTGTGCTGCCTGGAGGTCCTGAAGGGCGCCCATGACCAGCTGGAATGGCGCAAGTGGCGAGATCTGATCGGCTGGAGAATCGCCCAGGCGGCCCTTGGCGCGTTGATCTACGGCGTGACCGCCTACCCGTTTACCGAGGCAAATCGCACCTTGTTATTGAACCTGGACGCCGATCCCTGGCTGCAGGTGCTGATCAATATCGGCCGCGTACTGGAAAAGGTGCAGTTGCTGTTCCATGGCGGCTTTACCTGGGTGTTGGCCGGGCTGCTGTTGTGTGCAATAGCGGGCGCCGCAGGGCTGGGGCGCGAGATTTCCAGGCGTCCGGACAGCGCAGCCAAACGCCTGTCCATCGGCCTGGTATGCCTGCTGACCCTACCGCTGGTGACCTTGCTTGTGTCGGGCATGGCGCTGTTATTTCGCGACTTCAACGAAGGCGCCAGAACCTTGATGGGCTTCGCCGTGCTGCTGGTGCTGCTGTTCTACCTCGGCCACCTGGCATTGGCGCGGCTTCACCCGCGCCTGCCGCTGCTGCTGGCCTTACCGCTGCTGGCGATGCTGTCGCTGTCCTACGCCTACGGCCGGGTGCTGACCGTGCAGAAAGCCTTCGCCACCCAGGCCCTGGGCAGTCTTGCGCAAGACATCAGCGCCCATCGCGAGCTGCGCGAAGCCAAGCGTATCTACCTGTCGGTGACCTATTCCGACCACTGGCTGACCGGCGCGGCCGGTTCGTTCAGGCAGATGCCGGTGCTGCATTACCTGCTCAACATCGACTTCTACATACTGGCCGAGAACCTTCCCGGCGTCGGCATCACCAATGTGGTCGCCGAGAAGGAACGGCGCAATGCCACGCGCGTGGGATACCTGGCCTATCCAGCGCTGGTGGACAGGCCGTACTACCGGATATACCTGATTGGCGACTACGGGTTTATCGTCGTCAAGGAACCACCGCCGATCAAGACTTTGCGCTGGTGAACCCGCTGATGCCAGCCTCGCGGGGCGTCAGTCGACCTGGCTGCTCTGGCGAATGGGTAACTCGACCCGGAATGTGGTGCCCACGCCGACTTCACTGCGAACCGTGATTTCTCCGCGATGCTTCTTGATAATGCCGTAGGACAAGGACAATCCCAGGCCTGTGCCCTGGCCCACGGGTTTGGTGGTGAAAAACGGGTCGAAGATTTTCTGCAGGTTCTGCGGTGCGATGCCGGAGCCGGTGTCTTGCACTTCGATCCATACCGACTGCGCAGCATGCCCGGTGCGCAGGGTCAGGGTGCCGCGTTCCGGGCCAATCGCCTGGGAGGCATTGACGATCAGGTTCATGAACACCTGATTGATTTGTGAGGGCAGGCACTCGATGTCGGGTAGCACCTGATACTCCCTGAGCACATCGGCCTTGTACTTGAGTTCGTTGGCGACGATGTTCAGGGTCGACTCGATGCCCTGCTGCAGGTTGATCCACTGCCATTCCTGATTGGCGTCCACCCGGGAAAAATCCTTGAGGTCCCTGACTATCCGGCCGACCCGGTTGATGCCGTCCTTGGACTCCTTGATCAGCAGCGGAATGTCCTCGCGCAGGAAGTCCAGTTCAATCCGTTCGCGCAGCTGCTGCAGGCGTTCGGCCCACTCACCGGCCTGGATCAAGGTCTCTGCCTGTCCATAGGCATCGAGCATTTCCTGCAGTTGCTGGAAGTAGCCATCGAGCGTGCCGAGGTTGGATGAGATGAAGCCGATGGGATTGTTGATCTCATGGGCAACGCCGGCGGCGAGCTGCCCCAGCGACGCCAGTTTTTCCGATTGCACCAGTTGTGATTCAAGCTGTTTGCGCTCGTCGACTTCCCGCTGCACCAGATGCTCAAGATGATTCATCTGCAAGCTGGCCCGTTCTGTCATGTCCCATTTGGCCAGCAGGGTATTGGCCATTTGCTGCACTTCCACATTGTCGAACGGCTTTTTCAGAATCAGTACCCGGTCATGGGCGTGCAGGCGGTCGAGCAGTTCATCCCAGGAATAATCGGAGTAGGCGGTACACACCACCACTTGCAAGCGCGGGTCTGCCTGCCACAGTTGTTCGATGGTCTGGGCGCCGTCCCAGCCTTCGGGCATGCGCATGTCGACGAAGGCCAGGGCATAGGGTCGCTGTTGGTCCAGTGCCCACTTCAGTTTATTCAGGCCTTCCTGCCCTCCGTAGGCCGAATCCAGCTCAACCGTCACGCGGGTCGGTGCGGTCTCGCTGCCGAACAGGGTCGCTTCCATCGCATCCATCTCCTGCGTCTGCACCGGGGGAGGCATGAGGATCTTGCGAAAATCCGCATGAATGGACGGAGTGTCGTCGATCAGCAGGATGCGTCGGTTGAAACCCTCGCTCATGCTGGCTCCTGTACGAGGTGCAGCGGGATCCGCAAGGTGAACAGGGCGCCTTTGCCCGGGCCGTCGCTGTGGGCGGTGAGGTGGCCGTTCATCTCGATGGCGGCGAGGGCGCAGCTATGCAGACCGAAGCCGTGACCTTCCTTGCGGGTGGTAAAACCGTGGGCAAAGATCCGCGTGATGTTTTCCTCGGCAATGCCTTCGCCGTCGTCCTTGACGCTGACTTGCAGGGTTGTGTCATCGATGATTTTCACCGCCAGGGTCATTTGCCGCGCACGATTACTCAGGCCCGACATCGCGTATTTGGCGTTGCTGATCAGGTTGATCAGAATCAGCAGCAGCCGGTGCTTGTCACCCATGACTTGCGGCAATGCGCTGTAATCCTTGACCACCGTCACCTGATGTCGGGTCAGGGCGCCCGCGTTCATGCGCAGGGCGTCTTCGAGCAATTCGCTGATGTACAACGGCTCCATGAGGCTGTTGGCGCCCGCATAGGATTGCTGGGTGGCGACGATGTCCTTGATGTGATCGACGCTCTTGCTCAACTGCGCCAGTTCCTCGCTCATGCCCTGCTGCTCCAGGGCTATCGCTTCCACCAGTTGATTGAGGTAACCGGGAAGCAGTTTGCCTTTCGGGTCCTGGGTCAGGAAGGTGCCCAGATCCCCTGGATGATCGTTAATCAGCTGCATCGCCTTGGCCAGGCCCTGGGCCTTGCTGGCGCGCAGTTTACGAGTCACCAGGTCGGCGGAAATGTTGACGCTGTTGAGTACGTTGCCGACGTTGTGCAGCACGTTGGTCGCTATCTCGGCCATCCCGGCCTGGCGTGCAGTGTCGAGCAGTTCACTCTGGGTATCGCGCAGTTCACGGGTGCGTTTTTCTACCCGCAATTCGAGGTCGTCATTGGCGGCTTCCAGGGCTTGGTTGACTCGCTGGATCACCCTGAAACTGCGCATCAGGTGAATGGTCAGGTACACCAGGCACAGCACCAGCAACACTGAAAATATCAGCATGGAAAAGTGGTAGCGCTGGTCGACGGCTTCGGTCCTGTGCTGGTCAGTGTTGAGCAGGTCGGTAATGTCGTCCAGGCGTTCGGCCACGGGGATGGCCTCGATGTTTTCCAGCAGCCGGTTGACCAGTGGTTGTTCGCGCAGGATCAATGAGATATGGCTGCTGAGGATGCCGATCGGGCTGTGAAACTGCTCGGGCAGGCGTTCTTTGTTGACCTTCAGTTTGTTCAAGCCGAGCAGAATGTCGGCAGCCTTGCCATCAGAGGTGACCTGGGCGAATTCCAGGCTGCTGAGCAGCAAGTCATAGGTGTCAGTGGCGATGTTCTGCAACTGCAGTTTGTCGCCGTCCACCAGTTCGGCCAGTTGCGCCTGGATGTCGTCCTCGGCGGTGGGCAGAAACGCCAGTGAATTACGCAACACGGCGTTGTGCGACTTGAATTGTTCGACCAGGCGGGTTTTTTCCTTGAGGGCGGCAAGGAAGGCATCATGACTGGTGCGCCAGGCGGCCGAGGCATTGCGGTCGTGGCTTGACTCCATCGAATCGAATCGTTGCCAGAGCCGGGTCATCTCGGTGAGTGGCGAAACCAATGGGTCATAATTGTGGCTGATGGCGATCCTGGCCTTGAGGATTTCGGTTTCCCACTGCGCATTCAGCTGTTTGATGCGGCCGATCAAGTCCCTGGATTCGGCGTAGGTCGTGGTCTGGTCCGCGCTGGATTTGAGGTACAGGAACAGCAGCGTCGAGGCCAGCATCAGGGCGACGATGCCCAACAGCGTCATGTTGCGTCGGTAGGACAGTGTCATAAGGCTTTACCCTCCCATTCGCCGGTCAGGGTCTTGAGAAACTTGATGATCAGGTTTTTATCTTCGGCCGAAGGAATACGGCCGAGCTGGAACTTGAACATCACGTCCACCGCCTCTTCGAGCGTCGCGGCCGAGCCGTCGTGAAAATACGGCGCGGTGATTGCGACGTTGCGCAGGCTGGGCACCTTGAACACGTTGCGGTCCTCTTCGTCCCCGGTTACCAGGTATCGCCCCAGGTCGGCCTCCACCGGGTTGCCCCGCACCTGGAAGTAATCGCCCAGGACGCCGAACTTCTGGTACATGTTCCCGCCGATGTTCACCCCCTGGTGGCAAGCGATGCAGCCGTATTCCTTGAAACGCTGATAGCCGTACTTTTCCTCGCGACTGAGTATCTGGGTATCGCCCAGCAGGTACTGGTCGAACCGCGAGTTGGCGCTGATCAGCGTGCGCTCGTAACTGGCGAGGGCGTTCTGCACGTTGTCCCTGGTCACCCCGTCGGGGTAGGCGTTGGCAAATGAAGTGCGGTAGGCCGCATCGGCGGACAGGGTCTGCACCACGTGTTGCCAGTTGCTGCCCATCTCGCTGGGGCTCTGTACGACTTCGTCGATCTGGGCTTCCAGGGAGTCTGCGCGACCGTTCCAAAACTGCCGGAAATTCAGGCTGGCGTTGAGTACGCTGGGGGTATTGACCGCCACCGGAAGACCGGTAAAGCCAATCGAAAAGGCCTTGTTGTCGGCGCCGCCCCTGGTCAGATGGTGGCAGCTGGCACAGGACAGTGAACCATTGACCGACAAACGCGTTTCGTTGAACAACTGGCGCCCCAGTGCTACCCGCTGAGCGTCCTGTTGAGGCACCGCCGGCAGGGGTTTGAGCGGTTCGTCCAGCGGCGCGGCTTCGGCGCTCAGGCACACCCCGAGCACGGGTATCAGCAGCAGGTGGTGAAAGCGCAACCTCATCTGGTGTTTCCTTGGCGCTGGGCATGAGTGTCGTTGGATCGGATTCACGGGAGGTTCGACAAGGAGGGCCTCAGCGACTCCACATAGCGAACGAATACCTCGGGCTCCACCGCTTTGCTGAAGTAGTAGCCCTGGACTTCCTCACAGTGCTGGGCCTTGAGGAAGTCCAGTTGCTCAGCGGTTTCCACCCCTTCGGCAATGATGGTCAGCTTGAGGCTGCGCCCCAGGCTGATGATGGCGCTGACCAGCGCTGCGTCGTTGCTGTCGCTGCCCAAGCCGCGAATGAATGACTGGTCGATTTTCAGGACGTCGATGGGAAAGCGCCGCAAGTAACTCAGGCTGGAGTAACCGGTGCCGAAGTCGTCGATGGCCAGGCGCACCCCCAGTGCCTTGATCCGTTGCAGGGAGGTAACGGTGGACTCGATGTTTTGCATCAACACGCTTTCGGTGATCTCCAGCTCCAGAAGGGCCGGCTCCATGCCGGTTTGCGCGAGGATCTGCTCGATGCCATCGACAAAATCCCGCTGACGGAAATCAATGGCTGACATATTCACTGCCATGCAGATCGGTGGCAGCCCGGCTGCCCGCCACGCGCAGCTCTGTCGACAGGCTTCGGCCAGGACCCATTTGCTCAGCGGCACGATCAGGCCGCTGTCTTCGGCCACTGCGATGAATGCCGATGGATAGACCAGGCCGTGGCCGGGCTTGTGCCAGCGGATCAAGGCCTCGGCGCCGACCACCTGGCCACTGCGAAGGTCCAGCTTGGGTTGGTAGTGCAGGACAAATTCGTTGCGAGCCAGCGCCAGGCGGATGCCGGTCTCCATGCTTTGCTGGTACAAGGCGCGCTGGTTCATTTCTTCGATGAAAAAGCGGTAGCTGTCCGGGCCGGTCTCCTTGACGTTGCGCATTGCGGTTTCCGCTTTCTTGATCAGCGAAATCGCATCAAAACCGTCGTCCGGATAGAGGCTGATACCCAGGCTGGCGGTGACCCTCAATTCGTGGCCGGCAATGTGCTGGGGCGCCCGGATCGCGTTCAGGAGTTTCTCGGCGATGCCGGTGGTCTGCTGGGGATGGCGAATGTCGGCGAGGATCACCACGAACTCGTCCGAGCCATAGCGGAACACCGAGTCGGACGCACGCACCGCCGCCACCATGTTGCGCCCGACCAATTTGAGCATCTGGTCGCCGGCGGGATGGCCGAGCGCGTTGTTGATGCGCTTGAAGCGATCGAGCCCGAAAAACATCACCGCCAGTTGTTTGTCATGGCGCCGGGACAGGGCCAGTGACTGGTTCAAGCGGTCCCCGAGTAACGTGCTGTTGGGCAGTTCGGTGAGCACATCGTATTGCAGCAGGTGCGAGACCTTGAGCAGTTCGTGCACCCGTGCCTCGATGGTCTGTTCCAGGCTCAAGACTTTTAATGCCGCGTCCTGGGCCATCTGCCATTTCCAGGTCATGGCGCTGGCCATCTGGCGGATTTCCAGGCTGTCGAAAGGCTTTTTCAGCACCAGCAATTGATCGCCGAATTCCAGCCGCTCGGCGATGTCTTCCCAGCTGTAGTCGGAGTAAGCCGTACACAGGGCGATCTGCAGCTGCGGGTCGGCCTTCCACAGTTGCTCGATGGTTTCCAGGCCATCCCAGCCCGGTGGCATGCGCATGTCGATGAAGGCCATCGCATAAGGTCGCCCCTCCACCAGGGCCTGCTGGACTCGCGCCAGGGCTTCCTGCCCCTGATAGGCGGAGTCGAGCTGGAATGTCAGGCGCTCCACCGGCTGCGTGCCGAACAGGGCTTCCTCGGCGTCGGCCAGGGCCAGTTCGTCGTCGATGGCGGGAGCGAGGATCTTGCGGAAATCCGCATGAATCGACGGTGCATCGTCGATGATCAGAATGCGCCGGTTGGTCCGCGCCAGCAGGGTCGTCATTGACGTGAGCCGAAGCCGGCAACGGTTTCGTGGAGTGTGCTCATAGGAGGGGTATCCTTTCCCTGATCACCTGGCCGAACGTACAGATAAAGGATCCGAGTCACCTGAGCATAGACCTCTGGCCAGTGCTTCGCGCTGGCAAAATGAAATCATTTGCCGGAAGGCGCTCAATTTCATCTAGCCTGTAGGCCAGACTCCGCTTTCAGGCGCTGTCCACCCCGCCCGGACCCGGCGATGCAGCAGTGTTATCCGAGGTGACATCATGGAAGAGCAACCCCCCACCACTTTGAGTCAAAAGCCCAAAGTGCTGCTGGTTGATGATGAGGAGTCGATTCTCAATAGCCTGCGCCGCCTGCTGCGCGGTCAACCCTACGACGTGCTGCTGGCAACCGGTGGTGCCCAGGCGCTGGAGATCATGGCGCTGCAGCCCATCGACCTGGTGATGAGCGATGCCCGCATGCCCAATATGGATGGCGCCACGTTCCTGGCGCATGTCCACCAGCTTTATCCCCATACCACGCGAATCATGCTTACCGGCTACGCCGATCCCGCGGCCATCATCAAGGCGATCAACGAAGGGCAGATTCATCGTTACATCAGCAAGCCCTGGCACGATGAGGAGCTGCTGCTCACCCTGCGCCAATCACTCGCCTACCAGCACTCGGAGCGCGAACGCCTGCGCCTGGTGCAGGAAACCGATCAGCAGAACGAGCAGCTGAAGCGACTCAATGCCACGCTGGAAAAGCATGTGGCCGCGCGCACTGCCGAATTGCAGCAGACGGCCGATATGCTCGACCTGGCCTACGAAGAGCTCAAGCGCAGCTACGTCACGGGTACCGAGGTGTTTTCACTGCTGGCCAATTTGCGCTTGCCGCCGGCCAAGCAGACCAATCGCCAGATCATCGAGCTGGTGCGGGTGTACTGCAACCGCCATGGGGTGGATGAAGGCACCGGTCGCGACCTGACCATGGCCGCAGCGCTCTACAACATTGGCAAGCTGAGCTGGACGGACAGCATGATGACCGCCCCGGCGGACTTGCTGCATCACAACGACCGCGAACGTTATCGCGGTTATCCGAAACAAAGCGAGACGTTGCTGATGACCCTCGACCCGATGAAGGATGCGGCCCGCCTGATTCTTCACCATCAGGAGCGTTGGGACGGCACCGGTTTTCCCGACCGGCTCAAGGGCGAGGCCATTCCCTTCGGTTCGCGGCTGCTGAAACTGGCGGTGGATTTCATCGAGTTGCAACGCGGGCTGATTCTGGAGCGGCAGATGAACAGCGATGAAGCTCTGCTCTATATCCGCAACTATGCGGGACGGCTCTATGACCCGGGGATGGTGGAAGATTTCATTCAGGTCTGCGCCGCCTGCCAGAGCGATGTCTCGCTGGCCGACCCTGCGGTCAAGGTGCTGACTACTCGCGACGTGGCGGCGGGCATGATCCTGGCGCGCAACCTCAATGCTGACAATGGCATGCTGCTGCTTAACGCCGGCAAGGTGTTGAACGGGGCACTGGTGGAGAAACTCATCGCCTTTGAAGCCATGGAAGGGGCGAAGTACAGCATCTTTGTAAAGGTCCCGCAGGAGCCGCCGGCTAATGTTGCGCACGCGCAGGAGAGGGCTTAGGCGTTGTACTGATCCATTGGGAACGGACAGGCGGACCTGTATCCTTGGGTTTTTTATCCAGGGCAGGTTTTCCTTCATGACCGTTACTTCAACCCCCCGCGTCATCCACATTGCCGCGGCGCTGCTGATCGGCCCGGACGGGCGCACGCTGCTGGTACGTAAACGCGGTACCACCGCCTTCATGCAGCCCGGTGGCAAGATCGAAGCCCAGGAGCAACCGGTGCACGCGCTGGCGCGGGAGTTGGAGGAAGAGTTGGGGCTGTTGATCGATCCTGCGCACGCCGCCTACCTCGGCCAGTTCAGCGCCCCGGCCGCCAATGAGCCGGGTTTTGTCGTGCAGGCAGAGCTGTTTCAGCTGGCGATTGCGACTGACGTGTCGCCGGCGGCGGAGATCGAAGAGGTGATCTGGATCGATCCGGCCACCGATGGCGATGTCTTGCTGGCGCCATTGACGCGGGACCTGATCCTGCCGTTTTATCGAGCTTCGCTCATCGCGACTGCCTGATCTTTTACGGACGAAGGATTGCCCATGATTCCACTCCACGACCTGTTGATTTTCGCCGCCGCGGCGTTGCTGATGGTGCTCACGCCCGGGCCGAACATGATCTATCTCATTTCCCGCTCCATCTGCCAGGGACGCAAGGCTGGCGTGGTTCGTGCACAACCCGGGCTGGCTGGCAGTGCAGCGGTATTTCATGGGGGGTGTGCTGGCGGCGCTGGCGGTGCGCTTGATGCTGGAGCAGCGTAAGGCAACCTGAAAAGCCCAGGGACGGCTCAGGCTGTGAGGCTTTCCACGTAATCGATGTCAGCCGAACCGTGTAGGAGCGAGCTCGCTCGCGAAAAACCTGAGTGCGCCGAGGGGTGTCAGGTTTCCCGCGTCATCGTTGGCGTCCATCGCGAGCTAGCTCGCTCCTACCGGACGGCACTGACGCCATCGAGCGTCGAGAACGAGGTGTCCTTGGCGGTCAGCAGGAAGTCGCGCATGTAAGGCGCATCCAGCATGTCCGCACGAATTCCCGCGTACAACGTCGCGAACAAGCCTTTCTCGCCAAGGCGCTTGGCCTTCACATAACCCCGTGAGCTGTATTCATGCAATGCCCAATGGGGCATGCCGCATACGCCGCGACCGCTGGCCACCAGTTGCATCATCATCACCGTGAGTTCGGAGGTGCGAACCTGCGCCGGTTCGATGTCCGCCGGCTCCAGGAAGCGGGTAAAGATGTCCAGCCGGTCGCGTTCCACCGGGTAGGTGATCAAGGTCTCGCTGATCAGGTCTTCGGGCACGATGTACGCCTTGCTCGCCAGACGATGCTGATTGGCCACTGCAAGCATTGCCTCGTAAGTGAACAGCGGCACATAGGTGATACCCGCCAGCTCCTGCGGGTCCGAAGTCACCACGAGGTCCAGATCGCCGCGCGCCAGGGCCGGCAGCGGGGCGAAGGAAAAGCCCGAGGCCAGGTCCAGTTCGACTTCCGGCCAGGCGTCGCGGAACTGGTCGATGGTCGGCATCAGCCACTGGAAGCAACTGTGGCATTCGATAGCCATGTGCAAGCGTCCCGCCGTGCCGCCAGCCAGCCGGGCAATGTCGCGCTCGGCGCCACGCAGCAGCGGCAGTGTCGCATCAGCCAGTTGCAGCAGGCGCAAACCCGCGCTGGTGAAGCGCACAGGCTTGGTTTTGCGCACGAACAGCGGCATGCCCATGCGTTCTTCCAGCTCTTTGAACTGGTGGGACAGGGCCGACTGGGTCAGGTGCAGGCGGTCGGCCGCATCGACCAGGCTGTCAGCTTCGCGCAAGGCGTGCAGGGTTTTCAGGTGGCGGATTTCAAGCACCGGGGGGTCTCCATGAGGAAAACTTGTGATCAACACGAAAAGGTTGAGTTTGTCTCATGTTGCCCTATCTGTCGACAATAGCGCCATGTTTCACGTCCCCTTTTGATTGAGAGCATTCCCCATGGCGTTGGCCCACACACTTGGTTTTCCCCGCATCGGCGCAGACCGCGAACTGAAAAAAGCCCTTGAATCGTATTGGAAGGGCGACCTCGACCAGGATGCGCTGCACAGCGTCGGCCGGCAGTTGCGTGCCACCCATTGGCAGCTGCAGAAAGACGCCGGCATCGATTTGCTGCCGGTAGGCGACTTCGCCTGGTATGACCAGGTGCTGACCCATTCCCTGACCTTCGGCGTGATCCCACAGCGTTTTGACGGCGCCAAAGACGAGAACGGCCTGCCGACCCTCGATACCCTGTTCGCCATGGCCCGTGGCGCCACCGCCAGCTGCTGCGGCAGTGAGCATGGCCAGGCGCAATACGCCCAGGAACTGACCAAGTGGTTCGACACCAACTACCACTACCTGGTCCCGGAGTTCAGCGCCGATCAGCAGTTCAAACTCAGCTGGGAGCAACTGTTCGACGAGGTCGACGAAGCCTTGGCGCTCGGCCACACCGTCAAGCCGGTGATCATCGGCCCGCTCACCTACCTCTGGCTGGGCAAGGCCAAGGGCGACGACTTCGACCGGCTCGATCTGCTCGAACGGCTGTTGCCGGTCTACAACGAAATCCTCAGTCGCCTTGCCGCGCAAGGCGTGGAATGGGTACAGATCGACGAACCGATTCTGACCCTGGACCTGCCCCAGGCGTGGAAAAGCGCATTCGAACGCGCCTACCACATCCTCCAGTACTCACCGCTGAAAAAACTCCTGGCGACCTACTTCAGTGGTCTGCAAGACAACCTCGGCCTGGCGGTCGGCCTGCCGGTGCAAGGCCTGCACATCGACGCCGTGCGTGCGCCGGATCAACTCGGCCAGGTGCTTGATCGCCTGCCGACCTACAAAATCCTGTCCGTGGGCCTGGTGAACGGGCGCAATGTGTGGCGCTGCGAACTGGAATCGGTGCTGGCGCAATTGCAACCGGCCCAGGAACGCTTTGGCGACAACCTGTGGGTCAGCAGTTCCTGCTCGCTGCTGCACAGCCCCGTGGATCTGGACCGCGAAGACAAACTCGATCCGGAACTGAAAAGCTGGTTGGCGTTTGCCGTGCAAAAGTGTGGCGAGATCGCCGTGCTGCGTGACGCGCTTAACGATCCACAAGCGCCCAAGGTGCGAGCGGCGCTGGCTGAAAGCAATGCCATTGAGGCCAGTCGTGCCGAATCGCCGCGTATTCACAAAACTGCCGTGCAGGCTCGTGTTGCGGCGGTAAGTGCCGCTGACAGCCGGCGCCAATCACCGTTTGCCCAGCGTATTGAACAACAGCGTGCTCGCCTGCAGTTGCCAGCATTTCCCACGACCACCATTGGCTCGTTCCCGCAGACCGGTGCGATCCGCCTGGCGCGCCAGGCATTCAAGCAGGGCAAGCTGTCTGCCAACGACTATACCGATGCCATGCACAGCGAAATCCGGCACGCCGTGCAAGTCCAGGAGCGCCTGGGCCTGGATGTGCTGGTGCATGGTGAAGCCGAGCGCAACGACATGGTCGAGTACTTCGCCGAGCAGCTCGACGGTTATGCCTTCACCCGGTTCGGCTGGGTACAGAGTTACGGCTCCCGTTGTGTGAAACCGGCGATCATCTATGGCGACCTGAGCCGTCCCAAGGCCATGACGGTGGACTGGATTACCTATGCCCAAAATCAGACCGAGAAGGTGATGAAGGGCATGCTGACCGGGCCGGTGACCATGCTGATGTGGTCGTTCCCACGGGAAGATGTTTCGCGCAAAGTCCAGGCTCAACAGTTGGCCCTGGCACTGCGTGACGAAGTGGTGGACCTGGAAAAAGCCGGCATCAAGATCGTGCAAATCGATGAGGCTGCGTTCCGCGAAGGCCTGCCAATGCGTCGGGCGCAATGGCAGGAGTACCTCGACTGGGCGGTGGAAGCGTTCCGATTGACCGCCTCGGGTGTCCGTGACGAAACCCAGATCCACACCCATATGTGCTACAGCGAATTCAACGACGTGATCCAGGCCATCGCGGCCATGGATGCCGATGTAATCACCATCGAAACCTCACGTTCGGATATGGAATTGCTGGAGGCTTTCAAGGCGTTCGACTACCCGAATGATATCGGCCCGGGCGTCTACGACATCCACTCGCCGCGAGTGCCGGATACTGTCGAGATGATCAACTTGCTGCGCAAGGCCGCCAAGCGGATTCCGGCCGAGCGCCTGTGGGTCAATCCCGATTGCGGACTGAAGACCCGTGCATGGCCGGAGACCGAAGCTGCGCTGGTGAACATGGTTGCGGCGGCTCGGCAGTTGCGCACTCGATTGGCATAGCCTGGCGGCGCATGCTCCGGGCGGCGATCCGACCATCAACGATCGCATGGTTGCGAATATGACCGCTCGGCACTCTTCATCAAACTGTCATGGAACTGTGGCAGCGCGCTTGAACAAACTTCATCAGACTCGCGCTCTACTGGGGTTCTGCGTTTCGGTGTTTTTTCATGCGTTTATTTCTTTTACTGGCCGCGTTGTTGTTCGGCCTGCCGTTGATGGCGGCTTCGCGTTGCGATGTCGATGTTCCAACTGAACGAGCCGATCTGGCACAGGTAAGCCTGGCTTATCAGAGTATTGGCCGTGCTTCGGATCCGGCGCTGTTGCTGGTGATGGGACTTGGCGGCCAGTTGATTCACTGGCCGGACGAAGTGGTTGTCGCGCTGTGTCAGCAAGGCTTTCGGGTGATCCGTTATGACAACCGCGATGTCGGTCTCTCGACGTGGCGCCAGGCACCCGTCGACGCCAACCTGACCTTCGAGGTGCTGCGCTACAAACTTGGTTTGCCAGTGTCCGCGCCCTACACCCTGACCGACATGGCTGATGATGCGTTTGGGTTGATGGATGCCTTGCACGTTGAGCAGTTCCACGTGCTGGGCGCGAGCATGGGCGGAATGATTGCCCAGCACATGGCGGCGATGGCGCCGCAACGGGTCGAGAGCCTGACCCTGATCATGACCAGTTCCGGTGCCGAAGGACTGCCGGCACCGAGTGCGGCGTTGGTGCAGTTGCTTGCGCGTCGTGGTGCGCCGAATCGCGAAGCAGCGCTGGAACAACAGGCTGATCTGCTCGCGGCGCTGGGCAGCCCGACGGTGAGTGATGATCGCCAGGCGTTGCTGCAACAGGCGGCGCAATCCTATGACCGGGCGTTCAACCCCGAAGGCGTGAAACGCCAGATCATGGCCATCCTCGCGGAACCGAGTCGGGTGGCGCTGCTCAATCAACTGCGGGTGCCAACCCTGGTGGTGCACGGTACGGCTGATCCGTTGCTGCCGGTCATGCATGGCGTGCACCTGGCGGCGCATATTCACGGAAGTCAGTTGAAGCTGATTCCGGGACTGGCACATCGATTCCAGGAAGCGTTCAAGGCGCCGCTGTTGGCGGCGGTGCTGCCCTATTTGCAGGCTCACCGCGAAGACACGTCGCATTGGGCGCAGATCGATCCGCTGCCGGCCCCCAATCTCCTCTAACCCCCCTACAGGTGTATCGTCTGGGCTTTGCGACGCGTTCCAGTCTTCGAGGTGAGTGATGACTACCCCCCTGAAAATCGATTTTGTCAGCGATGTGTCCTGCCCCTGGTGTGTCGTCGGCCTGTACGGCCTGACCCAGGCCCTTGATCTGTTGGGTGACGAGGTCCAGGCCGAGATCCGGTTCCAGCCATTCGAGCTGAACCCGAAGATGGGACCCGAAGGCCAGAACATCACCGAGCACATCACCGAGAAATACGGCTCCACGCCTGAGCAGTCGCAGAAAAATCGCGAGATGATCCGCGAGCGCGGTGCCGAGGTCGGTTTTGCTTTCCGCACGGACGGCAACAGCCGCATCTACAACACCTTCGATGCCCATCGCCTGTTGTATTGGGCAGGGCTGGAAGGGTTGCAGTTCAACCTGAAGGAGGCGCTGTTCAAGGCGTATTTCAGCGATGGAGCCAACCCGTCCGATCATCAGCAACTGGCGCGGATTGCCGCGAGTGTCGGGCTGGATCAGCAGCGGGCCGAGGCGATCCTGGCGTCAGACGAATTCGCCCGGGAAGTTCGGGAAGAAGAACAGCTCTGGTTGTCCCGCGGAGTGAGTTCGGTACCGACCGTGGTCTTCAACGGTCAGTATGCGATCAGCGGCGGACAACCTGTGGAGACGTTCGTGGGTGCAATTCGGCAGATCATGAGTGAAGCCAAGGGCGGCACGGTGAATCAATAGCTCAGGTTTGAAAGCGCACCCACACGCCGACCAACACGGTGGCCGCAATCAGCCAGGCCACCGCTGCCACCGCCAGTGAGGCTTCCAGCCGCATCTTGTCGACCATCACGTACAACGTGGCCAGGTAGATGAAGTACGGGATGATCGACCACATGCCAAACACGATGGTGGTCTTCAGATCATCCAGCGACCGGCCTTTGCCGACGATGTAATGCGCGATCAGGGCAAAGGTCGGGAACAGGGGTACCAGCCCGGCGATGTAATAGTTTTTGGTCCTGGCCAGCGCGGCGAGGATCAGCACCACCGCCGCGCCCAGGCTCGCCTTTAGAATCAAGTCCATCAGTGGCTCAACCCGTATTTTTTCACTTTGTCGAACAGCGTGGTCTTGGCCATTCCAAGTTCCTGGCTCGCCTGGGTCAGATTGCCGCCGCTGCGCTGCAACGCATCCACCAGCAAATTGCGCTCGAAGGCTTCGACCGCTTCGGCGAACGCCAGGCCCTGATTGCTGCCGCTGGCGCCGGATTTCTTGAAGGCCGGCAGGCCGAGGGCGAAGCGCTCGGCGACGTTGCGCAATTCGCGCACATTCCCCGGCCAGTCATGGCTCATCAGGTTCGACAGGGTCTGGTTGTCCAGGTCAGGCACCGCGCGGTCGAAGCGCAGGGAGGACTGCTGCAGGAAATGCTCGAACAGTTGCAGGATATCCTCGCGGCGTTCTCGTAGCGGTGGCAGTTCCAGTGTGACCACATTGAGTCGGTAATACAGGTCGCTGCGGAACTCACCCGCTTTGCTCGATTCGTCCAGGTCGGATTTGGTCGCGGCGATCACCCGGCAGTCCACCGCCACGCTCTGGTTCGAACCGAGGCGCTCCAGGGTCCGTTCCTGCAGAACCCGCAGCAGTTTGATTTGCAGCGGTAACGGCATGCTTTCCACTTCATCGAGGAATAGCGTGCCGCCGTCGGCGTGTTCGATCTTGCCGATGCGCCGTTTGCCCGCGCCGGTAAAGGCATTGGCTTCGTGACCGAAGATCTCGCTTTCGAACAGATTCTCCGGCAGGCCGCCGCAGTTCAACGCGACGAACTGCCTGGCATGGCGCCGGCTGAAATCGTGCAGGCAACGCGCGACCAGCTCCTTGCCGGTGCCGGTCTCGCCTTCGATCAGTACGTTGGCCGAGGTGTCGGCGACGTTGGCGATCAACTCCCGCAGATTCTGCATGGCCGGTGAGCGGCCGATAATCCGGCCTTCCAGCGAGTCGCGCTCGGCCAATTGCCGGCGTAGCGAGGAGACTTCCCGCGCCAGGCTACGTTGCTCCAGCGCGCGACGGGCGACGTCGACCAGGCGTTCCGGGGAGAACGGCTTCTCCATGAAGTCATAGGCGCCTTTTTGCATGGCGCCGACCGCCATGGAAATGTCGCCATGCCCGGTAATCAACACCACGGGCAGGCTGCGGTCACGTTCCTTGAGCCGGGTCAGCAGTTCCAGGCCGTCGATGCCAGGCAGGCGGATATCGCTGATGACAATCCCGGCAAAGTTTTCGCCGACCCGCTCCAGTGCTTCCTCGGCGCTGCCCACGCCTTCGCAGGGAATGTCTTCCAGGGTCAGCGCCTGCTGGCAGCCCAGCAGCACATGAGGGTCGTCTTCGACGATCAGCACACTCAGTTCGTGGTTCATAGGGGCTCGGCGTGAAGGGGGCTTACCAACGGTAAACTGAGAACGAAGGAGGTTCCACCATTGGCCGGGTGCTCGACACCCAGGTGCCCGCCAGTGGCGGCGGCCAGGCTGGCGGACAGGGTCAGGCCGAGGCCCAGGCCCTGTTCGCCGGGTTTGGTGGTGAAGAAGGGTTCGAACAGATGTTTGCGCGCCTCGGCGTCGATGCCATGGCCATTGTCACGCACCCGCAGGCGATATTTGCCATCGTGGGGTTCACCCTCCAGCCACAGTTGCGGCAGGGGCTGGGCCTGCATGGCATCCAGGGCATTACCGATCAGGTTGACCAGAATCTGCTCAAGGCGAGTCTGGTCGATCTGCACCTGGACATCGGCGAATTCGCGGTGCAGCTGCAAGTGCGCGCTTTCCAGACGGGCACCGAGCAGTTGCAGCGCAGCCTCTACCGCCTTGCCGAGGCTGGCCTGGCCCTTGTCGTCACCACGACGGGCGAAGGAACGCAGGCTGGCGGTGATCCGGCCCATGCGATCGATCAGCTCGTTGATGGTCTTGAGGTTGGTACTGGCGACGTCGAGCTGACCGCGTTCCAGAAAACGCACGGTGTTGCCGGACAAGGTCCGCAGGGCGGCGAGCGGCTGGTTCAGTTCGTGAGCAATGCTGGTGGACATCTGGCCAATCGCCGCCAGTTTGCCTGCCTGTACCAGTTCATCCTGGGCCCTGCGCAACGTCTCTTCAGCCTGGCGCCGTTCGCGGATCTGGCCCTTGAGTCGTTCATTGCTGGCGCGCAGGTCACTGGTGCGTTCGGTAATCCGACGCTCGAGTTGATTGTTCGCTTCCTGCAGGGCTTCCCGGGCGGCAAGGCGGGTAGCGATAACCTTGCGCCGTTCGTTCCAGGCAATCAGCAGGAACGCCACGAGGGCGAACGCGACAGCCACCAGGATGCCCTGGTTGATCGCTTCACGGCGCAAGTCCTGCAGGGGCGTGAGCAGGGTGAAATTCCAAGGTGTGTCGCTCAAGGGGCGGGTCTGCGACAGGTAGCTGATGTCCTCCTGGGCGGACTCCACCTCGCTGTTGGCGGGGAAGGTCAGTTTCTCCTCACCCTCGGCCAGTTTTTCCCGCGCCAGGGGTTGCAGCTCATTCAGCGGGAACCAGTAATACTGCAGGCTGCGGGCGAGTTTTTCCTTGGTTTCGTCGCTCAACGGGATGACCGACTTGAGCCGTCGTGCCGGATCGCTGGACAGAATGATGATGCCGTTTTCATCACTGACGAAGGCTTCCAGGCGAGCACGCTGCCAGCGTTCTTCCATGGCTTCCAGCCTCACCTTGACCACCGCGACGCCGATGATCTTGCCCTGTTCCTCAAGGCCGTGGGCCAGGTAATAACCCGGTTCGCCGTTGGTGCTGCCAATTCCGTAGAAGCGCCCCGGCTGACCGCGCACGGCGTTCTGGAAATAGGCGCGAAAGGACAGGTCTTCGCCCAGGTAACTGTCGACATCGCGCCAGTTGCTGGTGGCCATGACGCGGCCGGTGGTGTCCATGACATAGATGGCCCGGCTGCGGCTGCGCCGATTCAGGCCTTCGAGGTATTCATTGACCGTCTGCCGGTGTTCCGGCGATGGCTCGTCGAGCAGCTTTGACACGCTGGATTCAAGTTCCAGCAGGCTGGGCAGGTAGGTGTATTTGCTGATTTCGCTTTCGACGGCGCGGGCATGCAGTTCCAGCTGGCGCTGGCCGTTTTCGCTGAGGCTGCGGATGCCGAAATGTTCACTGACCCAGAAGCCGACGTAACCCAATCCAATCATCAGGGCGATGACCAGTGGCGGCAGGAACAGATGGCGAATCAGACGGGGTTTCACGGCGAGTGATGGCGGCGCGGCGCGATAGAGAGTGGGGTCGCATTTCATCACAGATGCCTTGGGTCAACCACAACACAAATCTTGAAACCGCCATCGTCCCCTGTAGGAGCGAGCTTGCTCGCGATGGTCGTCAACGATGGCGCGTCCATTCTGGATGTACGCGAGGTCATTGAGTTCATCGCGAGCAAGCTCGCTCCTACAGGGGAGGGCGTGCGGCTTTTAGTGCTGCAGAATCTTGTTGAGGAAATGCTGCGTACGCTCGGCGCGGTGGCTGATGTCGCCGAAGAATTCCTCTTTCTTGCAGTCTTCGATGATCTTGCCTGCGTCCATGAAAATCACGCGGTCGGCCACTTTGCGGGCAAAGCCCATTTCGTGGGTCACGCACATCATGGTCATGCCTTCGTGGGCCAGTTGCACCATCACGTCGAGCACTTCGTTGACCATCTCCGGGTCGAGCGCCGAGGTCGGTTCGTCGAACAGCATGACGATAGGGTCCATCGCCAGTGCGCGGGCAATCGCCACGCGCTGCTGCTGGCCACCGGAAAGCTGGCCCGGATGCTTGTGCGCATGGGCAGACAACCCGACCCGCTCAAGCAACTGCAGGCCCTTTTTCGTAGCTTCTTCCTTGCTGCGGCCGAGCACCTTGATCTGCGCGATGGTCAGGTTTTCGGTGATGGTCAGGTGTGGGAACAGTTCGAAGTGCTGGAACACCATGCCGACGCGCGAGCGCAGTTTTGGCAGGTTGGTCTTGGGGTCGGCGATGGATGTGCCATCGACTACCACGTCACCTTTCTGGAAGGGTTCCAGGGCGTTCACGCACTTGATCAGGGTGGATTTGCCGGAACCGGAAGGCCCGCACACCACGATCACTTCGCCTTTCTTGACCTCGGTGCTGCAGTCAGTCAGTACCTGGAAGTCGCCATACCACTTGTTGACATTCTTGATAGAGATCATACGGCAAACCTTTTTTGCAGACGCTTGACCAGCAGCGAGGCGGCAAAGCTGATTGTGAAGTACACGAGACCTGCGAAGATCAGGAACTCATTGGAGCGGCCGATGATGTCGCCACTGGCGCGCGAAGCATTGAGGAAGTCCACCAGGCCGACGGCGTAGACCAGCGAGGTGTCCTGAAACAGAATGATGCTCTGTTGCAGCAGCAGCGGGGTCATCTTGCGGAACGCCTGGGGCAGGATGATCAACCGCATCATCTGGCTGTACGTCATGCCCAGGGCCTGGGCCGCGCCCATTTGTCCCTTGGGAATCGACTGCACGCCGGCCCGGACGATTTCGCAGAAGTACGCCGCTTCAAACATCATGAACGCCACGATGCACGAGGCGAACGCGCCGATCGGCGTGTCTTCGCCGGTGATCCAGCGCAGCACGAACGGCACCGCCAGGTAGAACCAGGTGATGACCAGCAGCAGCGGGATCGAACGGAAGTAATTGACGTAGGCACCGGCAATGTTCGACAGCACTTTGCTGTGGGACAGGCGCATCAACGCAAGGATGGTGCCCAGGATGATCCCGCCGACGACGCCCAGCGCCATCAGTTGCAGGGTCATGACCATGCCGTTCCACAAGCCCGGCAGGGACGGGATGATGCCCGAGAAGTCGAATTCCATCATTTACCCCCTACGGAGATCAGGCCCGGCACGGCAACTTTCTTCTCGATCAGGCGCATCAGCAGCATCAGGCTCATGTTCAAGGTGAAGTAGATCAGTGTCGCCAGGGTGAAGGCTTCGAACAGGTTGGCGGAGAACTCGGCGGTCTGCTTGGTCTGTGCGAGCAACTCCATCAGGCCGATCAGCGAGGCGACGGACGTGTTCTTGAAGACGTTGAGAAATTCCGAGGTAAGCGGCGGAATGATGATCCGGTAAGCCTGGGGCAGCAGCACGTTCCAGTAGATCTGCGACAGCTTGAAGCCCATTGCGCGAGCAGCGGCTTCCTGGCCACGGGGCAATGCCTGGATGCCGGTACGCACCTGTTCGCAAACGCGAGCGGTAGTGAACAGGCCAAGGCACACCACGACGCTGAGGAAGGCCGAAGTGGTCGGGTTGAGGTCCTGCTTGTACCAGTCCTGCAGATTCTGCGGCAGCAGGTCGGGCACCAGGAAGTACCAGATGAACAGCTGTACCAGCAGTGGCACGTTACGGAAAAGTTCGACGTAGCAGGTCGCGATGCCCGATACGAAGCGGTTCGGTACGGTGCGCATGACACCCAGGATCGAGC
Source organism: Pseudomonas sp. ES3-33 (assembly GCF_000952175.1). Classification (NCBI taxonomy): domain Bacteria; kingdom Pseudomonadati; phylum Pseudomonadota; class Gammaproteobacteria; order Pseudomonadales; family Pseudomonadaceae; genus Pseudomonas; species Pseudomonas sp. ES3-33. Next base: position 62,282 of record NZ_JZRI01000034.1, on the reverse strand, counting down.
CCAGTGTCAGGGCAATGATCCATGCCACGATGGCGATGGCGATGGTCCAGCCCAGACCGGTGAGATACCAGTCGAGATAGATCTCGCTGCCCACGCCGGTGGACTTGAAGAACACGCTCCAGTCCCAGTTGTAATTCATTCGGGTCTCCCCTCGGATCGATATACAAGTGCCCGCTTGGGGAAGCTCCGTTCCCGCCCCGACCATAATAGTCAGGCACACACGAGCGGCTCGACAGCCACCGGTTCGAGTGTTTCCAGAAAATGCCAGCAGGGAGTGACAACCTCCTGAAGGGATTTTGGTCCCGTCAGGAGGTAAGGTTAGTCAGAAATCAGGATTTCTTGTCGTCAGCCGCTTTATCGGTCGGATTGGCGATCAGGGCCTTGAGCTCGTCGCTCATCGGGAAGTTCAGGTTCAGGCCTTTTGGCGGGATTGGCGCCATGAACCATTTTTCGTAGATCTTGTTGATCTCGCCCGACTTGTAGGTGGCCACGATGGCAGCGTCTACAGCCTTCTTGAACGGCTCGTCGCCCTTGCGGACCATGCAGCCGTAGATTTCGTAGGACTGTGGATCACCGGTCACTGCCCAATCAGTGGCCTTCTTGGCTTTGGCGGCTTCACCGGCCAGCAGTGCGTCGTCCATCATGAACGCAACGGCGCGGCCCGATTCCAGCATCTGGAAGGACTCGCCGTGGTCTTTGGCGGAAATGACGTTCATGCCCATTTGCTTGTCGGCGTTCATCGACTTGAGCAGGCGCTCGGACGTGGTGCCCGCAGTGGTCACGACGTTCTTGCCCTTGAGGTCGTCGAAGTTCTTGTACGTGGAGTCTTTCTTGGAGAGAAGACGAGTACCGATTTCGAAGATGCCGACGGAGAAGTCCACTTGCTGCTGGCGTTCAACGTTGTTGGTGGTTGAACCGCACTCAAGATCCACGGTGCCGTTCTGCACCAGCGGGATACGGGTTTGCGAGGTGACCAGGTTGTATTTGACCTTCAGGTCCGGGAGGTCCAGGTCTTTTTTCAGCGCTTCGACCACTTTCAGCTGAATGTCGTGGGAGTAGCCGACCGGTTTACCGGAAGCGTCCGCGATGTAGGAAAACGGAATGGAAGCGTCACGATGCCCGAGGGTGATGGTGCCGGACTCTTTGATCTTCTTCAGTGTGCCGGTGAGTTCGGCGGCGAAAACTGGAGTGCTAATCAGAGCGGCAGCAATGGCTGCGCCCAGGAGGTGGGGAACGATACGCATCAAATTTTCCTCGACATTGTTTTTTTTATGGAGCCAGTTCATCGGCCCTTTTTGTGCTTCGAATGCCTGGTGCGCCTGATGGATCGGCACAACAGGTATTCGTCCAAGAGTGTAGAGCATGACTCGTGCCAGGCCTGGGGCTGTAGATCAAAGTGTTGATTTATAAGGGGATTAATTATTTGTTGCGGGTTTTAGAGAGTGCAATGATCCGGTTAACCGAATAGATCGACAGGTAGCGTTCGGAAAACCGAATGCGATGCAGGGATTAGCTGCGCGAGCAACTGTCTTCTCCCTGCCACATCAACGTCGAATGTGCAGACGCCATCGCGGGCAAGCCCGGCTCCCACAGTGATCTGCGCCGAACACAAATGCTGCGTCCACCACCAACACCCTGTGGGAGCGGGCGCCTGCAAGTAACCTGGAGTGCAGCGCAGAATGCAAAAACCCCTGGATCTCACAATCCAGGGGCTTTGCGTACCGCCAGCTAACGATCAGGCCGCTTCAATCTTGCTGCGGTTCTGCTCGACCTTGCTCAGGTAATCCGCCAGCTTCTGTTGCTCTGCCGGGGTGGTGAACAGCCCCAGTTTGCTGCGGCGCCACAGGATATCGTGGGCGGTGGTTGCCCATTCTTCGCTGCACAGGTAGTCCACTTCGCGGGTATAGAGACCGCCGCCGATGTGTTCGCCCAAGTCGTTCAGGTCGCGCACGCCTTCGAGCATGCGCCAGGTGCGGCTGCCATAGGTGGTGGCCCAGCGGCGGGCGATTTCGGTGGGCACCCAGTCGAACTTGTCACGGATCAAGGCGCTTAGCGCCTGCGGGGTGCTCATGTCCTCGCCACCGGGCAGGGTCGCGTGGGCGGTCCAGCTTGGCTTGATGTGCGTGAAATACGGGGTCAATTGCGCCAGGGCCGACTCGGCCAGCTTGCGATAGGTCGTCAGCTTGCCGCCGAATACCGAGAGCAATGGCGCTTCTTCGCCGCTACCAGACAGCGCCAGGGTGTAATCCCGGGTCACGGCCGACGGGTTATCGGATTCGTCATTGCACAGAGGACGCACTCCCGAATAGCTGTGCAGAATGTCTTCGCGGCTGACCTGCTTCTTGAAGTGCGCATTCACCACTTTGAGCAGGTAATCGGTCTCGCCTTCGGTAATCGCAACTGCCGCCGGGTCGCCGGTGTACTCGCGGTCGGTGGTGCCGATCAAAGTGAAGTGATTCAGGTAGGGAATGGTGAACACGATGCGCTGGTCTTCGTTTTGCAGAATGTGCGCGTGTTCGCCTTCGTACAGCTTCGGCACGATCAGGTGACTGCCCTGGATCAAGCGGATGCCGTAGGGCGATTCCATCTTCAAGTCGTCACGAATGAATTTCGCCACCCATGGCCCGGCAGCATTCACCAGGGCCTTGGCGCGGATCGAAAACAGGCTGCCGTCGGCGCGTTCCAGGTGCAGATGCCACAGGCCCTTGGTGCGACGGGCGCTGACGCAGCGGGTCTGGGTGTGAACGTGGGCGCCTTTCTCGCGGGCGGCCATGGCGTTGAGTACCACCAGGCGTGCGTCGTCTACCCAACAATCGGAATATTCGAAGCCTTTGGTGATTTCGCTCTTCAGCGGGCTGTCTGGACCGAACTTGAGGCTTTTTGAACCTGCCAGCTTTTCCCGTTTGCCGAGGTTGTCATAAAGGAACAGGCCGGCACGGATCATCCACGCCGGACGCAGGTGCGGGCGGTGGGGCAGCACAAAACGCATCTGCTTGACGATGTGTGGCGCCTTGGCCAGCAGCACTTCACGTTCGGCGAGAGCTTCACGCACCAGGCGGAATTCGTAATGTTCGAGATAGCGCAGGCCACCGTGGATCAGCTTGCTGCTGGCCGAGGAGGTGTGGCTGGCCAGGTCGTCCTTTTCGCAAAGGAACACAGAAAGGCCGCGACCGGCCGCATCCGCTGCGATCCCCACGCCATTGATCCCGCCACCGATGACGGCAACATCGTAGACCTCGGAGAGTGGGGGGGTAGGCAAGGTAGAAGTGGGCATCGGCTAGCCTCTGGTTTTTGGTTATCTATATTTGAATTCGAACATTAATGTTCATTTGTGAAAATGGTAGCCCATAAATACGCGCACAGCCAGCCAACTTCGATTGAAAATACTGATCGAAGGGCGGGGAAAGGAAAATTTTCGAACATTTAAAGCAAAAGATCGCAGCCTCCGGCAGCTCCTACAGGGGTGAGTGAACCTGTAGGAGCTGCCGAAGGCTGCGATCTTTTGAGGCAGAAAGCCTTAAACGACTTCCAACCGAATCTTGTGCTGACTCAACAACTGCGCCAACGCCGGCACGGGTGGCTGATCAGTCACCAGGCAATCGATCAGGCTGATCGGCCCCAGGCGAATCATGGCATTACGCCCGAACTTGCTGGAGTCCGCCGCGAGTATCACCTGCCGGGCATTGGCAATGATCGCCTGGGAAACCCGCACTTCCTGATAGTCAAAATCCAGCAGACTGCCATCTTCATCAATGCCACTGATCCCGACCAGGGCAAAGTCGACCTTGAACTGGTTGATGAAGTCGACACTGGCCTGGCCCACCACGCCGCCGTCTCGGCGCACATTGCCGCCGGTCAGCAGCACGTCGAAGTCATCCTTGGCGCTGAGCATCGAGGCCACGTGCAGGTTGTTGGTGATGATCTTCAGGTGGCTGTGGTTGAGCAGGGCGCGGGCAATCGACTCGGTGGTGGTACCGATGTTGATGAACAGTGAGGCGTGATCAGGGATTTGTGCGGCAATCGCTTCGCCAATCCGCTGTTTTTCATCGCGCATCTGGTCGGCGCGCATGGCGTAGGCGGTGTTTTCGACGCTGGAATCATAGGCTGCACCACCGTGGTAGCGGCGCAATAAATTGGCTTCCGCGAGCTGATTGATGTCGCGGCGGATAGTCTGCGGTGTGACGACGAACAGCGTAGCCATTTCCTCGATACTCACGTAGCCGCGTTCGCGGACCAGTTCGAGGATTTGCTGCTGACGGGGAGGCAGATTCATGGGGCTTCCTTTGGGCTGCCGGGCAAAATTTGCCCATGATGCCGCAGGAATCTGCTCCCGACCAGTTACATGCCGATACTGAGTGCCTTGGCTGGCTTATTCATCGCCTTCGTGGGGTTCCCAGTCGCGGGTGCGGCTCACGGCTTTTTTCCATCCGGCGTAGAGTTTTTCCTTGGCGGTTTCGTCCAGGGTCGGTTCGAATTCACGCTCGATCACCGCCTTGCCGCGCAGCTCATCGAGGCTGCCCCAGAAGCCGCAGGCAAGGCCCGCCAGGTACGCAGCGCCGAGTGCCGTGGTTTCGCGCATTTGCGGACGCTCGACCTGGGTGCCGAGGATGTCGGCCTGGAACTGCATCAGGAAGTTGTTCGCTACCGCGCCGCCGTCCACGCGCAGGGCCTTGAGGCGTTCGCCGGAGTCCTGTTGCATGGCGTCCAGGACATCGCGGGTCTGGTAGGCAATCGACTCCAGCGCGGCACGGATGATGTGATCCACGCGCACGCCGCGGGTCAGGCCGAACAGTGCGCCACGGGCATACGGGTCCCAGTACGGCGCGCCGAGGCCGGTGAAGGCGGGCACCAGGTACACGCCATTGCTGTCTTTGACCTTGTTGGCGAAGTACTCGGTGTCGTGGGCGTCATTGATGATTTTCAGTTCGTCACGCAGCCATTGAACGGTCGAGCCGCCGTTGAACACGGCGCCTTCCAGCGCGTAAGCGACTTCACCGCGCGGGCCACAGGCGATGGTGGTGAGCATGCCGTGTTGGGATTTCACTGCCTTGTCGCCGGTGTTCATCAGCAGGAAGCAGCCGGTGCCGTAGGTGTTTTTAGCCTGGCCAGGCTCGACGCACATCTGGCCGAACAGCGCGGCCTGCTGATCGCCTGCGATGCCCCCGATGGCGATGCCGCTCTTGGTGTGGCCGTAGATTTCCGAGGAGGACTTAACTTGCGGCAGCATCTCGCGCGGAATATCCAGCACCTCCAGCATTTTCGCATCCCACTCCAGGGTGTGGATGTTGAACAGCATGGTGCGCGAGGCATTGGTGTAGTCGGTGACGTGCACTTTGCCGCCGGTAAATTTCCAGATCAGCCAGCTGTCGACGGTACCGAACAGCAATTCGCCGTTGCGCGCACGCTCGCGGCTGCCTTCGACGTTGTCGAGGATCCACTTGAGCTTGGTTCCGGAGAAGTAGGGGTCGGTGACCAGGCCGGTGGTGTCGCTGATGTATTGCTCGTGGCCGTCGCGCTTGAGCTGCTGGCAGATCTCGGTGCTGCGCCGGCATTGCCAGACGATCGCGTTGTAGATCGGCCGGCCGGTGGTCTTGTCCCAGACCACGGTGGTTTCGCGCTGGTTGGTAATACCAATGGCGGCCACCTGGTCGTGGTGCAGGCCGGCTTGCGCCAGGGCTTCGACCATCACGGCGCTCTGGGTGGCGAAGATTTCCATCGGGTCATGCTCGACCCAACCGGCTTGCGGGTAATGCTGCACGAATTCGCGCTGGGCGGTGCACACCACGTTTGCATCACGGTCGAAAATGATCGCGCGCGAGCTGGTCGTGCCCTGATCAAGGGCAATGATGTAGTTCTTATTCTGAATGTCGGTCATGTCGATTGCCTTGGGACGAATAAAAGGAAGTGGAGTCAGGCGCGGGACCAGATTGGCAGGATCACGCGCCTACGGTATCAAGAAGTGCGCGGTTTGCCGTCAATGGCCGGTACTGCATCCGTGGTCTCGGGCGCGGCGCTGGGCAGATGACGGGCAATCAGCCCGCGATAGGCGGCAGCGCCGAGGCAGGCACCGACAATCGGTGCAAAAATCGGAATGAGGAAGTAGGGGATATCACGCCCTCCGGTCAGGGAAATTTCACCCCAGCCGGTGAAAAAAGTCATCAGTTTCGGACCGAAGTCCCGGGCCGGGTTCATCGCAAAACCGGTCAGCGGGCCCATCGAGCTGCCGATCACCGCGATCAGCAAGCCGATCAGCAGCGGGGCCAACGGGCCCTTGGGCAAGCCGTTGTTGTCGTCGGTGAGGGACATGATGACGCCCATCAGGATGGCAGTGATGGTGACTTCAACCAGAAACGCCTGGGCCGTGGACAGGGCCGGGTGCGGGAAGGTCGAGAACACCGAGGCCAGTTCCAGGCTTGCCTGGGTGCCGCGAACCATTTGGTGGGTTTGTTCGTAATCGAAGAACAGGTTGCTGTAGAGCGTGTAAACCAACAAGGCGCCACAGAAGGCACCGGCGACCTGGGCGAGGATGTAAAAGGGCAGTTTGCGCTTTTCGAAGTCAGTAAAGATGCACAGCGCGATGCTGACGGCGGGGTTGAGGTGAGCCCCGGAAACGCCGGCGGTCATATAGATCGCCATGCTCACGCCGATACCCCAGATGATGCTGATTTCCCACAAGCCGAAGCTGGCACCCGCGACCTTGAGCGCAGCCACACAACCGGTGCCGAAAAAGATAAGCAGGGCAGTGCCCAGGAACTCGGCCATGCACTGGCTCGAGAGCGGCGGTTGTTGTAAAGCAGTTGTCATTGAAAACCTCGTTGTTGTTTTTGTCTGCGTGCAGCGTAGGACCATTCGTACAGCATTCGTATTCGAAAAAATATAGACAAGAAACACTGCTGTCAAAGGTCGAAAGTGAACCATCGGTCACATTTCAACTATTAGTCATGTGAATGATCCTATTGTTCACCCGGCAGGAGGAATGCGGACGAGTGGTAAACCGCTGCTGCGCACCGATGAAACAGTGGCGCTATAGAGCCTTTTAGGGGGCAATGACCTAGAATCCGCCAGTGGATTTTTCTACCGCCGCCCAGTCTGGAGCTGACATGACCCCCGCATTGGATTTGTTGAAAAAAGTTCGAGCCGAACATCGTGTGCACAGTTACGAACATGATCCCAAGGCCGCTTCTTATGGTTTGGAGGCCGCGGAGAAGCTCGGCCTTGATCCGGCACAGGTGTTCAAGACATTGCTGGCGGCCAGTGAAAAAGGCGAACTGTTGGTGGCGGTGGTGCCGGTCGTCGGAAGTCTCGACTTGAAGGGCTTGGCGCACGCTGCGGGGGTGAAGAAGGTCGAGATGGCAGATCCCGCGGCAGCGCAGCGCTCGACCGGGTATTTGCTGGGGGGGATCAGCCCGCTAGGGCAGAAGAAGCGCTTGCGCACTTTTATCGATAATTCAGCTCAGGTGTTTGACAGCATCTTTGTCAGTGCGGGGCGCAGGGGGCTGGAAGTGGAGCTGGCTCCTGCGGTGCTGGCCGAGCATACCCAGGCGAAGTTTGCGGATATCGGGCGTGCCTGACACCGCTCCTGTAGGAGCGAGCTTGCTCGCGAAAGACTGCAGTGCGCCGCTGGGTATCAGGATCTTCGCGTAATCGTTAACGTCCATCGCGAGCAGGCTCGCTCCCACAGGGGAACGAGCCGGTTCAACTGCGCTTGGCTCAGCTGGCTGTGCTGTACCGTCGAACGCCGGTCTCGGTTGCCGGAATCTGCGCCGCCGTGCTGCCGGAGGCCTGGAACAACACCAGGTGTTCAGCCGCGACACGAATGCCCACTTCAGCACCGACCAGATGATCGGCGTGGCTCGGGAAAATCGACTCCAGCTGTGCACCCGTCGGCAATTGCAGGCGATACAAGGTCGAAGCCCCCTGGAACGACTTGCCGACGATCCGCGCTCTCAAGCCGCTGTCCGGTGCATAAACGATATCGTCGGGACGCAATAGCACGTCCACGGCGCCGCCGACCGGCCAGGTATACGCCCGATTACCGCGCAACTCGCCCAGTTCGGTCTGCACCGACTCGGGACTGTCCAGCCTGCCGCGAATGAAATAGCCCTGGCCGATGAAGCTTGCGACATAAGGTGTCAGCGGTTCGTGGTACAGGTTGTAGGGCGTGTCCCACTGCTCCAGGCGCCCCTCCTTGAATACCCCTACATGATCGCTGACAGCGAAGGCTTCTTCCTGGTCGTGGGTCACCAGAATCGCGCTGGTGCCACGGGCCTTGAGGATGTCGCGCACCTCATGGCTGAGCTTGCGTCGCAACTCGCCATCAAGGTTGGAAAACGGTTCGTCGAGCAGCAGCAATTGCGGCTCCGGCGCGAGGGCGCGGGCCAGGGCGACACGCTGCTGCTGGCCACCGGAAAGCTCGTGCGCAAAGCGTTTGCCGAGGCCTTTGAGGTTGACCAGTTCCAGCAACTCTTCGGTCACACGATCTTTTTGCGGGTGCTTGCGAATGCCGAAAGCGATGTTTTCGGCGACGCTCAGATGCGGAAACAGCGCGTAATCCTGGAACACCATGCCGATCCGGCGTTTCTCCGGCGCGAGGGTGAATCCGGCGCTGGAGATCGTCTCGCCCGCCAGGGTAATTTCCCCTTCGTGCACCGGTTCGAAGCCGGCAATGGCGCGCAGGGTGGTGGTCTTGCCGCAGCCCGAAGAGCCCAGCAGGCAACCGATATCACCGGCATTCAAATGCAGGTTGAGGTTCTGCACGACTCGCTGGTCTTGATAGCCGCAGGCGAGGTTGCGCAGGTTTAGCAATAATGGCTGGCTCATGCGTGGTGGTACGCCGGTTCGACGAGAAATTCGAGCAGGGCCTTCTGTGCGTGAAGACGGTTTTCGGCCTGATCCCAGGCGACCGAGCGCTTGTCATCGAGCAGGTCGAGGCTGATTTCCTCGCCACGGTGGGCAGGCAGACAGTGCATGAACAGCACGTCCGGAGCGGCCAGGTCGAGCAGCGCACGGTTGACCTGGAAGGGAGCAAACAGCTTGAGACGCTTGGCGGTTTCTTCTTCCTGGCCCATGGAGGTCCAGACGTCGGTGCTCACCAGGTGCGCACCGTGTACGGCGTCTTTCGGGTCGCGGACGATGGTCACACGATCGCCGGCCTTGGCCACGAATTCCGGATTGGGCTCATAGCCTACCGGGCAGGCAATGCGCAACTGGAAGTCGAACTGGATCGCCGCTTCTATATAGCTGTTGCACATATTGTTGCCGTCGCCGATCCAGGCCACGGTCTTGCCCTGGATCGAGCCCCGGTGTTCGAGGAAGGTTTGCATGTCGGCCAGCAACTGGCACGGGTGCAGGTCATCGGACAGGCCATTGATGACCGGCACGCGGGAGTTGGCGGCGAATTCGGTCAGGGTGCTGTGGGCGAAGGTGCGGATCATCACCGCGTCAAGCATGCTCGACATAACGATCGCGCAGTCACTGATCGGCTCGCCGCGACCCAGTTGGGTGTCGCGCGGCGACAGGAAGATCGCCTGGCCACCCAGCTGGATCATGCCGGCTTCGAACGAAATACGGGTGCGCGTCGAGGACTTCTCGAAGATCATCCCGAGTACGCGGTTTTTCAGAGGCTCGAACAGTACGCCGCGGTTACGCAGGTCCTTGAGCTCAACGCCTCGACGGATCACGCTGACCAGCTCTTCGGGCGTGCAATCCATCAGGGAGAGAAAGTGCCTTGCGCTCATCATTGACTACCTTTTTGCAACAGACCGCAGATACTCAAAGCCTTGTTTAACTGAAAAACGGGCGAGACCTGCGGCGTAAGCCGCACGGGGCGACGAAATAGGGGAAGGCGCGATATTATAATTAAATGTCGCGTCTTACCAATAGGGCTACGGTTTTTAGGGGATTCGGAGGGGCTACGGGATTACCGCAGTAGCGCTTTTGAAGCCTGTTTCCTGACAGCAGCGCACCATTTGTACACTGCGGCCCCGGGGCTTTGCAATCAAACCGGGCAGGCAGAGTCGATTTCTGACCTTTCGTCCAGTCACGGCAACGCGCCTGTTTCTGGTCTGAAAGTTTTGCTAATACAAAGTGCTGGGTTATAACTAACGCACGAACGACGCAGGAAGCCCTTCGGAATGGAATCGAAAGAACAGCAACTCATGGAACTGCTCGGCCTCACGGCCCGCTCCCTTACTCACCTCACCGCTTCCATGACTTCGATGTCCTTCGAGCTGCTGCGCAGCAATGACGAAGTTACCAAGGCCGCCGGCCGCCGCATGATCGACCGCATGGCCACCATCAGCAGCGGCCTGGACGAACACTGGCGCCTGATCGGCGAGCTCACCGGCGTGCATGTCGGCCATGAGCAGATCGAGACCGTCCAGGAAATCCAGCAGCAACTCCCCCCCAGGCTGCCGCCGAACTGATTCCTTGTGTGCATCGGCTGGCCTGATGGCGGCCGATTCACAAGACGAACGTCGCTGGCGAAGTGGCAGGGCAGGCGCCATAGTTTTGTTCCCGCGGTCGCTATTGCCCGCCCAGAACAAGACAGAGACTGGCCATGACCAAGACTCTCCACCACCGTGCGTGCCACCTGTGCGAGGCCATATGCGGCCTGACCATCGAAACCACTGAAGTCGAAGGCGCGGGCGTGCAGATCACCTCGATCAAGGGTGATGCCCAGGATACGTTCAGTCGCGGTCACATCTGCCCCAAGGCGGTGGCCCTGCAGGATATCCAGAATGATCCGGATCGCCTGCATCGGCCGATGCTTCGAGTGGGCAGTGAATGGCAGCCGATCGAGTGGGAGGCAGCGTTCAGTCTGGTGGCCGAGCGCCTGGCGCACATTCAGGAGCGTCACGGACAGAATTCGGTGGCGGTCTACCAAGGTAACCCCAGCGTGCATAACTACGGGCTGATGACCCACAGCAACTACTTCCTCGGCCTGCTGAAAACCCGCAACCGCTTTTCCGCGACCTCGGTCGACCAGTTACCCCATCACCTGACCAGTCACCTGATGTACGGCCACGGTCTGCTGCTGCCGATCCCGGATATCGATCACACCGACTTCATGCTGATCCTGGGCGGTAATCCCCTGGCCTCCAACGGCAGCATCATGACCGTGCCGGACGTGGAAAAACGCTTGAAGGCCATTCAGGCCCGGGGCGGCAAAGTGGTGGTGGTCGATCCGCGGCGCAGTGAAACGGCGGCGATCGCCGACCAGCATCTGTTCGTGCGTCCCGGCGGCGATGCGGCGCTGCTGTTTGGTCTGCTCAACACCTTGTTCGCTGAGGGCCTGGCCAAGGGCAGTCACCTGCCGGTGGATGGCCTGGACGAAGTGCGTGCGGCCGTTGCGCCATTCACAGCCGAGACCATGAGCCCGCTGTGCGCGGTGCCGGCCGAGTCCATCCGCCAGCTGGCCCGTGATTTCGCCGGCGCGCCTACGGCGGTGTGCTACGGACGCATGGGGGTGTCGACCCAGGCCTTCGGCACGCTGTGCCATTGGCTGGTGCAATTGATCAACCTGGTCACCGGCAACCTTGATCGGGTGGGTGGGGCGCTGTGTACCGAGCCCGCAGTGGACCTGGTGGCGTCGACTTCCGGCGGGCATTTCAATTTGTGGCAGAGCCGCGTGTCCGGGCGGCCAGAGTATGCCGGCGAGCTGCCAGTCTCGGCGCTGGCCGAGGAAATGCTCACCGAGGGCGATGGGCAGGTGCGGGCGCTGATTACCGTGGCGGGCAACCCGGTGTTGTCCACGCCCAACGGTCGCCAGCTGGAGCAGGCGCTGGATGGCCTGGAGTTCATGGTCAGTATCGACCTGTACATCAATGAGACCACGCGTTACGCCGACCTGATCCTGCCGTCGACCTCGGCCCTGGAGAACGATCACTACGACACCACGTTCAACCTGTTCGCGGTGCGCAACGTCAGCCGCTTCAACCGGGCGATCCTCGCCAAGCCTGAAGGCGCGCTGCACGACTGGGAGATTTTCGTGGGGCTGGCCCAGGCCTTTGCCGCCAGGACCGGCAAGGCGCTCAAACCGACGATTGCGCCCGCGCAGATGATCGACCTTGGCCTGCGCATGGGCGCCTATGGCGACGCTTCCGAGCACAAGTTGTCATTAGCGACCTTGTTCGATCACCCCCATGGCGTCGACCTGGGCGCTTTGAAACCCAACCTGGCGCAGCGCCTGAAAACCGCCAACCAGCGACTTCAGGCGGCGCCGCCGGTGATCCTCGCTGACCTGACACGTTTCGCTGCCCTGCAGGCGCCGGCCGCCGATGAGCTGTTGATGATTGGCCGCCGTCATGTGCGCAGCAACAACTCCTGGATGCATAACTATCACCGTCTGGTGAAAGGCAAACCGCGCCATCAGTTGCTGATGCACCCTGAAGACCTGAGCAAGCGCGGGCTGGTCGATGGGCAGCGGGTGCGGGTGAGTTCGCGGGTAGGGGTGATTGAAGTCGAGGTGATGGCGAGCCTGGACATGATGCAAGGTGTGGTCAGCTTGCCTCACGGTTGGGGCCATGCCCGCCCCGGTGTGCAGATGACCATCGCCAGCGGCCAGCCTGGCTCGAGCGCCAATGACCTGACCGATGAATGCCAGCTCGACGAACTTTCAGGTAACGCGGCGTTGAACGGCGTGCCAGTGACGGTGGCGGCGGCGTGATCGTGTCTGTCGGGGAGACCGAGCATGGCGCTCGGGTTTCCGTTACAATGCGCCACCGTGCCGACCCTTGAGTCGGAAAGTTCAGCCGAGGTGCTCCATGGATATCATCGAAACGATTAAAGAGCAGATTGCTAACAACACCATTCTGCTTTACATGAAAGGTTCGCCGAATGCCCCGCAGTGCGGCTTTTCCGCAAAAGCTGCGCAGGCCGTGATGGCATGCGGTGAAAAGTTCGCTTACGTGGACATCCTGCAGAACCCGGAAATTCGCGCCAACCTGCCAAAATACGCCAACTGGCCAACTTTCCCGCAACTGTGGGTCGGTGGTGAGCTGGTCGGCGGTAGCGACATCATGACCGAGATGGCTGCTGACGGTTCGTTGCAGACTACGATCAAGGCTGCTGTCGAAGCGGCTGCTACGACCAAGACCGAAGCCTGAAAACGATTGGCTCCGCTGTAGGAGCTGTGTAGGAGCTGTCGGGTGCAGCGAGGCTGCGATCTCGTGATTTCCGGCAACTAAAAAGCCCCGCCCTCGGAAGAGGAGCGGGGCTTTTTATTGCGGTTGATAAGTTGTGTCGAGGTCGAGTTTGAGGTTGCCATCGAAAAGATCGCAGCCTCGTTGCACTCGACAGCTCCTACAGTGCTATTACTCTTCGCCCATCTGCGACTGCAGGTAGTTCTCAAGACCAATCTTGTCGATCAGGCCCAACTGCGTTTCCAGCCAGTCGATATGTTCTTCTTCGGATTCAAGAATGTCTTCAAGCAGTTCGCGGCTGCCGAAGTCGGCAACGGTTTCGCAATGCGCGATGGCCACCTTGAGGTCGGCATGCCCAGTGCGTTCGATGCGCAGGTCACACTCGAGCATTTCCCGGGTGTGCTCGCCGATCTGCAGCTTGCCCAGGTCCTGGACGTTCGGCAGGCCTTCCAGGAACAGGATGCGCTTGATGAGCTTGTCGGCGTGCTTCATCTCGTCGATGGATTCTTTGTACTCATGCTTGCCGAGCTTGTTCAGGCCCCAATCTTCGTACATGCGCGCATGCAGAAAATATTGATTGATCGCGACCAGCTCATTGGCAAGGATCTTGTTGAGATGCTGGATGACTGTAATGTCGCCTTTCATGATGGGGTCCTGCCCTGTATTAACTGTCTATAAGGCAGAGTTTGAGCCGCTCAACTAAGAGTGTCAAACCTAAGTTATTGAAAGATAAGTGAAAATTAATCGGAATAAGAATGTTTGTGTTCCGCGTCTAGCATCTAAGCAATTGATTTAAAGGCATAAAAAAACCGGACATGAAGTCCGGTTGTTCGAAATAGGGTATTTAAGCCGCAGTAAATTCTACCGGGAAGGGGATCGCCGCCTGGGCGGTTTGCAGCTTGGTCAGGGTTTCACGCACCACTTCCTTGGCAAGGCAGGCGCATTTACCGCATTGGCTGGCTACGCCGGTAGCCTGACGGACTTCCTTGTAGCTGCAGCAACCTTCATAGATTGCATCGCGGATTTGACCGTCGGTGACGCCAGTGCAGAGGCAGACATACATAAGTGAGAACCGTCGCTGGTTGTGACTCAATTGCGATGGATCTTAATGTTAACGAGAATGATTGTCAAAGTGGTTTATGAAAGCATCTCGTTATAAGGGCGTGTCTCTGACGAACGGTTCAGACTAACGAAATCATCGGCCACGATATTTTGTGGCGCTCGGGAAATCCGTTGGGGACAGGTTAAAAACCCAGTGTATGATTGCCGGTCCTTATGAAGCGGGTTCGTGTCACAGGGCTGTCGCCTGAAGGTGGCAGGCTGGCACCGACCCGGCACTTCACGTTTCTACACCAGGAGATATCAATGAGCGTACTCGTAGGCAAGCAAGCCCCTGACTTCACCGTACCGGCCGTACTCGGCAATGGCGAAATCGTAGACAGCTTCACCCTGTCGTCGGCCATCAAAGGCAAATACGGCCTGGTGTTCTTCTACCCGCTGGACTTCACTTTCGTTTGCCCGTCCGAGCTGATCGCTCTGGACAACCGCATGTCTGACTTCAAGGCACGCAACGTCGAAGTGATCGCAGTGTCGATCGACTCGCACTTCACTCACAACGCATGGCGCAACACCCCGGTGAACAATGGCGGTATCGGCCAGGTTCGCTACACCATGGCTGCCGACATGAAGCACGAAATCGCCAAGGCCTACGACGTTGAGTCCGAAGGCGGCGTGGCTTTCCGTGGCGCGTTCCTGATCGACGACAAAGGCGTTGTCCGTTCGCAGATCATCAACGACCTGCCGCTGGGCCGTAACATGGAAGAGCTGATCCGTCTGGTCGACGCTCTGCAATTCCACGAAGAGCACGGCGAAGTCTGCCCTGCCAACTGGAAGAAAGGCGACAAGGGCATGACGGCTTCGACTGAAGGCGTTGCTGCTTACCTGACCGAGAATGCTGCTGCCCTGTAAGACGCATTCGAGGCAAAAAAAACCGGCCATTGCGGCCGGTTTTTTTATGGATGGGATAAACCGACTGCGTCAATCGTTGAAGTCTTCCCAGCCGCCCATCTGCTTCCAGCGATTGACGATGCCGCAGAACAGCTCAGCGGTTTTCTCGGTGTCGTAGCGAGCCGAGTGCGCCTCACGACCGTCGAAATCGATGTCGGCGGCCTGGCAAGCCTTGGCCAGTACGGTCTGACCGTAGGCGAGACCGGCGAGGGTTGCGGTATCGAAGCTGGAGAACGGATGAAACGGGTTACGTTTCATGTCCAGGCGCGCAACGGCTGCGTTGAGGAAGCCCAGGTCGAAGCTGCTGTTGTGGCCGACCAGGATCGCGCGCTTGCAACCGTTGGCTTTGAGTGCCTTGCGGATGCCGCGGAAAATATCAGTCAGTGCAGCTTCTTCGCTCACCGCCATGCGCAGCGGGTGATCGAGCTTGATCCCGGTGAACTCCAGTGCTGCCGCTTCAATGTTCGCCCCTTCAAAAGGCTCTACACGGAAGAAGTAGGTGTGGTCCGGATACACGAAGCCTTTTTCATCCATGGCAATCGTGGTGGCGGCGATTTCCAGCAGGGCGTCAGTGGCAGAGTTGAAACCACCGGTTTCAACGTCGACAACGACTGGCAGGTACCCACGGAAGCGGGCAGCCATCGGGTGGCGTGAACCACCGCCGCCTTGACCTTCCTGTTCGTCGTCGTAATGGTCTTCACTCACGCGTGTTCCTCCAGCAGGCGCCAGCGCAGTTTTTCACCGGCGCGCAGCGGGATAACGGTCAGCTCGCCAAATGGCAGGCTGGTAGGGGCGGTCCACTCCTCGCGGACCAGGGTGATGCGATCGGTGTTCGCCGGCAGGCCGTAAAAGCGCGGGCCGTTGAGGCTGGCGAAGGCTTCGAGCTTGTCCAGCGCGTTGCGTTGTTCAAATGCCTCGGCGTACATCTCGATTGCCGCATAAGCGGTGTAGCAACCGGCACAACCGCAGGCGGCTTCTTTAGCGTGCTGGGCGTGCGGCGCCGAATCGGTACCCAGGAAGAACTTGGCGCTGCCGCTGGTGGCGGCGTCGAGCAGGGCTTCCTGGTGGGTATTGCGCTTGAGGATCGGCAGGCAGTAGAAGTGCGGCCGAATCCCGCCCACCAGCATGTGATTGCGGTTGTACAGCAAGTGATGCGCGGTGATGGTTGCGCCGACGTTGGCCGAGGCTTCGTTGACGAACTGCACGGCGTCTTTGGTGGTGATGTGTTCGAACACCACCTTGAGGGTCGGGAAACGCTCGACCACTCGACGCATGTGCTCGTCGATGAAGATTTTCTCCCGATCGAAGACGTCGACATCGCCACGGGTGACTTCACCATGGATCAGCAAGGGCATACCGACTTCGGCCATGGCCTCGATTGCCGGGAAGATCTTGTCGATGCTGGTGACGCCAGAGTCCGAGTTGGTGGTGGCACCGGCCGGATACAGCTTGGCGGCGTGCACGAATCCACTGGCCTTGGCCTCGCGAATTTCTTCAGGCTGGGTGCGGTCGGTCAGGTACAGCACCATCAGAGGTTCGAACTGGCTGCCGGATGGGCGCGCGGCGAGAATCCGCTGGCGATAGCCATCGGCTTCAGCCGCATTGCGTACCGGAGGTACCAGGTTGGGCATGATGATGGCGCGACCAAAGGTGCGCGCGACATCCGCGACGGTATTGGTCAACACGGCACCATCGCGAAGATGAATGTGCCAGTCGTCGGGACGCAGCAGGGTCAGGCGGTCGGACATGAGGAGATTCCAGGCGGGTCAAACTGAGGGGAATGCTACCGGAAAAGACTCTTCCAGGCACTCGCTATCAAGTTTTGCGACAACCTTCCGATATCCAACAGGTACGCCGTAAACAAGTCGGCGTCCGTCTTTCAGTTGTCGAAGCCAGTGGAGCCTCCCGTGCGCCAGCGATATTTAGCCTTGCTCAGTGTGTTTACCAGCGTCCCCGCGATGGCGCTGACTTTCCAGACCCGCCTGGAGAACACCGAGTGGACGGTCGCCGGCGACCGGTTCGAATGCCGTCTGGCCCAGCCCATCACGGACTTCGGTGCGGGCGAGTTCGTTCGCCGCGCGGGCGAGCAGGCGGTGTTCCGCCTGACGGCCTACAACGCGATGATCGGCGGCGGGTCGGCGACGCTGCTGGCCGCTGCGGCTCCCTGGCAGCCGGGACGTGGCGACATCAACCTGGGCTCGGTGCATATCGGCAGTGGCAACGTGCTTTTTAATACGTCCCAGGTCCAGGCAGGCCGCTTGATCAGCGGCTTGCTCGACGGCCGCAGCCCGGTGATCCGGCATTCGTCAGGCGATGGGCGAGTGTCGGAAGTGCGCCTGTTACCAGTCAGGTTCAGTCAGGCGTTCAATGAGTACCAAGGCTGCGTGGCGAAGCTGTTGCCGAAGAATTTCGAACAGGTGAGGCAGTTACAGATCGGTTTTCCCGGAGAAAGCCTGGACCTCGACGCGCGCGCCAAGGCTCAGTTGCAGGTGATGCTGGAGTACATGAAGGCCGATCCAACGGTCAATCACATCGAACTCGATGGGCACTCCGACAACAGCGGCAACCGCCTGACCAACCGTGACCTGTCACGTCGCCGAGCGCTGGCGGTGATGGAGTTCTTCAAGGCCAATGGCATCCTGGAGTCGCAGGTAACCCTGCGTTTCCACGGCGAGCGGTATCCGTTGGCACCCAATACCAACGCCGCCAACCGGGCGAAGAACCGGCGGGTGGCCGTGCGTCTTGAGCGCGTGGCTGCAGACAAGGCCGCCCCTCAAGTCGCCCCGCAGACCAACACTCCCGGGGCCGCGCCTGCAACTTCCTGACCGGCGAGTCATCGTCGCGCTCTCGACAGAATCTGTCGCTTCGTCGTCATAAGCTGTCGCGCCTCTGTAAATTAACGCGCATGACCGGTAGACTCGACGGCTTTCCGTAGAACCCCGTGGAGTGATGGCATGGCGGACGTAAACAAGGTCGTTCTGGCGTATTCCGGCGGCCTGGACACTTCGGTGATCCTCAAGTGGCTGCAGGATACTTATAACTGTGAAGTGGTGACTTTCACCGCTGACCTGGGTCAGGGCGAAGAGGTCGAACCTGCACGCGCCAAGGCTCAGGCCATGGGCGTCAAAGAGATCTACATCGACGACTTGCGCGAAGAGTTCGTGCGCGATTTCGTTTTCCCGATGTTCCGCGCCAACACCGTTTACGAAGGCGAGTACCTGCTGGGTACTTCCATCGCTCGTCCGTTGATCGCCAAGCGCCTGATCGAAATCGCCAACGAAACCGGCGCTGACGCCATTTCCCACGGTGCCACCGGTAAAGGTAACGACCAGGTTCGTTTCGAACTGGGCGCGTATGCCTTGAAGCCTGGTGTGAAAGTGATCGCTCCGTGGCGTGAGTGGGACCTGCTGTCCCGTGAAAAACTGATGGATTACGCCGAGAAGCACGCGATTCCGATCGAGCGTCACGGCAAGAAGAAGTCCCCGTACTCGATGGATGCCAACCTGCTGCACATCTCCTATGAGGGCGGCGTGCTGGAAGACACCTGGACCGAGCACGAAGAAGACATGTGGAAATGGACCGTCTCCCCGGAGAAGGCTCCAGACAAGGCGCAATACCTGGAACTGACCTACCGCAACGGCGACATCGTCGCGCTGGACGGCGTCGAGATGACCCCGGCCACCGTGCTGGCGACCCTTAACCGCATAGGTGGCGAACACGGCATCGGTCGTCTGGACATCGTCGAGAACCGCTATGTGGGCATGAAGTCCCGTGGCTGTTACGAGACCCCAGGCGGCACTATCATGCTGCGCGCCCACCGGGCGATCGAATCGATCACCCTGGACCGTGAAGTGGCTCACCTCAAAGACGAGCTGATGCCTAAATACGCCAGCCTGATCTACACCGGTTACTGGTGGAGCCCTGAGCGGCTGATGCTGCAACAGATGATCGACGCATCCCAGGCCCACGTGAATGGTGTTGTGCGCCTGAAGCTGTACAAAGGCAACGTGATCGTCACCGGTCGCAAGTCTGACGAATCCTTGTTCGATGCCAATATCGCAACGTTCGAAGAAGACGGCGGAGCCTACAACCAGGCGGACGCAGCGGGCTTTATCAAGCTCAACGCGTTGCGCATGCGCATTGCCGCGAACAAGGGCCGCAAGCTGTTCTGAGCCCTGTGAGCCAATGAATGAAAGGCCTTGTCATCGACAAGGCCTTTTTTTTTGTCATTCGTGCCTGCCATCGGCGGTGCGCGTTGGTTTGCGTGTGTCCACTGGCGTCCCGCCTCGGCAGGCTTCAGATAACGTTGCGAATATCGCAAATATTGACATGGGGTTGGTTGGTGTTTGCTTGATTCTGTCCATTGTTTTTACTTGTTTGATTGTATGTTTAATTAGCAAATAGTTTGAACATTGTGGGTGTTGGCCGGTGCATGATAAGCGTCCAGAGTTGTTCGTTTAATGTGCCTGCTTTTCACTAGGATCGATCAAGGCTTTTTTCGGTAATTATTGCTCACTGTTGCGCATCTATCGTGGTTACTTCATTTGTTTTATTGTTGGTGCTGATCTGATAAGTCGTGCCGAATACGTAAATATCTGGAATTGTAAGAAATCCCCGATCTCGCATTCCGATACAAAAAAACCCGGGCAAACGGATTTTGGTGGTCAGTACCCTCACTCCTGTTCGCTCAGTTCAAGGATTTTTTGTAGGAATTTTCTTTATGTTTTGTAGGGTATGTCTCTTGGTGAGGGCGCGCAGGGGACGCACCGTGCCAAGGGTGAAACGACTAGGCTATTGTGCTGGTTCTAAAAATTCGAACAGCGAAAATTGGACTTGCCCATGAATAAAGTGCTGATCGTGGATGATCACCCCGTCATTCGTCTTGCGGTGCGTTTGCTGATGGAACGTCATGGCTACGAGGTCGTTGCAGAGACCGATAATGGTGTAGACGCATTGCAACATGCCCGCGACTATACGCCGGACATTGTCATTCTGGATATTGGGATACCGAAGTTGGACGGGTTGGAAGTCATTGCGCGGCTGGCATCTTCTGCGATGCCGATGAAAGTACTGATATTGACATCGCAGGCGCCGGGGCGTTTTTCCATGCGTTGCATGCAGTTGGGCGCTGCCGGGTATGTCTGCAAACAGCAGGATCTCACAGAGTTGTTAAGTGCGATCAAAGCGGTGCTGTCGGGCTACAGTTACTTTCCCAATCAGGCGCTGCATACAGTGCGCTCCAGTCTAGGCAATGCCAGTGAAGCCGATATGGTGGATCGGCTATCGGGGCGCGAAATGATGGTCTTGCAACAATTGGCAAGAGGAAAAACCAACAAGGAAATTGCCGACGGAATGTTCCTCAGCAACAAGACCGTCAGCACTTACAAAACCCGCTTGCTGCTTAAACTCAATGCACGCTCCCTGGTCGACCTGATCGAGTTGGCTCAACGCAATGGCCTGGTGTGAAGGTGCAGGCCCTGATCATGCTTCATACAAAGTAAAAAGCCTCCGTTTCGGGAGGCTTTCAGGTTTCACAAGTCAAAATCGTAATCGGCCAATTGCTTTTGCAGTCGGCGCTCCTCCAACATATTATCGATGGTGCGGCGCTTGCTCAGGTTGGTCTTTGCCACTTCCACCACCGGTTCGGCGTCATCAGCCTCCACGGGAGTAAAATCGTCTTCGACGTCCAATTGCTCTTTGCCAGTGCTCATAGGTTAACTCCAGGCTAAAGATGCCTTTGGCGCCTCTTATATCGATAATCTCCCAGCGGGTAAAAAAGATTTTTTCAATCGGTTGATAAAGAAACCTAATAGTCACTCAATCGTCCGAAGTCTTGTGCTTGTATTCGCACAGGTCTTCGATGCGGCAACTGCCACACCGCGGCTTGCGGGCCAGGCACACATAGCGCCCGTGGAGGATCAGCCAGTGGTGGGAATCAAGCAAAAACTGCTTGGGCACAAACTTCATCAACTTGGTCTCGACCTCCACCACGTTCTTGCCTGGCGCTATACCCGTTCGGTTGCTCACCCGGAAAATGTGAGTGTCAACGGCCATGGTCAATTGCCGAAATGCGGTGTTGAGGACCACATTTGCTGTTTTGCGACCCACGCCCGGCAGCGCTTCCAGTTCTTCGCGGGTTTGCGGCACTTCACCGCCGTGGCGTTCCACCAACAGGCGACAGGTCTCGATGACATTCTTCGCCTTGCTGTTGAACAGGCCGATGGTCTTGATGTACTCCGACAGACCCTCGATCCCCAGCGCATGAATGGCCGCCGGAGTATTGGCGACCGGGTAAAGCCTGGCTGTGGCTTTGTTGACGCCTACGTCGGTTGACTGCGCCGAGAGGATTACCGCGATCAGTAGTTCGAACGCAGAAGAGTAGGCAAGCTCGGTTTTCGGTTCCGGGTTGTCTTCATGCAGCCTGCGGAAAATTTCCAGACGTTTTGCGGCATTCATGTGAAGTGCGTTTCCTCGCAGGAGTCAATTCGATGAGATGGGGCGCGCCCAGGCTTGCCGTGCAGCGATCAGCAGTCCGAGCACAATGAACCCCCCCGGGGCCAGCGTGGCCAGGCGCAGCCCGCTGTCGCCAAGCAGTTCGCGCAACAGGCCCAGGCCTACCATCAGTACGCCAAATATTGCGGCCTGGCGCAGGCGATCAAGCACTGGGCGCTGATGAAATCCACTGTATTCGAGCACCACGCATTGCAAGGCAATCAGTCCTGAGTAAAGTCCCAGTTGCTGGTGCCACTGCAAGGCCATAGCTTGCAGGGCCAGTTGCAGGCAACTGGTGAACGTTGCCGCGACGATCACTGCGGCCACCAGCCGGCTTGCGGGCGTCAGCCGCAGGCGCAGCCCCGCCATGGCCAAGCCGAACACGCTGATGACGACAACGAACATCAGCCATACGCCCAGCGCGGGCATCCACGAATACGTGGCACCGATCAACGGTGTCAGCATCAGAGCACCTGGCAAGGATGACCTTTTCATTCGTCACTACCCCCAATCAAGGCCTGCCGATGTTCGTCGAAATAGCGTAACGCGTCATGGATGGCATTGATCGCCGCCCGTGAGGTGATGGTTGCGCCGGCAATCTGGTCGAACTGCCCCTGATCCTTTTTCAGCGCCCATCCCGCGTCGACAGGATCGGCGCGTGACCGGCCGGCAAACACCTGGAGCCAGCCCTGCGGCCAGTCGGCGATATGAGCGCCGAGCCCCGGAGTTTCCGAGTGCTTGAGGGTCTTGACTGCCAGCAGCCTGCCGTCGGGACCGATGGCGATCATCAAGTCAATGCTGCCCGCATAACCCAGGGTCTGGCTGCGCAGCAACAAGGCAATGACCTGTCCGGATCGCGTCGCGCGGTAGCCGCCGAGCAGGGTGCTATGGGCCAGCTTGACGTCGGCGAGGCTAAGCGGTTGCTCCAGTGGCTGATTGTCATAGCTGTCAGGCGCGAGCATGTCGAGCAAGTGACGACTGTCGAGCAGGCGTTGTTGCTCGGCAATACGCGGTGCGGCCGTATGCTGGACGAACCAGGTCCCGCCGGTGCCCAGCACCGCCAGTAACGCCAGGGTGGCAATGCTCGTGGTTCGATTCATCGCGCAAGCCTTTCCTGCCGCGACGCCACCAGTCGGTCCAGCGCGGGTACGCCCAGATTCATCAGCAGCACGGCAAACGCCACCCCATCAGGATAGCCACCCCAGGTGCGAATCACGTAGGTCAGCAGCCCCACGCCCGCGCCGAACAGCAGGCGCGCACCCGGGGTCCTGGGCCCGGACACCGGTTCGGTGGCGATGAAAAACGCGCCCAGCATGCTCGCGCCGGTCAACAGGTGAAACAGCGGCGAGCCATTGGAATCGGAGCCCGAGCCGTTCCAGCACAGCAGGCTGATGACGAACAGGCTGGACAGCATCCCGGCCGGCGCATGCCAGGTGAACACCCGGCGCTGCAGCAAAAAAATGCCCCCGGCGAGAAACGCCAGGTTGACCCATTCCACGCCGTGGCCACCATAGCGGCCGAACGCCGGATTGGCCGTGAACAGCTCGTCCATGGTCAGGCTTTTATTGATGCGCAGGCTGTCCAGCGCAGTGGCTTGGGCCCAGGCGTCCGGCGCCTGATCCACGCCAAGACCGAAGACGTGCTGCAGGCCCTTCAACAGGTCCATGCCATGGGACACCGGCCAATGCGTCAGCTGTTGCGGGAAACTCACCATCACCAAGGCGAAACCGAGCATCGCCGGGTTGAAGGGGTTGCTGCCGACGCCGCCGTACAGGTGCTTGCCGAATGCCATCGCGCAGAGGGCGGCGCTGACAGTCACCCACCAAGGGCAATACGGGGGCAGGGCCAGCGCCAGGAGTGTCGCCGTGACGAGCGCGCTGCCGTCTTGCAGGGTTGGCCACAACGGGCGCTTGCGCAATTGCAGCACCAGCGCTTCGGTGGCCAGGGCGGAAATACCCGCCAGAAGCAGATTGATCAGCATGCCCCAGCCGTTCAGCCAGAACATCACTGCCATACCGGGCAGCAGCGCCAACAGCACCAGCTTCATCGCCTGCTGCAAGCGCTCATCGACCGGTTCAAGGGGAGGCATGGGCGTGCACCAGTTTCGCCAAGGCCTGCTCGGCGGCTTCGAATTGCTGTTGCAGTACGATCAACTGCGATTGCTGGTCGAAGGTTGGGGGATGCCCGAACGCCTTGAGTGATTTGTTCAGCTGGGCGCGGCTCATGGCCACTTCAATCTTGGCCTTTTTCAACGCCGCGTCAGCGCCTGCGGCCTTCTGCGCGCGAACCCGTTCGAGGGCGGCCCGGACCGGATCCTGCGCAATCTCGTCAGCCTTGGGTACGGCCTGCTGCGCCCGGGCCAGGCGCTCGGCGATTCTCTGTTGTTCCTCGCGCTGCAAACGCGCATTGCGCTGTTCGAAGCGGCCGCGGGCGTGGTTGCGTTTGACGGCTCGTGCGCGGTGTTCTTCAAGGCTTATGGCGAGCCCACCGACGACCGGCACCACCGTTTTCAGTGGCAGCGGCCGCATCTCGATGCAATCCACCGGGCAGGGCGCTACGCAGAGATCACACCCGGTGCACTCATCGATGATTACGGTGTGCATCAATTTTGCCGCGCCGACAATCGCATCGACAGGGCAGGCCTGGATGCACTTGGTGCAACCAATGCACTCGGCTTCGCGTATGTAGGCAATTTGCGCCGGCGCCGCGCCGCGGCTGATATCCAGCTCCAGCACCGGAACCTTCAACAGCTCGGCGAGCGCGCTGATGGTCTCGTCGCCCCCGGGCGGGCATTTGTTGATCGGCTCCCCGGCGGCGATGCCTTCGGCGTAGGGTTTGCATCCTGGATGGCCGCACTTGCCGCATTGGGTCTGCGGCAGAAGGGCGTCGATGCGTTGAATCAGACTCATGTTTTGATCAGTCCGCTGAATCCGAGAAAAGCCACTGCGATCAGTCCGGCGCCTATCAGATCGATCGGCAGGCCGCGGAAGGGCAGGGGGACATCATTATCACGTGTACGTTGGCGCAAGTCGCTGAACAGGCTCAGCACCAGCCAGAAGCCCAAGCCCGCGCCGAGGCTGAGGGCCGTGGCGCGCAGCATACCCAGGTCGTCCCGCGCGTTGAGCAGCATCAGGCCCAGGACGGCGGCGTTGCCCAGTACCAGCGGCCATAGTCGTTCAAAGCAGAGCTGGGGCAATGCAGCAGACAGTAACTTCAGCACCGGACTGATCAGCAGCACGCTCAGCGGCAGGAAGACCAGCAATTGCAGCGATGTCAGTTGCAGGGGGACCAGCAGCCACCGATGGAGCGCATGAGCGAGCAGGCCGGCGATCAGCATCAGGCTCGTCGTGGCGATGCCCAGTGCATGCACCTGGCGGCGCTCGGCCCCCAGCAGTGGATCGACGCCCAGCGGCCAGTGCAACACGAAATTGTTGATCAGGGCTGCGCTGACAAGCGTAAGAATAATTTCGCTCATGATCGTCCGAGGTTGCAGGCTCCTATGGGGTAATTATGGGCCAGACATGAAAATCCCACAGTCATGCCGGGCACGACTGTGGGATCGGTCGAGCAGATCGAACCTTACTTGATGCGCTGACCTGGCTTGGCGCCGCTGTCCGGGCTGAGCAGGTAAATCTCTTCACCGCCTGGGCCCGCTGCCATCACCATGCCTTCGGAGATGCCGAACTTCATTTTTCGTGGCTTGAGGTTGGCGATCATCATGGTCAGGCGACCATTGAGCCTGGACGGATCAGGATAAGCGCTCTTGATCCCGGAGAACACATTGCGCTGCTCATCGCCGATGTCCAGGGTCAGGCGCAGCAGTTTGTCGGCACCTTCCACGGCTTCGGCCTTGAGGATCAGCGCAACGCGCAGGTCGACGGCGGCAAAGGCGTCGAACTCGATTTCCGGCGACAACGGATCCTTGGTCAACTCGCCGTTGCCGACCTGGGCAGCTTCGCCGGTGTCGGTGGCGCTGGCGGTCAGGTCTTCTTTCGAGGCGTCGGTCATGGCTTGCACTTTTACCGGGTCGATACGAGTCATCAACGGCTTGAACTCGTTCAACGGGTGGTTACTGAGCAGGGTAGCGTGGTCATTCCAGGTCAGCGGCGCGACGTTCAGGAACGCCTCGGCGTCGGCGGCCAGCAACGGCAGTACCGGCTTGAGGAAGATCACCAGCTGGCGGAACAGGTTGATACCCAGGGCACAGATGGCCTGGACTTCGTCCTGCTTGCCTTCCTGTTTGTTCAGCGACCAGGGTGCCTTGTCGGCGATCCACGCGTTGGCGCGGTCTGCCAGGCCCATGATCTCGCGCATGGCGCGGGCAAAGTCACGAGCCTCATAGGCCTCGGCGATGCTCGGTGCGGCAGCCAGGAACGCGTCGGTCAGTTCCGGTGCGACGTTGCCGGCCACCAATACGCCGGCGTTGCCTTTATGGATGAAGCCGGCACAGCGACTGGCGATGTTGACGACTTTGCCCACCAGGTCGGAGTTGACCTTCTGCACGAAGTCTTCAAGGTTCAGGTCCAGGTCATCGACGCCACGGCCCAGCTTGGCCGCGTAGTAGTACCGCAGGTACTCCGGGGACAAGTGGTCCAGGTAGGTCCGCGCCTTGACGAAGGTCCCGCGGGACTTGGACATTTTCTGGCCGTTGACGGTCAGGTAGCCGTGCACGTTGATGCCGGTCGGTTTACGGAAACCGGCGCCTTCAAGCATCGCTGGCCAGAACAGGGCGTGGAAGTTGACGATGTCCTTGCCGATGAAGTGGTACAGCTCGGCGGTGGAGTCCTTGGCCCAGAACGCGTCGAAGTCCAGGTCTGGACGACGCGCGCAGAGGTTCTTGAAGCTGGCCATGTAGCCGATTGGCGCGTCCAGCCAGACGTAAAAATACTTGCCTGGCTCACCCGGGATTTCGAACCCGAAGTACGGCGCGTCGCGGGAAATGTCCCACTGTTGCAGGCCTGCATCCAGCCATTCGGCGATCTTGTTCGCCACAGCGTCCTGCAGCGTACCGCTGCGGGTCCATGCCTGGAGCATTTGCTGGAAGTCCGGCAGCTTGAAGAAGAAGTGCTGGGAATCCTTGAGCACCGGGGTGGCGCCAGAGATCGCCGACTTCGGATCCTTCAGGTCGGTCGGTGCGTATGTCGCGCCGCATTTTTCACAGTTGTCGCCGTACTGGTCTTCAGTGCCGCATTTAGGGCAGGTGCCCTTGATGAAACGATCGGCCAGGAACATTTTCTTTTCCGGGTCGAAATACTGGGTGATCGAGCGCTGGTCAATGTGCCCGGCGTCACGCAGCTTCAGGTAGATCTGGCTCGACAGCTCACGGTTTTCTTCGGCGTGAGTGGAGTGGAAGTTGTCGAAGTCCACCAGGAACTCGGCAAAGTCGGCGCT
This sequence comes from Pseudomonas sp. ES3-33, assembly GCF_000952175.1. Taxonomy (NCBI): domain Bacteria; kingdom Pseudomonadati; phylum Pseudomonadota; class Gammaproteobacteria; order Pseudomonadales; family Pseudomonadaceae; genus Pseudomonas; species Pseudomonas sp. ES3-33. The sequence continues at coordinate 35,250 of NZ_JZRI01000034.1, read as the reverse complement.
GTGTTCGGCCTGGACGTTGGCGATCAGTTGCTCCGGAGTGATGCCTTCCTTTTCCGCGCGCAGCATGATGGCCGAACCGTGGGCGTCGTCGGCGCAGACATAGATGCATTGGTTGCCGCGGTGCTTCTGGAAGCGCACCCACATATCAGTCTGGATGTATTCCAGCATGTGGCCAAGATGGATCGAACCATTGGCATAGGGCAGGGCGCTGGTGACGAGGATCTTGCGTGGCTCGGACATGGGGCTCGGCTACTTGATGAAACGGAGGTCGGCCACTATAAAGCGCTGGCGCAGATTTTTCACCCCGTGAGGTTGTTTCCTCCGATGATTGAATCGGTGGTGCGGCCAAAAGCTCGCAGCCTTCGGCAGCGCCCACAGGCGCGTAGGCGCTGCCGAAGGCTCGGGCCGCGTTCGGACGATCTTTTCTCGGCATCCCGCGAAACGATCAGAACAGGTACGATACCCGCCTGATTTTCCAGTCTTGCTATCGGAGTTGCCCATGAGCGCCGTCAATCGCGCAGCGGTGGAAGCCGTCCTTCGCCAATACACCGACCCTTACCTGAACCAGGACCCGGTCAGCGCCGGGTGCGTGCGCACCATCGACATCCAGGGTGATCGCGTCAGCGTCCAGCTGGAGCTCGGTTACGCCGCCGGTCTGTTCAAGACGGGCTGGGCGCAGATGCTGGAAATGGCCCTCCAAAACCTGGACGGCGTGACCAGCGCCCGCGTTGATATCACCAGCGTCATCGCCGCACACAAGGCCCAGGCGCAGATTCCGGGCCTGGCCAACGTGAAGAACGTAGTCGCCGTGGCCTCCGGCAAAGGCGGCGTCGGCAAATCCACCACCGCTGCCAACCTGGCGCTGGCGCTGGCGCGCGAAGGCGCCAAGGTCGGTATTCTCGACGCGGACATCTACGGCCCGAGCCAAGGCATCATGTTCGGTATTGCCGAGGGCACACGGCCCAAGGTCAAGGATCAGAAATGGTTCGTGCCGATCGAGTCCCATGGCGTAGAAGTGATGTCCATGGCGTTCCTCACCGACGACAACACACCCATGGTCTGGCGCGGCCCGATGGTGTCCGGTGCGTTGTTGCAGCTGGTGACACAAACCGCTTGGGGCGACCTGGATTACCTGGTCATCGACATGCCGCCAGGCACCGGCGACATCCAGTTGACCCTGGCGCAGAAAGTCCCGGTGGCGGGTGCCGTGATCGTCACCACCCCGCAGGATCTGGCCCTGCTGGACGCCCGCAAAGGTGTCGAAATGTTCCGCAAGGTCAACATTCCGGTACTGGGTGTAGTGGAAAACATGGCCGTGCACATCTGCTCCAATTGCGGGCATGCCGAGCATCTGTTCGGTGAAGGCGGAGGAGTGAAGCTGGCCAATCAGTACGGCGTTGAACTGCTGGCCTCGTTGCCGCTGGCGATGGCTATCCGCGAGCAGGCCGATGGCGGCAAGCCCACGGTGATCGCCGAGCCGGACAGCCCGATTGCGCTGGTGTATCAGGAACTGGCTCGCCATGTAGGCGCGCGCATTGTGCTGCAGGAAGCGGCTTCGCCGGCGATGCCGAACATCACTATCAGCGACGATTGATCTGCTGATCGGCGTCGCTTGTTGAAAGATCGCAGCCTCGTTTCACTCGACAGCTCCTACGGGAGAGGGGGCATTCCCTGTAGGAACTGTCGAGCGAAGCGAGGCTGCGATCTCTTGATCTTGCTTTAGATCCGCAACCCGCCATCCATTTCCAGAATCCGCCCGGTGTAGTAGTCATTCTCGAAGATATAAGCTGCCGAATGCGCGATCTCGTCCGGTTTGCCCATGCGCTTGAGCGGAATACCGGCAGTCATTTTCTCCAACGCTTCAGGCTTCATGCCCAGGGTCATCTCGGTTTCGATAAAGCCTGGCGCAATGCCCGCTACGCGGATGCCGTAGCGTGCCAGCTCCTTGGCCCAGGTCACGGTGGCTGCGGCGACACCGGCCTTGGCTGCCGAGTAGTTGGTCTGGCCGACGTTGCCGGCGCGGGAAATCGACGAGATGTTAATGATCGCGCCGCTGTTGTTCAGCTCAACCATTTTCGCCGCGACCTCACGGGTGCACAGGAACACGCCGGTCAGGTTCACATCGATAACCGCCTGCCACTGGGCCAGGCTCATCTTGCTCATTACGCCGTCCTTGACCTTTAGCAGCAAGCCATCACGCAGGATGCCGGCGTTGTTGATCAGGCCATGGATTGCGCCGAAATCCTCGGCTACCTGGGCGACCATGTGCGACACCTGTTCTTCATTGGCGACGTTGCACAGGTAGGCACGGGCCTCGACCCCTTGGGCCTTGCACGCGGCAACCGCAGCGTCGAGTTTTTCCTGATTCAAGTCCACCAGCGCCAATTTGGCGCCTTTTGTTGCGAAATACTCGGCCATCGAACGGCCTAAACCCTGGCAACCGCCAGTGATAATGATTACTTTGTCAGTGAGTTGCATTCGCATGCCCTGGTCGCAGTTTGAGGGGTCTTCCTTCTAGAGAGCCGCCCTTATCTGCACCGGTCGTGGACGGGTTGCACATGAGAATTGCCCGATGGCGACTGGGAACTTATCCCCAGTCGCCCGTCCGTTTTTTCGACGGATTCTATATAAGGAGTCATAAATTGAGCGTTGAAGCGGCCAAGAATGCCCGAGAATTGCTTCTCAAGGAATACCGTGGCGTGCTGTCGACCCACTCCAAGGCCATGCCCGGTTTTCCATTCGGTTCTGTCGTCCCGTATTGCCTGGACGAGCAGGGGCGGCCGCTGATCCTGATCAGCCGCATCGCCCAGCACACCCATAACTTGCACAAAGATCCAAAATGCTCGTTGTTCGTGGGCGAGCGTGGCGCTGAAGACGTGCAGGCCGTCGGCCGCCTGACCTACCTCGCCGAAGCCGAAAAAATCGACGACCCCACGGCCATCGAGGCTGCCGCAGAGCGTTATTACCGCTATTTCCCTGATTCGCAGAATTATCACCAGGCCCATGATTTCGACTTCTGGATGCTCAAGCCCGTGCGCCATCGCTACATCGGCGGTTTCGGCGCGATCCACTGGGTGGATCAACTGACCCTGGCCAACCCCTTCGCCGGGAAGGCGGAAGCGAGCATGGTCGAGCACATGAACGCCGATCATGGCAAAGCCATCGCGCACTATGTTGAACTGGCCGGCCTGCCCAAAACCGAGCCGGCCCTGCTGGCGGGTATCGATACCGAAGGCATGCACCTGCGCATCGGTCAGAGCCTGTACTGGCTACCGTTCCAAACGCCGTGTAATACGCCGACACAAGTGCGCGAGGCCTTGGTTTTCCTGGCTCACGCCGAGCATTGGCCAAAAAATCCGGTGGCTGGCGCTTGAATTCACGAAATGGCGACGTCATCTAGGGATTACTGGCAAGGCATTCTTGCGTTGAGGAACCATTTGATGCGCCCTTTTTTATTGCTCTTTGTACTGTTTCCGGTGTTGGAGCTGTTCGTATTCGTCAAGGTGAGTGGGGCGATCGGGTTTTTCCCGGCCCTGCTCCTGGTGATTCTCGGCTCGATGCTCGGCGTGTTCGTGCTGCGTATCGCCGGGCTGGCCACTGCGTTGCGTGCTCGTGAAAGCCTGAACCGCGGCGAATTGCCTGCCCAGACCATGCTTGAGGGCCTGATGCTGGCTCTGGCCGGTGGTCTGTTGATCCTGCCGGGTTTCGTCACTGACGTCCTGGGCCTGATCATGCTGCTGCCGATCTCCCGTCGACTGCTGGCCAACAAGATGCGCCAGCGCGCCGAAGAAGCGGCGATCCGTCAGCGCGCATTTGCCGACGACCTGCAGCCGCGGGGCGGCCCCGCTCCACGACAACCGCTGGGTCGTGAGCCTGATGTGATCGAAGGCGAGTTCGAACACCGCGATTCCAAGTAACACCTTCCATCGACACGGCACCCTCGGGTGCCGTGTTCATTTGCAGGCGCTCCAGCTAAAAAATTTTCAATGCCCACTCTTGTAATAAGCTTATGTGCCCATATGTAACGGTCACCGCAAGGTTTCTGGCGATCACGCCAGACAGACTTCCGCGTCACGCTCGTCGAGACGCACCCGGCACCGCCGGATTTGTTAAACCCGCCGGGACTACACCGGCCGATGAAAACCACAATTAGGAGAGATCGACAATGAAGCTTCGTCCTCTGCATGACCGCGTCGTCATCCGTCGCAGCGAAGAAGAAAAGAAAACCGCTGGCGGTATCGTCCTGCCAGGTTCGGCTGCTGAAAAAGCCAACAGCGGCGAGATCCTCGCTGTCGGTACCGGCCGCGTGCTGGACAACGGTGAAGTGCGTGCGCTGGCCGTGAAAGTGGGTGACAAGGTTGTGTTCGGCCCTTACTCCGGCAGCAACACTGTGAAAGTTGACGGCGAAGACCTGCTGGTAATGGCTGAGAACGAGATTCTCGCTGTTATCGAAGGCTGATACCCCGCTCATTTTCCCGCTACTACAAAGTATTTAAGGAATATCGATCATGGCTGCTAAAGAAGTTAAATTCGGCGATTCCGCCCGCAAGAAAATGCTCGCCGGTGTCAACGTCCTGGCTGACGCAGTAAAAGCGACCCTGGGCCCTAAAGGCCGTAACGTGATCATCGAGAAGAGCTTCGGCGCTCCGACCATCACCAAGGACGGCGTTTCCGTAGCCAAAGAAATCGAGCTGAAAGATCGCTTCGAAAACATGGGCGCGCAGCTGGTCAAAGACGTTGCCTCCCGTGCCAACGATGACGCAGGCGACGGCACCACCACCGCTACCGTTCTGGCTCAATCGATCGTCAACGAAGGCCTGAAAGCCGTCGCTGCCGGCATGAACCCGATGGACCTGAAGCGTGGCATCGACAAAGCGACCATCGCTATCGTCAAAGAGCTCAAAGCCCTGTCCAAGCCTTGCGCTGACACCAAGGCCATCGCTCAGGTCGGCACCATCTCGGCCAACTCCGACAGCTCCATCGGCGACATCATTGCCGAAGCCATGGAAAAAGTCGGTAAAGAAGGCGTGATCACCGTTGAAGAAGGCTCGGGCCTGGAAAACGAACTGTCGGTTGTAGAAGGCATGCAGTTCGACCGTGGTTACCTGTCCCCGTACTTCGTCAACAAGCCAGAAACCATGACTGCCGAGCTCGACGGTCCGCTGATCCTGCTGGTCGACAAAAAGATCTCCAACATCCGCGAAATGTTGCCAGTACTGGAAGCCGTTGCAAAAGCCGGCCGTCCACTGCTGATCGTTGCTGAAGACGTTGAAGGCGAAGCCCTGGCGACTTTGGTTGTGAACAACATGCGTGGCATCGTTAAAGTCGCAGCCGTCAAGGCTCCAGGCTTCGGCGACCGTCGCAAGGCCATGCTGCAGGACATCGCTGTTCTGACTGGCGGTACCGTAATCTCCGAAGAGATCGGTCTGAGCCTGGAAAGCACTACCCTGGAACACCTGGGTAATGCCAAGCGCGTGATCCTGTCCAAAGAAAACACCACCGTGATCGACGGTGCCGGCGTTGAGGCTGATATCCAGGCTCGCGTCCTGCAGATCCGTCAGCAAGTGGCTGACACTTCGTCCGACTACGACCGTGAAAAACTGCAAGAGCGTCTGGCCAAGCTGTCCGGCGGCGTTGCAGTGATCAAGGTTGGCGCTGGTTCCGAAGTTGAAATGAAAGAGAAGAAAGCCCGCGTTGAAGACGCCCTGCACGCTACCCGTGCAGCCGTTGAAGAAGGCGTGGTACCTGGCGGCGGCGTGGCACTGGTTCGCGCTCTGCAGGCTATCTCCGAACTGAAAGGCGACAACGCCGATCAAGACGTTGGTATCCAGTTGCTGCGTCGCGCTGTTGAAGCGCCACTGCGCCAGATCGTTGCCAACTCCGGCGACGAGCCAAGCGTAGTAGTCGACAAGGTCAAGCAGGGTTCGGGTAACTACGGTTACAACGCTGCTACCGGCGAATACGGCGACATGATCGAAATGGGCATCCTTGACCCGGCTAAAGTGACTCGTTCGGCTCTTCAGGCAGCGGCTTCCATCGCCAGCCTGATGATCACCACCGAAGCGATGATCGCCGAGATCAAGGACGACGCTCCAGCTGGCGGCGGTATGCCAGACATGGGCGGCATGGGCGGTATGGGCGGCATGATGTAAGCCAGCCTCACCCCTTGCATAAAAACCCCGCCTGCGTGAAGCAGGCGGGGTTTTTTATTGGCTGTCATAAAGACAAAGTCAAAAGATCGTCCGATCGCGGCCCGAGCCTTCGGCAGCTCCTACAGGGTGATTGCATATTCCCGTAGGAGCTGCCGAAGGCTGCGATCTTTTGATCTTTTGATCTTTTGATCTTTTATCTTCTGTCAGGCGCCTGCAGGTGCCGCCTCGGCAACCGCTTCAACCCGGCAAGCCGGTCGATAAAGAATGTAGTAATACGCCCCCAAACAAATCAGCCAGCAGAAAATTGCCGTCCACACGTTATGGGAAAAGAAGTGTGCGCCTTGCATCATCCGGCTCACCGAAAACACCGTGCCCAGGGCAAAGGCGAATACGAACGCCTGCCGCGCCAGGCGCGGGCGACGATCACGCAGGGCGAAGAACAAGGCGAACAAGGTAAAACCGGTGGCCGCATGCCCACCCGGCCAGCACCGGCCAGGCTTGTCGGTGGCGGGCCGCGGGCTGAGCAATTCACTGTAGGTCTCATGCCCGCCGAATTGTTCCAGGCTCCAGGGGCACTGCACGGCCGTGACTGCTTTCATGGGCGTAACAAAGGAAGTGGCCAGCGCCAGTGACAGGACCAGGCAACCCAGCTCGCGCTTGAATGGCTTGAGCCTGTCGATGAAAAACGCCCCGGTGAAGCCCAGTATGGCGAACACCGAAAAGATTATGACGACCTGCTTGGCGCGGTCATGCAGGATGTCCTCCAGGAAGTAGCTGTGGCGCCCGATAAACTGCCCGGCAACCGGATCATAAAACAGCCTGGCCAAATCCATATCCAGTGAGGTCAGTTCGAGCAGTACCAGGATGATTGCGGCAATCGCGGGTACTCCCAAGCACACCCAGAAGTTGAGGGGGCGTGAGATGGGGCGGACAACAGTTGATGGCATGGTGAGTCCTGAACAGAGGAAAATGCCCCCAGCATCAGCCCGGGGACATTCGGTTAGCGTTCGCCGACTTGGAGGTCGCCATCCTTGGGCGCTTTCCAACCAAGCAGCTGTTGCTTGAAGCCATAGCTGGCGGTTTGGTAATAGGTAATGGCGCGAGTGATCAGCGGGTCACTGGCTTGTGCCTTCGATTCGCGGCTTTCGGTCAACGCATCGTCATGCCGGCGCAGCCCTTGGCGCGGGCTGAGGATCGCCAGGTCTTTACCGTCGAACAGTCCCAAGTATTGATAGTTGCCAACGACCACCCGTGGTGGCAACGGATTATCCTGTAAAAGATTGCGGCCAAAGAATGTCGATTGGTAGTCCATATTCAGCAAACCCAGCAGGGTGGGTGCCAGATCAATCTGGCTGGCCAGTTGCGCAGTTTCCCGCGCATCAATCAATTTGGGCGCATAGATGAACAAGGGAATCTGGTAGTTGCTGATCGGCAAGTCTTCCTTGCCGGCGCTGCCCGCCGTGTGATCGGCGACGAACACGAAGATCGTATTGTCGAACCAAGGCTTCTGGCGCGCTTGCTCAAGGAAATGTCCGATGGCGTAGTCGGTGTACTTCACTGCGCCGTCGCGTCCGTTGCCGGACTTGATGTCGATCCGGTTGTCAGGGTAAGTGTAAGGGCGATGGTTGGAGGTGGTCATCAGTTGCAGCAGGAATGGCTGCTGTTTGGCGTAATCGGCGTCGGCCAGCTTCAGAGTCTGGGTATAGAGGTCTTCGTCGGCCATTCCCCAAGCGTTCTTGAAGTGAATTTCTGCTTCATCGACACTGCTCTGATCGACCACGCGATAACCGTTGCCGCTGAAAAAAGCATTCATATTGTCGAAGTAACCGCGCCCGCCATAGACGAACACGCTGTCGTAACCGACGGCATTGAGCTGTTGGCCCAGGCTGGCGAAACCGCTTTCGCGACCTACGCGTTTAACGATTGAGCGCCCCGGCGTCGGTGGGATCGCCAGGGTAATGGCTTCCAGACCTCGGTCGGTGCGGGTCCCGGTGGCGTAGAAATTGTTGAAGTACAGGCTCTCTTTACGCAGTGCATCGAGGTTTGGCGTCAGATTGCGTTCATCGCCGTTGCTGCCCATATACTTGGCGCTGAAGCTTTCGAGGGTCACTAGCACGATGTTAGGGCTGCGCGCGGTACCCGGGTTATCGATGTTGCGACGAATGTCTTGCGGGTCCTGGCCAACGAAACGAACGTTTGGCTCGCTTAGCTCTACACGGATCTGCTGGGCAACTACTTTGGACGGCAGGCTTTCATAGAACTGTTGGTAATCCAGTTCGTTGTTCCGGAATGCGGCGAAGAACTGGTAGGGGCCATTGCTCGCCAGTTCGTTTTCGTAGGCGTTGCCGCCTTGGACGCGCGGTGCGTCCTGGCTGAGCAGTTGCAGGCTCAGGCCTGCGATGATCAACAGGCCCAAGGCACTGAGCAGGCGTCGGCGTAGCGGGGGTAGCGGGGCGTCCAGCGCAGCATTGAATGGCTTGCGCAGCACAAAACTCAGGACCACGGCGAGCACCGCAAGGATGCTCAGCAACTGGCCGATCGGGTAAGACTCCAGCAAGTTGTTCAATACCTCGTCGGAGTACACCAGGTAGTCGACCGCGATGAAGTTGAAGCGCACACCGAACTCGTCCCAGAACAACCACTCGGCGACGCAGGTGAACAGCATGGCGAACAGGCTGATCGTCAGCAGCCCCTGTAAAAACCATCGATGGCCACGGCGGCGCCACAACGCTGGCGGGCAGAGCAGGAGATAGAGGCCCATCGGCAAAGCCGCATAGGCCAGGAAGCCCAAGTCGTAAAGAAGACCGATCCCAAAAACCGACCGAAAGCCGTTACCGGCCTCATCCAGGTGAGTAAGCAGCAGAGCTGTTCGGGTCAGAAAGAAAATTACCAGCCATGCACCGGTGACGAGCAATAACAAGCGCATCGGCGCAGTTTTGAAAACATCCATTAGTAACATTCCTTTTTTCACAATCCGCGCGAATTTAGCCCTCCAACTGTAGTGGACTTGTGAGCTGATAGTGAAAAACTCGTCAACCCTGGCTTTTGATTGATTGAACTGAGGCCGGCGATACCCCTGGCTCTGAGCCACCTGAGGCCTTAAGCTGCGCGGGCCATGACGGCTGTTACTGTGTAGAGGAGTACCCATGCGAATTCTGGTGGTTGAAGACAACCGCGATATCCTCGCCAATCTGGCCGATTACCTGGGGCTCAAGGGTTACACCGTGGATTGCGCGCAGGACGGCTTGTCGGGCCTGCACCTGGCCGCCACCGAGCATTACGACTTGATCGTGCTCGATATCATGCTGCCCGGCATCGATGGCTACACGTTGTGCAAACGGCTACGCGAAGACGCGCGCCGCGACACCCCGGTGATCATGCTGACCGCGCGCGATCAGCTGGACGACCGACTGCAGGGGTTCAAGTCCGGCGCTGATGACTACCTGGTCAAACCCTTCGCGCTGTCCGAGCTGGCAGCACGCATCGAAGCCGTCATGCGCCGTGCCCAAGGTGGCGGTCGCCGAACCCTGCAGGTCGGTGATTTGCAATATGACCTCGATACCCTGGAGGTCACTCGCGAAGGGCGCCTGCTCAAACTCAACCCGGTGGGCCTGAAATTGCTCGCGGTGCTGATGCAAAAAAGTCCACACGTACTGCGTCGCGAAATTCTAGAAGAAGCGTTGTGGGGTGATGATTGCCCGGACAGCGACAGCCTGCGCAGTCATGTCCACCAGTTGCGCCAGGTGATCGACAAACCGTTTGCCAAACCCTTGTTGCAAACAGTGCACGGTGTCGGTTATCGCCTCGCCGAGGGTCGAGATGGAGTTTAGACAGAGCCTCGCTCAACGGATCATCATCGCCTTTGCGTTGATGAGCGCGCTGGTGGCGGGCGCCTTTGCCATGGGCATCGTCGCGACTGTGCACCTGGTTGAGGAAAAACTGATTTCCGCGGGACTGGGCGGTGACCTGCAGCGTCTGCTGTTGATGGACAGCGTGGCGGACTGGAGCCATCGACCGGAGCCGGACCAGCTGTTCTATTTCAGCGGCGGCCCGGGTGATTTCGATGTACCCAAGGACCTGCGCCACCTGGACCCTGGATTCCACGAAGTGTTTCGTGACCAGCTGTCGTATCACGCGATGGTCGAGGTCGTCGACGGCCGGCGCTACGTGCTGCTGCAGGACCAGAGCGATTTCGAAGAACGCGAGCGGGTGCTGTTTGCCGTGGTGCTGGTGGGCTTTGTCCTGAGCCTGGCGCTGGCGGTATTTCTCGGCTGGGTGCTGGCGCGCAAGGTCATGGCGCCGGTAGTGCGCCTGGCGCGGCAAGTGCGCCATCGCGACCAACTGCTGGGTATGGCGCCACCGCTTGCACCGGACTACGCCGCTGATGAAGTGGGCGAACTGGCCGTGGCCTTCGACGCCACGCTCGGGCGCCTGCGCCAGGCGTTGACCCGGGAGCGGTTGTTCACCAGTGACGTCAGTCACGAGCTGCGCACGCCATTGATGGTGCTGGCCAGTTCCTGCGAACTGTTGCTGGAGAATCCTGCTATCGACCAGCGTGGGCGCGCGCAGGTCGAGCGCATCGCCCGCGCCTGCGCAGAAATGCGCGAGCTGGTGCAAACATTCCTCGTATTGGCCCGCGCGCAACGCGAGGATGCCAGCATGGCACCTCAGCAAAGCCTCAGTGAAGTGGCCGACGGTTTGCTCAACCTCTGGCGCGAGCCGATCGAGAACAAAGGGCTGGAGTTGCAGTTTGTGCCGGGCGATCCGGCCGGCACCCGCTACAACGCCACCCTCCTGCATGCGGTGATGGGCAACCTGTTGCGCAATGCACTGCATTACACCGAGCAGGGGTTCATCCGCCTGACCCTGACGCCGACGGGGTTCCTGGTAGAAGACAGTGGGGTCGGTATTCCCGAAGAGAAACGCGAGGCGATGTTCGAGCCGTTCGTGCGGGGTGCCGAGAAACGCGGCGAAGGCCTGGGCCTGGGGCTTTCGCTGGTGCAAAGGATCTGCGAGAACCAGGGCTGGAGCGTCAGCCTGACCACGATGGAGCCCAACGGCTGCCGATTTAAAGTAGAGCTGCATCCGGTAGATGTGAGCTGACTGATCCCTTCCTGCAGCACTGGCCCATAGATATTATGCGCGCCATGTAGAACCCTGAAATACTTCAGGGTTTTACATAACAAATCTTTCACAAAGTCATGACCTGACGCTGACATGGCCCTACCTATGGTGGTCGTCATCAGCAATTAGGAAACTTGGCTATGGACAATCCGATCAAACTCGATTTTTCCAAAAAGTATGACGAACAACATGCTTTAAGATACCTTCAGAAACATAAGAACGGTTTGGGCCGCCGCCTGTCTCATTGGCGGGATATTCAGCTGGCGCGTAAAGCGCTGACGTTGGCGGGCGAGCCCGGACTGGTCCTTGATTTACCCTGTGGTGCCGGACGTTTCTGGCCTTTGCTGGCTGAGAAGAGCAATCGAGCCATTATCGGAGCCGACAACTCCGAATCGATGCTCAACGTCGCTATGCAGGCGCAACCTGCCGACGTGGTGAAAAGGGTACAACCCTTGCAGACATCTGCATTCGACATTGCCTTACCCGATAACGCCGTCGACAGTATTTTTTGCATGCGTCTGTTGCACCACATCGGTGAGGCCGAGCATCGATTGGCCATTTTGCGTGAATTCGAGCGAGTCACCCGTGACAGCGTGATCATTTCTCTGTGGGTGGACGGCAATTTCAAGGCCTGGAAACGCAAGCGCTCGGAGAGCACTCGCGGGCAGGAAGGTTACCAGAACCGTTTTGTGTTACCGGTTGTTACGGTCGAAAAAGAATTTGAGCAAGCCGGTTTCCGTATCCAGGAACGGATGGATTTTTTACCGCTCTATGCCATGTGGCGAGTTTACGTATTACGCAAGAGGTAACAGGATGGCAGTGCAATGTGCACCAGAAGTGGATGTCGATGCCGATGAGCGGTTCGACTATTTCTGGAATCAGCGCGGTGAATGGGTAGAAGAACCCAATGTGCGGCGCGGTGGCGAAAGTGGCGTGCAGCGGGTCAGGGGCAGCGATGGGCAACTGTTGTATGCCAAGCGTCAGACCGGGCACATCTACCGCAGCTGGCTGCACCCCTTTGGTCGGCCGACTGTATTGCGCGAGCTGGATGCGCTGACCGGTCTGCACAAGATCGGCGTGCGGGTACCGCAGGTGGTGTTCTGCGGCGCTCAACGCGACCCCGTTCACAAGTGGCGTGCATTGCTGGTCACCAAATCCCTGGATGGCTTTGAGGAAATCGAACACTGGTATGCCGGCGGTGGCCGTGAGCGCCATGGCGAGGCCGTTCACGACCGGGTCCTGAAGGATCTGGCGGACAACCTGGCGCGCATGCACAAAGGACGCTGGCAGCACAGCTGCATCTACATCAAGCATGTTTTCGTGCGTGTCAGCGGCGAAGGCGAGGCGGCCACGGTCGAGGTTGCATTGATCGACCTGGAGAAATGCCGGCAGCGCCTCACCGCTCGTCAGGCGGGCGCCCATGACATGAAGCAACTGCGTCGCCATTCGTCGTTCAGCTCGGCGGACTGGCAGAAACTCGTCTATTTTTATGAGACGGCGTTTGGCAGCGCTATCAAGGGTTTATAGCGATGAAACTCGAAATTGCACGAGGTTTGTTTCTCATAGGAGCCTTGGCAGTTGCTTCAATCGCGGTGGCGGCTTGGGAGCAGCCCCGCTCGCAGGTCCTCAGTTCAGTGGGCGGCGACGCTCACTGTCCAATGCCACGGGTTGCCAAGGCAAACGTGGCGTCCCAGCCTGACCATGACTTGTTACTGTTCATGTTTGGACTATCACAGGGAATGAGGCCGCAAAGTTGACTGGATTGAAGCCAAAATAAAAGGCCTCGCGTATGCGGGGCCTTTTGTTTTGGAAGCAAGTCCAACAGATCGCAGCCTCCGGCAGCTCCTGCATTAGGACCGCGTAAACCTGTCGGAGCTGCCGGAGGCTTTGGCAGCGATCGGACGATCTTTTGACGCTAGGGTTTGTCGGGTTTGGCCAGCAATGTGTACACGCATGGCAACACAAACAGCGTAAACAACGTCCCGATCGACATTCCTGTGGCAATCACCGTACCGATATCAAACCGGCTCACCGCCCCCGCGCCCGTGGCAATGATCAGCGGCACCATGCCGAACACCATCGCCGCAGTGGTCATCAGCACCGGTCGCAAGCGAATCGCCGCCGCTTCTTCCACCGCCTCGCGCGGCGACAGGCCCTTTTCCTTGCGCAGCTGGTTGGCGAATTCGACGATCAGGATCCCGTGCTTGCTGATCAGCCCGATGAGCGTCACCAACCCCACCTGGGTATAGATGTTCATGCTCGACCAGCCCAGGAACAGCGGGATCAACGCCCCGCAAATCGACAGCGGCACCGTCACCAGAATCACCAGCGGATCGCGGAAACTCTCGAACTGGGCAGCCAGCACCAGGAAGATAATCGCCAGGGCCAGGGCAAAGGTTACCCACAGCGCGCTGCCTTCCTGGATGAATTGTCTTGAGGCGCCGGCGTAATCCACGGAGAACCCTGCCGGCGCTTCTTCCCGGGCGATCTGGCGCACGGTGTCGAGGGCTTCACCCATGCTCACCAATGGCACCCCGGACAGGATCGCCGAGTTGAGTTGCTGGAACTGGTTGAGTTGCCGCGGACGCGCGCGGTCAGTAACGGTGATCAGGGTCGACAGGGCCAGGAGCTCACCCTTGGTGTTCCTGACGTAGTAGTTGTTGAGCCAGTCGGGGTTGTCGCGGAAGGGGCGCTCGACCTGGGCGATCACCTTGTAGCTGCGGCCTTCGATGGTGAAGCGGTTGATCTCCGCTTCGCCGAGCATGGTCGCCAGCGTGCCACCCAGGTCCTGCATCGACACGCCCATCTGCGCCGCTTTGGCCCGATCGATGTCCACCACCACTTCAGGCTTGTCGAATGCCAGGTCGACGTCGACGAAAGCGAATTTGCCAGACTCCATTGCTCGCTTTTTCACCCTGTCCATGACCTGCAGCAGTGACTCATAGTCGTTGGCAGAGTTGATCACGAACTGGAAGGGCAGGCCCTCGCCCGTACCCGGCAGGGAGGGCAGGTTGAAGCCGAACACCTGCAAGCCGGAAATATTCCCCAGCTTGGCCTGGAGCTCCGGCAGGATTTCCATCTGGGTGCGGCTGCGCTCATTCCATGGCTTGAGCAGGAAACCGCCAATCCCCGATTGCACGCCGTTGACGCCGTTGATCTGGAACGAGGAATAGTATTCCGGGAACTCCTTGAAGATTTGGATGAACTCGTCGGTGTAGGCGTTGAGGTAATTGAGGTTGGTCGGCTGCGGCGCGTTGGCCAGCATGAAGATAATGCCCTGGTCTTCGTCGGGGGCCAGCTCGGACTTGGTGAACTTGAGCAATACCGGAATCAGGCACAACACGATAACCGCGAACACCAGCACCACGGGCCGGGTGTTCAGGGTGCCGTGCAACATTTTCTGATAACGGCGCTTGATGGTTTCGAAAGCCCGGTCCAGGCGATGGGAAAATCCGCTGGGATTTTCATCGTGGCGCAGCAAAAAAGCGCACATCATCGGCGATAGGGTCAGCGCGACGACACCTGAGATAACTACCGCGCCGGCCAGTGTGAGGGCAAACTCCTTGAACAACGCCCCGGTCAGTCCGGTGAGGAAGCCGATGGGCGCATAGACCGCCGCCAGGGTGATGGTCATGGAAACCACCGGCATGGCGATTTCCCTGGCGCCCTCAAGGGCGGCATCCATGGGCGTCTTGCCTTCCTCGATATGACGGTGGATGTTCTCCACCACCACGATGGCATCGTCCACCACCAGGCCGATAGCCAGGACCATGGCCAGCAGGGTCAGCAGGTTGATCGAGTAACCCATCATCTGCATGAAGAACATCACGCCAATCATCGATAGCGGGATGGTCACCACCGGGATCACCACCGAGCGCAGCGCACCCAGGAACAGGAATACGACAACTATGACGATGAGTACGGCTTCGAACAGCGTCTTGACCACCTCATCGATCGAGGCCTGGATGAACAAGGTCGCATCATAGGCAATTTCACCCTTGAGGTTCGGCGGCAGCTGGGCCTCCAGGTCCGGCATGATCTTGCGGACTTCCTTGATCACGTCCAGCGGGTTGGCGCCCGGCGTGGCCTTGATGCCGATGTACACCGACGGGGTGCCCCCGAAGGAACTGATGGTGTCGTAGTTCTCCGCGCCCATCTCCACCCGGGCGACGTCGCCGAGCAGCACGCGGCTGTCGCCGTCGATCTTCAACGCAATCGCGGCGAAGGCTTCAGCAGACTTGAGCTCGGTGTTGGCGTTGATGCTGGTGACTACATACTCGCCTTTCACTTCACCGGCGGCGGAAAGAAAGTTGTATTGCCGAACCGCGTTGGTCACGTCGCTGGCGGTCAGGCCGAAGCCGGCCAGCTTCACCGGGTCCAGCCACAGGCGCATGGCGAACACCTGGTTGCCGAGAATCTCGGCTTCGGCCATGCCGGGCAGGGTGGCCAGCTTCGGCTGGATCACCCGCGACAGGTAGTCGGTGATCTGCGGGTTGTTCAGTTCCTTGCTGAAGAAGCTGATGTACATCAAGGCCGAAGCGTCGGCGGCTTCCTTGCTCAGCACCGGGTCTTCAGCGTCCTGGGGCAGCTGGTTCTTGACCTCGTTGGCCTTGGCCAGCAGTTCGGTGAACAGGCGGTCGCTGTTGGCGCCGATGCGCGCATAAATCGAGATGACCGAGAAGTTCTGGCGACTGACCGAGGTCATGTAGTCAATGCCTTCGGCGCTGGCCAGGCTTTGTTGCATTGGCTGGGTGATGTAGCCCTGGATAGTTTCGGCGTTCGCCCCGGGGTAGGCGGTGGTCACCGTGATCAGTGCGTTTTCCATCTGCGGGTACTGGCGCAGGGGCAGTTTGCTCCAGGCCTGGAAGCCCAGCAGCACAATCAACAGGCTGACCACGGTGGCGAGCACCGGGCGGCGGATGAACGGGTCGGTAAAAGCCATGGGGATTCCTTGATCAGTCCGCGCGCGGCGTGCTGTTCTGCTCGGCTAACGTCTTGTCGTCGCTGATTGCGATGGGTGCGCCGTTGTCCAGTTTGATCTGGCCGGCGGTGACCACTTTTTCACCCTTTTGCACACCTTTGTTAATTATCACCAGGCCGTCGCGGCGCTCGCCGGTTTCGATGAAACGCCGCTCGGCGATGAGGATCGGCTGATTCTTGTCGTCTTTCTCGACTGTGCCGTCTTCGGCTTTTTTCTGCGCCACCACGTACAGCGAGTTGCCGTAGAGGGTATAGGTGATAGCACTCTCCGGCACGACGATGCGCAGCTGCGGATCCGGCAGCAGGACCTGCAGGCTGGCGAACATGCCTGGCAGCAGCTTGCCCTCGGGGTTGGCCAGGGTGGCGCGCACTTGCACGTTACGGGTGGTGTTCTCGACTTTCGGGTTGATCGCGCTGATGGTGCCGGGGAACGTCTGGGCCGGGTAGGCGGAAACCACGATCTGCACCGCCTGGCCCACCGCGATTTTCGGTACCGATTGCTCAGGCAGGAAAAAGTCGACGTACAGGCTGGTAAGATCCTGCAAAGTGGCGATCACCGTGCCGCTGGCCACATAGTCGCCAACGTCCACCTGGCGGATGCCGATGGTGCCGCTGAAGGGCGCAAGAATGCGCTTCTTCGCCAGTGAAGCCTTGAGCTGATTGACCGTGGCCTTGTTCTTCTTGAACACGGCAGAGAGCCTGTCGAACTCGCCTTTGGAGATGGCCTGGCTGCCCACCAGCTGGCTGCCGCGGTTGTAGTCGACCTGGGCCAGCCCGAGGTCAGCCTGTGCGGTTTCCAGCAGTGCGCTTTCGACGGCGCTGTCGAGTTGCACAATCGGCTGGCCGGCCTTGACCTTCTGTCCAGACTCAAACTGCACCTCGGTGACGGTGCCGGCGATTTCCAGGCTCAGGTCTACGCCCTGCAGCGCCTTGAGGGTGCCAACGGTAGGCAGGCGGGCTTGCCAGGGCTGCTCGGTGGCGGTGGCCACGGCGACGCTGGTCGGCGGTTTAGGCGCAGAGAAGCCTTGGATCATCGTGTAGATGGAGAAGGCCTTGTAGGCAGCCAGGACCAACACGATCAACAGCACAACACCCAACATGATCAGCATGCGACGGCGCAGCATATTTCCACTTCCTTGGAGAAAATCAGAGCATACAGATCGGCACATTACTCCGAGTGGCGGGGGGATTCCAACTGATAGAACTTACAGGGGGTACGGCTTTCGACGGGCGTTGGCCTGAAAAGATCGCAGCCTTCGGCAGCTCCTGCAGGGTGTGCGCATTCCAGTGCAGGAGTTGCCGAAGGCTGCGATCTTTTGGCGTTATTACGTCATCAGGTGCAGATGGTTATCCCAGAGCCCTGCAGGCAGTTCCAGGGGTTTTGCCAGCAGGTCCGCCTGGCGGCAGTCGTAGTACCGGCAGCGGCCCTGGCCCGAGGTCACGACAAAACCATCAGCCACCGCACCGACCCCGGCGCAATCGGGAAGCGGCGCATCCAGGCGCACTTCGCCGCTGTCCAGGTCCCAGATGAAAAAGCGGTTGCCCCGTGGCGCAGTCAGCGCCACCAGGCGCAAGTCACTGTGCACCGCCACGCTTGCGGTGTAATGACCCATCGCCTGCAACTGGTGTTCAGGCACAGGGAACGCCACGAATGGCTGGCCGGGCCGCTTGATCGCCAACAACTCCGAGGATTCGTGGGACGGCCCCATGAATTGCTGGCCGGCGACGATGGTGCCGTCGTTGGCGATGCCCAGGTGTCGCACGCTGTTCATTTGCTGGGCGAGGGTTTCCTTGCTCAGCAGGGTCCCGTCGCGTTGCATCAGCACCAGGCTCGGCTCCATGGCGTTCAGATTCATCTCGACCCGGCTCTCGGCCTCGGTGCGAATGCCGCCGTTGGCCACCACCAGGGTCTCGCCATCGGGCATCCATGACACTTGGTGCGGACCGATACCGTGGGTAGAGATCTCGCCGCTGTGGACCAGACGCTGGCCCTCGAAACGGTACACCCCGAGCAGGCCTCGACCGGGATCGGAGGTATCGTTTTCGGTGGCGTACAGCCAGTCGCCGCTGCTGTGGATCACTGCGTGGCCGTAGAAGTGCCGGTTGGGCAGCGAGGTCACGGTTTGCAGCACAGTGCCGTCGCGCAGGTCGATCAGGTAACTCTCGGTACCTGGGCGACGGGCCACGAACAAGGCCATCGGCTCTGTCGGATGATTGATGATGTCATGGCAACGCTGGCCAACCTGCGTGGCGAACACCTGCGTGCCGTCCAGACGATAACCGACCGCATAGTGCTTGCCATCGGTATCGTCCCGCGCCGAGAGCAGCAGAGGGCTCTTGTCCTTTTGCTTGAACAGCGTCCAGCCGCCCAGTGTCACTGCTCCCAGCAGCAAGCTACCTAAAGTCAGAGCCTGACGTCGCAGCATCGCAGTCGCCCTCATCAGTCACCGTCGTTGGCGTTAAAGCCCAGTTGGATGCCCAGCGCCTTGGCCAGTTCGCCTTCGTGCAGGCGATGGACGACGTTGAGGCTGTCGTAGATATCGTTGAGTTGCTGGCGACCGGCGTCGTCGCCAAGCATTTCGGCCAACGTGCGCTGATTGCTGGCGAACAGTTTCAGGGATGCAGCGTAAGCGGCGTCGATCTTGTCGGCCAGGGGTTTCTGCTCGCTCGGCAGCAGGCCGCGCAGGCCTTTGTTGTCGACACCTTCCCAGACGGTCTTGGCGGCGGCAAGGCTGGCTTCCAGACCACTGAGGGAGGAATGGCTACGCCATGCATCGGCCTGGAACGGTTGTGGCACGCCTTTACTCTGGCGGCCCATCGGTGTGCCGAGTTTTTTCTTCAGGCTGTCGAGGGCGGTCACCTGCACTCGCAGCAGATCGGCGATGGCCTCATGGGAGTCGGCGTAGCGCTGGTTGGGGAATTTGCTCATTTGCGCGAGCATGCCGTCGGTGTTGTTCCAGCTTTTGAGAATGTCTTCGGCCAGCAGTTTCTGATGTTCGCCGATCGCCTTGAGCAATGGGCAGTATTTGGCTTTCTGCGCATCGTTGGCAACGTCAGGCTTGCTGTCGAACAGGATGTATTCGTAGGCCGACAGTCCTTGCACCACAACACTCGACTTGGCGAGGGTAGCTGCGTCGATCTGCGGCTGCGCGGTGACCAGTTGCTCGACCTGCCGGCCGACCAGGTTTTTCTTGTCCGGCCAGAACTGCACGGACCAGGCACGATTGCCCTCGGCCAGGGGGCCGATCAGCAGCGGCTGCAACTCGGCCCAGGCCTTTTGCGCATGCAGGAAGTCCTTGCGTGCCGTGTCGAGATTTTCCTTGCCTTCGCAGTAGGCGAGGGCACTGACAGCCAATTGGCGATCGGCTTCCACCCAGCGGGTGTACGTTGGCAGGATCACCGATTTGGCGATTGCCGCCGACGTGACGGCCTGCGGGTCCTGCGGGGAGCAGGCGCCCAGGGCGAGGGCGGCAAGGCTGGTGAACAACAATTTGGGACGGAACATGTAAGGCTCCCGCTGAGTAGACGCTTATTAAAGGGAATTCAGGAACGCCAGCAACGCAGCGCGCTGCTCGGCGTTGAAAGACAACACCTGTTGCTGCGCCGCTTTGGCTTCGCCGCCATGCCAGAGCACGGCTTCGAGCAGACTGCGGGCGCGGCCGTCATGCAAAAACTGGGTATGCCCACTGACCGCCTGCGTGAGGCCGATGCCCCACAACGGCGGGGTGCGCCATTGGCGGCCACTGGCCTGGAATTCGGTACGGTTGTCTGCAAGGCCTTCGCCCATGTCATGCAGCAGCAGGTCGCTGTAGGGGCGGATCACCTGATTGGCCAGTTCAGGTTCTGCGGCCGTCGCTGCGGTGGTGTATTTGGGGGTGTGGCAGGACTGGCACCCGGCCTGGAAAAACAGGCTCTTGCCCGCCAGCACCTCGGGCGCGCTGACATCACGACGGGCTGGAACGGCCAGGTTGCGGCTGTAGAACAGCACCAGGCGCAGGATGTTGTCGCTGACTTCCGGCTCGCCATCGGGGCCATTACCGTTGGGCGCCTGCCTGCACGCGGTTTGCGCGTCGGTGCAGTCATCGATGGGCTTTAGGCTGGTCGTGAGGCCCATGTCACCGGAAAACGCGTGGACGTTCTGCTGATTCAGATTCGGTTGCCCGGCTTTCCAGCCAAATCGACCCAGGACGGCTTTTTGCTGCACGTCGTCCCAGACCCAATTGGGCTGTCCGCTGATGCCCCGGTTCTCCTTGGCCTGCGCTTGGGCGTTGGCCAGGATGGCGGCTTGCGGGATGGCTTCGAGCAGGCCCAGGCCGATCATCGGCGGAGCGACCCGTGCCGAGAAGCGCGTGTCGGGGTGCATCGGGCCGTAGCCGAGCTGGCTGATCTGCAAGGTGGGTTTGCGCAGTTCGATCTCAGTGCCGTCCTTGAAACGCACAGGCACTGGTGTGTAATCGACTCGTACCTTGCCTTCGGGAACCACGCCCGGTACTGACATGTCCTGCAACTGACCGCCGTAGACGGGCTCCGGGACCACGCCGAGCTGCTCAATGACCTTGGCATAAGTCGGCGCATCCGGGATCGACAGGCGCACCAGCATTGACACGGCATTGGCCGCACCCGGCGTGGGCGGGTGGCCGCGACCGTCCTTGATGTGGCAGTTCTGGCAGGCGTTAGTGTTGAACAGGGGCCCCAAGCCGTCGCGTGCGGTGGTGGTCGAAGGGGCGATCACCCAGGGGTTGCGGAAGAAGCTGTTGCCGACGCTGAAGTCCACGCGCCGTGAGGGCGCAAGGTTGGCGGAGGGCAGGGAAAAGGCATTCTGATCTGTCTTGCGCACAGTCGCGCTGCCACCGGAACGGGCTTCACCGGGTTCGGCCTTGGTAAAACGCGGGGCGTCATCGCAGGCACTCAGGCACAGGGCCAGAAACAGTGCGGATAAGCGAAGAGGCAGCGAGAGCATCAGACATCCTGCAGAACGAGCAAAACACGGGCGCAAAGTCTAACAGGGCGGTGAAGATTGAATAAGAGGAATTATCGTTTGGTTGATGTGGCGCAGGAAAAGATCGCAGCCTTCCGCAGCTCCTACGGGTTTACGCCGATCAATGCAGGAGCTGCCGAAGGCTGCGATCTTTTATGAACTGGCGCACAACATTAAGCGAAAACAAAAAAGGCGACCCTGAGGTCGCCTTTTGATCCAGCCAGCGTTGATCAGAACTCGTGATCAGCGTTGTCCGGGTTCAGGTCGCTGATGCCCAGCTTGCCAGCAGCGGCTTCGATCGAACCGGTCTGCTTGACCAGCGAAGCGATGGCGTCGCGAACGATCTGGTTGCCGGCGGTGTTGCCGGCCGCGATCAACTGGTCGTAGTGCTCACCCTTGTTGGCGTGGTCGACGATGACCTGCATCTTGGCTTCAGTGGCTTCCAGGTCAGCTTTCAACGCGCTGTCGGCAGCCGGATCAGCCTTGGCCACCAGGGACGACAGGCTCGCGCCGGTCATCTTGGTACCGTCGACGCGGGTGTATTCGCCCAGGTATACGTTACGGATGCCTTTGGCGTCGTAGAACTGCGAGTTGTGGGTGTTATCGCTGAAGCAATCGTGCTCGTCTTCAGGGGAGTTGGCTTCCAGGGAAACCTTCATGCGCTCGCCCGCCAGTTCGCCCAGGGACAGGGACCCCATGCCGAACAGCATTTTGCGCAGGCCGGTTTCACCCGACTCGGCTTCCAGCGTCGCGCGGTAGTTGTCGGTCACGTTCGGCTTCCAGTTGCCGACCATCTCTTCCAGGTCGCTGACCAGCAGTTGGGTCACGGACTTGAGGTAGGCACGACGACGATCGTTGTGACCACCGGTGGCGCCAGTGCCTTCGAGGTAGTCGGAAGCCGGACGGTTGCCAGCGCCAGGGCCGGTGCCGTTCAGGTCCTGGCCCCACAACAGGAATTCGATGGCGTGGTAGCCGGTGGCGACGTTGGCCTCGGAACCGCCCAGCTCATTGAGGCTGGCGAGTTTTTCCGGGGTGATGTCCTTGACGTCGATCTTGTCTTCGCCGACCTGAACTTCAGTGTTGGCGATGATGTTGGCCGTCGCGCCCGGGTTGCCCAGTGCGTGCTCGTAGGACTTGTCGACATAGTCGATCAGGCCTTCGTCCAGTGGCCAGGCGTTCACCTGACCTTCCCAGTCGTCGATGATGGTGTTGCCGAAGCGGAATACTTCGCTCTGCAGGTAAGGTACGCGAGCAGCTACCCAGGCAGCTTTGGCCGCTTTCAGGGTGTCGGCGTTCGGCTTGGCGAGGAAGGCGTCGACAGCGCTCTGCAGGGTTTTCGCGGTGGATTCGGCATCGCTGTAGACGGCGAAGACGATGTCGGCGTAATGCGCGACAACGGCTTTGGCGGCGGCTTCGTCGACCTTGCCGGCAGCAGCAGGCGCCGGGGCTGTGGCAGTGGCTGCTGGAGTCGGCGCTGGAGCGGCAGCTTTGTCTTTGCCTTCGCCACAACCGGCGAGGGAAATAG
Organism: Pseudomonas sp. ES3-33; assembly: GCF_000952175.1. NCBI lineage: Bacteria > Pseudomonadati > Pseudomonadota > Gammaproteobacteria > Pseudomonadales > Pseudomonadaceae > Pseudomonas > Pseudomonas sp. ES3-33. The sequence goes on along the minus strand of NZ_JZRI01000034.1, from coordinate 12,491 downwards.
CGATGGCCAACAGACTGGCGGTAGCCAGAGGCATACGAATCATGGCGAACATCCTGCTTCGAGAAGGGGGTGGAATGGCGCAGCAAGCGCGCAAAACTGCGACATAATGCAAATCTTTCGCATTATCTGTAAAGGGTTGTGACTGTAAATATTTCTTGTTCACTCACCTACAGGATCACAGCATTGCTGCGCTGCGCCTGCTTGAGGTAGGCGCTCAACTCTCGCGCCGGCAATGGCTTGCTGTAGAAATAGCCCTGCCCCTCGTGGCAACCCTCGGAGATGATGTAGGCCTCCTGCTCTGCCGTTTCCACGCCCTCGGCAATCACCTGCATGCCCAGGCTTTTACCCAGCTGGATGATCGCCCGGACGATCGTGGCATCGTCGTCATCGTCCAGCAGGTCCTGGACGAAGCTCTTGTCGATCTTGATCTTGTCCAGCGGCAGGCTCTTGAGGTAACTGAGCGACGAGTACCCGGTACCGAAGTCGTCGATCGCGATCAACGCGCCGGAGCGACGCAGGCTCAGCAGGTGCTGGGCGGCGGTGCTGATGTCTTCCATCAGGCCGGTTTCCGTGACTTCCAGTTCCAGGCTGCGCGGTGGCAGGCGGTACATCTGCAGCAGGTTGTTGACCACCCTTGGCAGTTCGGCGTGGTGCAATTGCACGGTGGACAGGTTGACCGCCATTCGCAGGTCGATGAAGCCTTGGTCATGCCAGTCGCGTAGTTGCTTGCAGGCTTGATCCAGTACCCACTCGCCGATGGCGATAATGGTGCCGTTCTGCTCTGCCAGCGGGATGAACAGGTCTGGCGGGACCAGGCCGTGCTCGGGATGCTGCCAGCGAATCAACGCCTCGACACCCACCACGCGGTTTTCCCGGTAGCTGATCTGGGGTTGGTAAACCAGATAGAACTGGTCGCGGGCCAGGGCATCGCGCAGGTCTTTTTCCAGCTCGCGACGGCGGCGCATCTCGGTGTCGACGCTGGCGATGTAAAACTGGTAGCGGTTGCGCGAGCGGGTCTTGGCCAGGGTCATGGTCTGCTCGGCTTTCTGCAGCAGCTTTTCAGTGCTGTCGCCATCCTCGGGAAACAGGGTGATGCCGATGGTCGCGCGCAGGCGAATTTCCTGATGATCAAGAGCAAACGCGGCTTCGAGATCGTCGAGAATGCTCTGGGCCAGTTCCGCCGCTTCATAGGGCTGTTCGATGTCGGCCTGGACCAGGGCGAACTGGTCGCCGCCGAGACGGGCCAGTGCGCCAAGGCGTCCGCTATGGGCCCGCAGGCGATCGGCAAGGGCCAGCAACAGTTGGTCGCCGGTCTGGTAGCTGAACTGTTCGTTGATACCCTTGAAGTCATCGAGGCCCACGCACAGCACCGCCACCCGGCGCTGCAACTTGCCGGCGTCCACCAGGATCTTGTCGAGTTGATGCTGCAGCTGCTGGCGGTTTGGCAGGCCGGTCAGGAAATCGTACTGCGACATGCGCAGCAGGCTGTTTTCCGCTTCGTGGCGCAGGTGCGTGTTGCGCTCGATGGACTCCAGCAACTGGTTGGCGGTGTTGATCCAGATACCCAGTTCGTTGTTCTCGTGCCCCTTGAGCTGGGGAATCTTGTGTTCGCTGGGTCGGTCCGGGTTGATTTCAGTCAGGTGCTCGATGATCCGCGACAGTGGTTTGGTCAGCAGCCAGTGATAGACCAGGTACAACACCAGGCCCATGGCCAGTGCCCGCAAGACCCCGGAGATGAAGATGATCACCGAGCTGACGATAAACCCCTGGCCATAGGTGGCGGTGTCGAGGGTGATACTCAGGTCGCCGTAATACTCGCTGTACGGGCCGCGCCCCACCAGTTGCGTGGTGAAAGTGCGTTCCTTGCCAAGAATCAGGTCAGTCAGCCAACGGCTCTCGGAATGCTGCAGGTCGCGGGATTTCTGCGCGAGCATCGCCTCGTTGGGATGGCCGATGGAGGCCTGGCGCACGGCGTCGTCCTGAAAAAGACCTTCGATGACCTGCATGCCCATCTCGCGGTCCAGGCTGTAGACGGCCTGGGTGGAGGGGTCACGAAACATGTCGAGGATGCGCTCGGCATCATTGGCCACGGCCTGGCGTGTCTTATAGGCATCGAAGACGATCTGCGCGCAGCTCAAGACCACGCCGACGATCAATGCCGACAGGAGCACGACCCGGAGCAACTTCACCGACAAGCTGTTCTTGAGTTCCAGCTTCAAAAGGCTATTCCTTGTTCCGTGCGGGTAGCATCAAGTTGCCATGAGTATTGGCAATCCCGTGATGGCAGTCAAAGGGACATTCATCCGCGGGAGATTTTGCCTGCTGCCTGGCGAAAATGCAGTTGCCTGAGGTTTTCTGCTGATCAGCACTGTGTCGTCAGGCGGGCCCTGGAACTTGAGGGCGGCTGGATGATTTTTTCCACGGGTCGATGTTAGACCGGTCTTTTGCGCACCCATAAAAAAACCCGGCCGAAGCCGGGTTTTCTTTACCGGTGTCGATCTTAAGCGGTGAAGGTTTTGCCTTCGAACTGCTCAGCCACGAATTTCCAGTTGACCAGGTTCCAGAACGCTTCGACGTATTTCGGACGAACGTTGCGGTAGTCGATGTAGTAAGCATGTTCCCAGACGTCGCAGGTCAGCAGCGGGGTATCGCCATTGGTCAGCGGGTTGCCGGCGCCGATGGTGCTGGCCAGGGCCAGGGAACCGTCAGCCTTTTTCACCAGCCAGCCCCAACCGGAACCGAAGGTGCCGATGGACGTCTTGCTGAACTCTTCCTTGAACTTGTCGAACGAACCGAACGAAGCGTTGATGGCTTCAGCCAGGGCGCCGGTTGGTTGACCGCCGGCGTTTGGCGCCAGGCAGTTCCAGTAGAAAGTGTGGTTCCAGACCTGAGCGGCGTTGTTGAAGATACCGCCCGAGGAAGACTTGACGATTTCTTCCAGGGTCTTGCCTTCGAACTCGGTGCCTGGCACCAGGTTGTTCAGGTTCACGACGTAGGTGTTGTGGTGCTTGTCGTGGTGGTATTCCAGTGTTTCCTTGGAAATGTGCGGCTGCAGGGCATCGTGTGCGTAAGGCAGCGGCGGCAATTCGAAAGCCATGATGATTCTCCTAATCAGGTCAGTTGCGGTGAGCGCAAGGCCGATCACGGGCGGCCAGACAAGCGCCGGGGAGTTTGTACTCTTTGCGGCGCATCGGACCGGATCATAGCACCGGGGGTGCGGCATAACCACGCAACAACTGTGTGGGATAGAGGTTCCAGAGCCTTTTGGAATAAATCAGGGGCTGGTGATGAGTTGCACCGCTACCGTGAACATCATCACCGCCACCAGCAGGTCGAGGATCCGCCAGGTACTCGGCCGGGCCAGCCACGGCGCCAGCCATGCGGCGCCCAGTGCGAGAGTGAAAAACCACAGCAATGACGCGCTCGCTGCGCCCACTACGTAAGCGCCCGGTTCGGTCTGCTGCGCGCCGAGCGAGCCGATCAGCAGGACGGTGTCCAGGTAGACATGCGGGTTGAGCAAGGTCACGGCCAACGCGCTGAGCATGACCGCCCGCAGCGAACGCACGGTCTGGCCCTCGCCCTGTTGCAGGCTCTGTTTTGAACAGGCCCGGCGCAGCGCCAGGCTGCCATACCAGAGCAGGAATATCGCGCCACCCCAACGGGCTACCGCCAGCAAGGTCGGGTTGTGCGCCAATACCGTCGCCAGGCCAAACACTCCGGCGGCAACCAGCAATGCATCACACACCACGCACAATGCAGCGACCGGCAGGTGGTGTTCACGCCGCAGGCTCTGGGCCAGCACAAACGCATTCTGGGTGCCGATCGCCATGATCAGCCCTGCGGCCACTAGCAGGCCGTTGACATAGCTTTGCCACATTGATGGTTACTCCGCGTTAGCTGCCAGGTCCCGCAACACGCCCATGGCGCGCTCTGCATCGGCCTGGCCGACGAATAGATGGTCGTGGTAGTAACCTGCGATCACATTGCAACTGATTCCGGCCTGTCCCAGTGCGGTTGCGAAGGCCGCTGTCAGGCCGACGGCCTGCAGCGCCGAATGCACGTTCAGAGTGATCCAGGCGGCGACGTAGTCAAAGTGCAGGCCGGCTTTTTCGGCGTGGCGACGCTCCAGGATCACCGTCAGCCCTTCTTGCTCGCGAAAGCTGCCGATCAACTCAAGACCTGCCGGCAGCTGGCTGTCGTGAAGGGTACAGAAAACGTATTCGCCGGCGTTGAGTTGCGGGCTCATGCTGCGCAGCAGGGTTACCAATGAAGTTTCGCCAGCCATGTGGGTGATCCTTGTCGAAGAGTTCTTGCTGGCCATTCTCCCCGTGGAAGCGGTATAAGAAAAACCAATCTTGCTGATCGCTCATTAGGAAAACTGATGTTTGACTATAAATTACTGTCAGCCCTGGCAGCTGTGGTTGAGCAGGCCGGCTTCGAACGCGCCGCACAGGTGCTGGGTCTGTCGCAATCGGCGATTTCCCAGCGCATCAAATTGCTCGAAGCCCGGGTCGGCCAGCCGGTTCTGGTGCGGGTCACGCCGCCCGCGCCTACCGAGATCGGACGGCGCCTGCTGAACCATGTGCAGCAGGTACGGCTGCTGGAGCGCGACTTGCAGACCCTGGTGCCGGCGCTGGACGAAGAAGGCCTGCCGGAGCGTCTGCGCATCGCCCTCAATGCCGACAGCCTGGCCACCTGGTGGGCCGCCGCCGTCAGCGATTTCTGCGCCGAGCAACACCTGCTGCTGGACCTGGTGGTTGAGGACCAGACGGTTGGCCTCAAGCGCATGCGCGCCGGCGAAGTGGCCGCCTGTATCTGCGCCAGTGAGCGCCCGGTGGCGGGCGCGCGCAGCGTGTTGTTGGGCGCGATGCGCTATAGGGCCCTGGCCAGTCCCGCGTTCATTGCTCGGCATTTCCCGCAAGGGGTGCGTGCAGGTCAGTTGGCGAAGACCCCGGCGCTGGTGTTTGGGCCGGACGATTTCCTGCAGCATCGCTACCTGGCTTCCCTGGGTGTCGATGGCGGTTTCGAACACCATTTGTGCCCGTCCTCCGAAGGTTTTATCCGCCTGACCGAAGCCGGACTTGGCTGGGGCCTGGTGCCTGAACTGCAGGTGCGCGAGCAGCTGGAACGCGGTGTGTTGCTCGAGCTGTTACCAGATAAGCCCATCGATGTGCCGCTGTACTGGCATCATTGGCGCAATGGCGGGCAGTTGCTGGGGTTACTGACCGAACAATTGGTGCGTTCATCCAGGCAATGGCTGGTGCCGTTGGACTGACGGGCAGCGTCAAGGCTTACGCATTACGCAAAATGAAACACATCGGAGCACTACATGAAGATTCTGGTCACCGGCGCAAGCGGCTTCATTGGCGGGCGCTTTGCGCGTTTCGCCCTGGAGCAGGGCCTGGACGTACGGGTCAATGGTCGCCGGGCCGAAAGCGTCGAACACCTGGTGCGCCGTGGCGCCGAGTTTATCCAGGGTGATCTCGGCGACCCGCTGCTGGCCCGTGACCTGTGCGTGGATGTCGACGCTGTGGTCCATTGCGCCGGTGCCGTGGGGTTGTGGGGCCGTTATCAAGATTTCCACCAGGGCAATGTCCAGGTCACCGAGAACGTGGTCGAAGCCTGCCTGAAGCAGCGGGTGCGGCGCCTGGTGCACCTGTCTTCACCCTCGATCTATTTTGACGGCCGCGATCACCTTGGTCTGACCGAAGAGCAAGTGCCCAAGCGCTTCAAGCACCCCTACGCGGCGACCAAGTACCTGGCCGAGCAAAAAGTATTTGGCGCCCAGGAATTTGGTCTGGAGACCATCGCCCTGCGTCCGCGATTCGTGACCGGCGCCGGTGACATGAGTATTTTCCCGCGGCTGCTGAAAATGCAGCGCAAGGGGCGGTTGTCGATCATCGGCAACGGTTTGAACAAGGTGGATTTCACCAGCGTGCAAAACCTCAACGAAGCCTTGCTCAGCAGCTTGCTGGCCACGGGCTCGGCGTTGGGCAAGGCCTACAACATCAGTAATGGGACCCCGGTTCCGCTGTGGGATGTGGTCAATTACGTGATGCGCAGGATGGACGTCCCGCAGGTCACCCGCTACCGTTCCTATGGGCTGGCCTACAGCGCTGCCGCGTTGAATGAAGGCGTATGCAAGCTCTGGCCGGGCCGCCCCGAGCCAACCCTGTCGCGCCTGGGCATGCAAGTGATGACCCGGGATTTCACCCTGGACATCAGCCGCGCGCGGCATTATCTGGATTACGATCCAAAGGTCAGTCTCTGGACCGCCCTGGACGAGTTCTGCAGCTGGTGGAAGGCCCAGGACATCCGCTGACGGGCTCGTCACTGAACCGAGTTGGGGGTTCAAGGTCAATCGATGCGGTTGTGGGGGGTATACTGCGCCGCATCAAGCCATCACCGCGTTCACAAAGGTTGACTCAATGTCCATGCGTAACGATGCCAACGACGACTTCGATGTACCGAGCTTGCGTGCCGACAGCCTCGACGACGATGATTTTGTGCCTGCCGCGCGTCATTCCGGGCACTCGCGCACGCCCCCGGTGGTCAAGGTCAAAGGTCCGAGCACCGGTCCTCTGTGGGCACTGGTCGGTGCTTTGTTCATCGCCTTTGGCGGCCTTGCCTGGTGGAGCTTCCAGCAGATTTCGCTGATGGAGCAACAGCTGGTGGCGACCCAGGAAAGCTTTGCTCGCATCAGCGAGGAAGCGGCAGGGCGCCTGCAGGATATTTCCGGCAAGGTGGTCGCCAGCCAGACCAACGTATCCAGTGACAGCGAGGCGTTGAAGCTGCAGATCAGGCAGTTGGAAAGCAAACTCCTGGATCAGGGCAAGCAGCAGCAGGGCGTTGTCGGCCAGACCACCGAACTGGACAAGCGCCTGGCGCAGATGACGGCGCAAACCGCCGAGCTCGACAAACGCCTGGTCGAGGCGAGCGCGCAAACCACTGAACAGCAGAGCGCCAACACCCAGTTGCAGGCCCAGGTCAAAGCCCTGAGCAGCGAACTGGCAGCACTGAAAAGCGCCCCAGCCGATACCAGCAAGGTCGACGCCCAGCTCAAGAGCCTCGGTGCCGATATCGCTGCATTGAAGAAGCAGGGCAATCCAGGCGCGGCCATCGACCGCCTGGAACAGGACATGATCGTGCTCAAGGCCCAGCAGGATAATCGTCCACCCGCCAGCGCCAGTGGCAATACTGCCGAATTCGATGCGTTCCGCACTCAGGTCAGCCGCAACATCAACACCCTGCAGGCGCAGATCCAGAATCTGCAAAAGCAACTCAACGCCCGACCGTGAGGACGCCGTGCGCTCCTTGGCGGCTGTGCTCGTCTACGCTGCTTGAACATCAACAGGAATGAGGAACGCGCAATGGGGGTTTGGCATAAATTGATGTTACTGGGGGGGCTGCTGTTGTTAGGCCTTGGCCAGGCACAGGCGGCCGGCACGGAAAAAGACGACAGCCAGGCCGCCAAGGCTCTGCTGGAAAAGGCCTTGGCCTACTACCATGAGAATGGCGACAAGGCGTTTGCCGCATTCAGTCGCCAGGGTGAGTTTGTCGACAAGGACCGTTATGTGTTCGTGGTCGACACCAAGGGCGTCATGCTCGCCAGCGGCGGGCCTTCTTCGGCGGTGATCGGGCGGGGTGTATCGGATGTGCTCGGGCCGGATTTGCAGAAAGCCTTCAAGGACGCGTTGAAGGTGCCTGAGGGCAACGGCATTCAGCAGGCCGAATATCGCTGGCAGAACTGGTCCGACGGCAAGGTCGAGCGCAAGCACGTGTTCTACCAGCGTGTCGGCCAGCGCATTCTGGCAGTGGGCTATTACCTGCCTCGCGCGTCAGCGGAGCAGGCCATGGCGTTGCTGAACAAGGCGGCCGGCGATCTGGCCAAGGATGAGAAAGGCACCCTGACCGCGATCAATTCGCTCAAGGGCGGGTACCTGCAGGATGACCTGTATGTATTCGTGGTGGACCTGGACACCGGTCGTTACGTTGCCCATGGCACCAACCTGCGCTTGATCAACACCGACTTCAGCAAGATCAAGGATCCCGAAGGCAAGCCCGTGGGCGAGCCGATCCTGGCGTTGATTGCCAAACAGGATTATGGCGAATACGAATATCGCTGGAAGAACCCGGTGACTGGCAAGGTTGAGGCCAAGCATGCGTACCTGAAGAAGGTCGGGCATTTCCTGGTGGCTGTGGGTTATTACAGCCCATAAGATCAAAAGATCGCAGCCTTCGGCAGCTCCTGCGCAAGCTGCGATCTTTGTGTTAACGAACCTTGTCCTCGCGCCCCCGCAACATCATGTTCGGCATTGCAATCGCTGCCGCCAACCCCAGCAGTGACACCGCCGCACTGACCATCAGCAAGTGCCGAAACGTCAGCAGCAACTCTGCCCGCAGGGCATTTTGCGCATCCCCCGGCGCGGCGTTCAAACCGTCCAGCAGGACATTTCCCGAACCGCCTTCGCCAATCAGCGTCGAGCTGCCCAGGTGGGCGAAGCTTGAGTCCTGCAACAGCGCCAGCAGCAATGCCGACATCAAGGCTACCCCCACCGCGCCACCCAGGGAGCGGAACAAATTGGTCGTGCTGGTGGCCACGCCAATGTCCCGCTGTTCTACCGAATTTTGCGTCCCTACCAGCGAGGTCGGGAATTGCATGCCGCCCGCAATACCACTGAGCAACATGAACAGGCTGCTCCAGATCATCGCCTGGGGCGGGCTGAACGCCATGCCGAGAATTGAAATCGGCATCAGCGCCGCGCCGGTCAGGATCATCGGTTTGTAGCGTCCGGTCACCGAGGTGCGACGACCGGCAAAATAGGCGCCTATCGGCAGCCCCATGGCCAGCGGTAACAGGTGCAGGGCGGCACTGTCGGCGCCTGCACCGGTGACGCTCTGAAAGCGCAGGGGCATCAGGACGATCAGCGAGATCGCCTGGAAACTGGTGAAGAAAATCGTGCACCAGCAGAGCAGGGCATTGCGGTTGGCAAACAGGTGCATCGGCAGCAACGGTTCCCGCGCCCGGCGTTCGTGCCAGACGAACAGCCCCAGTATCACTACCGCACACGCGAGCAGCCCCGTGACTTCGAGGCTGTTCCAGGCATGGCCCTGGCCAACTTCGGTAATGCCGAGCAGCAAGGCCGTCAGGCCGATAATCATCAGCACGGTGCCAAGGTAATCGATCACCGGTTTGCGCTGCGGCACCGGCAGACCGACCAGGGTGCGATGAGCGACCACCAGGGCGCCCACCCCCAGCGGCAGATTGATCAGGAACACCCAGCGCCACGACAGGTACTCGGTCATGTAGCCACCCAGCACCGGTCCGGCGACACTCGCCACCGCGTACATGCTACTGAAATACCCCTGGTAGCGACCGCGTTCGCGCGGCGGCACGATGTCGCCGATGATCGCCTGGCTGACCGAAATCATCCCCCCGGCACCAATGCCCTGGAGAATTCGCGCCAGGACCAACTGCTCCATGCTCTGGGCCATACCGCAGAACAGCGAAGCCAGCGTGAACAGCCCCATGCCGAACAGCATCAACTTGCGGCGCCCGTACAGGTCGCCGAGCTTGCCGTAGATCGGTACGGCCACCGTCATGGCCACCATGTACCCGGAAATCACCCAGGCCAGCAGGCTGACATCCTTGAATTGTGCGGAGATGGCCGGCATCGAGACTGCCACGATGGTCTGGTCCAGCGCGCCAAGGAAGATCGCCAGCATCAGGGCAATCAGCACGCTGCGAATCGCCGGTTTCGGCGCGTCGGGCTGGGTGAGGTGGGTCACGGTAAAACCTGCGGCAATGGATGATCCGCAGGCAAGAGGCGAGCGGGAATGCTCGCCAGTGTAAGTCGATAGCAGGCTATTCGATAGGCTCGTAGGGAAGGCCGACGTAATTTTCTGCAATGGTCTTGCGACCGGCTTCGGAGTCGACGAAGTACGCCAGCTCTGATTCGGCGATGCGCTGGCTGAAACCGTCGTGGTCGTCGAAGCGGTGCAGCATCGACGTCATCCACCAGGAAAAACGCTCGGCCTTCCAGACCCGTCGCAGGCAAATTTGCGAGTACTTCTCCAACAGATCGAGGCGGTCTTCGCGGTACACCTTCAGCAGAATATCAAACAGCGTACTGACATCGCTGGCCGCCAGGTTCAGGCCTTTGGCTCCTGTGGGTGGGACGATGTGCGCGGCGTCGCCGACCAGGAACAGTCGCCCGTACTGCATCGGCTCGACCACAAAACTGCGCAGCGGCGCGATGCTTTTCTCAATGGACGGCCCGGTGACCAGCGTTTCGGCCAATTCCGCTGGCAGACGGGATTTGAGCTCCTCCCAGAATCGCTGATCGGACCATTGCTCCACCGTCTCCCCGGTGGGCACCTGCAGGTAATAACGGGTGCGGGTTGACGAGCGCATGCTGCACAGGGCGAACCCGCGTGGATGGCGGGCATAGACCAGCTCTTCGTGCGCCGGCGGGGTGTCGGCGAGGATGCCCAGCCAGCCGAACGGATAAACCCGTTCGAAAATCTTCAGGCTGTCGGCGGGGATCGATTGCCGCGCCACGCCATGGAAGCCGTCGCAGCCGGCGATGTAGTCGCAGTCGAGTCGATAGCTCTCGCCGTCTTTTTCAAACGTGACGAAGGGTTCAGCGGTCTTCATTGCATGGGGAACGACGTTCTCGACGCCGTAAAGGGTCGTGGCGCCTGCAATCTGACGAGCGGCCATCAGGTCGCGAGTGACTTCGGTCTGGCCGTAGATCATCACGGTTTTTCCGCCGGTAAGGGCGTGCAGATCGATGTGCACCTGGCGACCGTCGAGCGACAATTCAAAGCCGTTGTGGATCAGCCCTTCGGCATCCATGCGTTGTCCCGCACCGGCCTTGCGCAGCAGCTCTACCATGCCCTGTTCAAGCACCCCGGCACGGATGCGCCCGAGGACGTAGTCCGGGGTCTGGCGTTCCAGGATGAGGGTGTCGATTCCGGCGTTGTGCAGCAGCTGGCCGAGGAGCAATCCGGATGGACCTGCACCAATGATGGCGACTTGGGTTTTCAGCGTTTTCATTGTTTTTATGGCTCGCAAGCTGCACTCGGCCAGGGCCGGTGAGTAATTGTTATGGATCGAGTGCTTGCATTTTTCACTTGCGAGTCTGTCAATTGAAGGTGAAAACTGAGCCGATACCTGTACATTCTGCCAATCGGTGCGATTATCGCCCGCTACTATCTCCGAGGCCTGATTGAAGTTATGAACAAGCCTGCCCTGCCTTCCATTCCGGTGTTCAAGCTTTACGGAGAAAGCCTGGACTGGCCCACCCCGGACCTGTTGCATTGTGAAACCATATCCAAACGCAGCCGTGAGCATCAGTGGGAAATCAAGCCCCATCGCCACGCTGATTTGTGCCAGTTGCTCTTCGTCTTCCAAGGTCAGGCAGAGCTTGAGATCGAAGGGCAACGCACACTGCTCACAGAGTCGGCGATCCAGATCCTGCCGCCTTTATCCGTGCACGGCTTTCGTTTTTCCGAGGACGTCGAAGGGTTTATCGTCACGCTGGCTGCGCCGCTGGTCGCGCACCTGCAGGCGCAGCTGGGCAGTTCGATGAATGCCCTGGGCCAGGCCGAGAGTTATCCGGCGGGCAAGGACAGTGAATATCTAAACAGCCTGTTTACTGCGCTGCAGGACGAGTACACCGGTCATCAACCGGCGCGGGAAATGCTTATGCATTCGCTGGTCAGCGTGATCATGGTCTGGGCCAGCCGCCAGGCCCTGCAGCGACGGTCTGCCAGTCAGCGTCCGCAGCGGGCGCGCGAGTACCTGAACGGCTTTATTCAGCTGGTGGAAGAAACCTATCGCCAGCATGTCAAGGTTGAAGACCTGGCGCATCGGCTGGGCATCTCTGTTTCCCACCTCAACGGCACTTGCCGCGAGTTGGCCGGGCAACCGGCGCTGCAGATCATGCACGAGCGCCAACTGCTCGAAGCCAAGCGCCTGCTGACCTATACCAGCATGACGATCTACGAGATGTCCGACGTGTTGGGGTTTTCCGATCCAACCAATTTCACCCGGCTTTTTCGACGTCGGGTAGGCATTTCGCCCAAGGCGTTTCGCGACCGTTTAAAGGCCGATCAGGACAACGAAACCTGACGCCTTTCGTCAGCGAAGGGCGTTGAGGGTGGCGTTGTGGGGAATACAGCGCTCGAAGTTGCAGCTCGCAAAATCGCGGGGCAGTTGCCGCAGCTGTTCGACCCGCCACGCAGCGGTGCCATAAAGCGCCAACGTTGCTGCGCAGGTGACGAAAATGGCGAGGTATCTTCTTGTTTTGATGTTCATGGCGCTCACCTCTGAACGACTACCCAGGGTACTACGTTGAGCATAGTAGGAGCTGCCGAAGGCTGCGATCTTTTGATCTTGTATTTGCTTTTGATCTTCCAAAGAGCGCCACCCACAGCTGAAAATCAACAGATCCTCCGATCAAAATCCCCCCCAACTGCCCCCCAAC
>NZ_JZRI01000033.1:0-3171 GCF_000952175.1 Pseudomonas sp. ES3-33 | reverse complement strand
AGTTAGAAGTGGCGCCATGCAACGATTAGTATTTAGTTGCATGGCTTCTAATCAAAGTATGCTCATACTATAGGGTCATTTTAGATCTTTCTCGCAGCTCCACTTATTTCGGTGTTTTCATTGATTGACGCTCAAATGTCTGCGCGAGCTTTAACGGTGTTGACGCTTTGGACTGGCAGGTACTGAACAGATCAAGCTCTGGGCGATATGCTGTAGTTTGAATACCCATCAACCCCAATATAGAATGGAATAAGTTGTCATGGGACAGTGATACGTCTCGCTGATCCTTCAAACATTGGGAGTCGAGGGTTTGACGCGACTGCATGTTTTTGGAGATCCAGATTACCATGGGGATACTAGTCTGCTCGCTGGGAGCCATGGCATAAGGAAGTCCGTGCAAGTAAAGCCCATTCTCGCCGAGGGACTCACCGTGATCAGAGACATAAAGCATCGCCGTATCAAAACGCTCAGCGTTACGCTTTAGCAGGTCGATCGTTTGCCCAAGTACATAGTCCGTATAACCGAGGCTGTTATCATAGGCACTGACAATGCTTTCGCGCGTACAACGTTCAAGTTGATTATTATCGCAAACGGGACCGAATCGTTCGAACGCCGGTGGATAGCGCTTGGAATAGGATGGGCCGTGACTGCCTTTCATGTGTAGCACCACGATTGAATCCCGCTGCTGTTGATCCAAGTAGGCTTGTAAATCTTGCAATAAGACTTCGTCGTAACACTCGTCAGCTCTACATAATCCCGTCGATTTCTGATTGTTCAATTTTTCATTTGGTACTCGGTCGCAAATGCCTTTGCAACCCGAATTATTGTCTCTCCACAGGACCGATACGCCGGCCCGCTGCAACACGTCTAATAGTCCTTCTCTGCGCAACGCCATACCGTCTTTGTAGCCTTCTTTACCCACATCCAGAAACATGCAGGGTAAGGAAACGGCCGTAGCTGTTCCACATGAGCTGACATTGGTAAAACTTAAGACACCACGACTGGCCAATTCCGGATTGGTATCCCGGGAATAGCCATTGAGGGAGAAATTCGCGGACCTGGCGGTTTCACCCACCATCAGTACCGTTAGCCGTGGTTTGCGTACACCAGCAGTAGCTTCTTCACGGCGGGCATCAGCACCAATGGTTTTTAATTCGGCGGGAACTGCTAGCTGGCGACGCGTGTACCCATGAATTGCCGAAACCACATTCGACGGAACCAACATCAACCTGAGTTCGCGATGATTACGCATCAGCGATGCATAGGATTGATAAAGCGTAAATACGACGATCGCCAAGCAGGTGAGCGCTACCGCCACCCCCATGAATCGATGAGCAAGTGCGCGGGACCACGATCTTTGAATCAAACGGACTCGAGTGATAACCAGCACCGGCATAACACCAAAGCCCAGCATCCACAGCAGTAGATCCGAGTTCAACAGCTCCGTGGCTTCGGAGCTGTCCGTCTGCATCACATTCGTTAGCATGCTGTAATCAATTACTATGCCATAGCTATTCATAAAGTAACTCGTTGCTGCCGCAACCAGCAACACGATAGCTAGCACAGGTTTTATCAATCGTCCCCAAGCCATCACGCTGAGTAATACGTAGAGCCAAATCAACACGAACCAAGGCAGGCTAAGCACGAATATGGTGTTTCCGTCTTGTAGGCCTCCCACGCCTTGCCAGACAGCACGCCAAAATGGCCAGTTACTAAACAATAGAAGCCAAGTCGAAACTGCAAGAATTAACTGATTGCTGCCGAGTGTGATTTCCCAACTGCGAATTGGTACTTTGTTATTCATGGGTACTCCGGAAAATCTCGACGTATCCAGGCGCGAACTGCCACTGGAGTGTCACTACATTTTAGGTAAGAAAAAATCGCCAATAGCGCGGTGCAACTCGTGGATGCACCAGTGACCCTGAACGTTCTCGTCAGCTAGTTGGCGATCTGCGACTAGCCAAACCGCCAGACACCCCACGCTGATGAAAATCTTTTTCATGAGGTAGCACCCCAAGTAAGTGACGTGGCTGTAGATCCGCTCGATTCGTCCTTGAACGCCAGTAGTTGTGCTGAAGCGAGGTATTGGATACGGGTGCGCGGAGGGCCCAGAACACCCGTAAACTTGCGGTTGGATATTTCAAAGAAATTAGTGTTGGAGTCCTTGGCGCTTCGTGCGGCGGGAAGGATCACTTGACTGAAGAACTTCTTTTCTCTGTGGGCCATCGAGCGCTTGTCTACAGCAAGATGGATTTCGTACCGCAGGCGCGGTTCGGCGACGTTGTGCATATCACGAGACTGATAGGTGCGGCTAGCCTCCGACGAAATGCTTTTTAGTTTGCGGCCGAAAAACAAAATCGGCGTTGAAGCGCCCACCAGGTTCAACCGCTTCCGGATGCTGGTCATCGTTCCGCCAGACAGTGCGAACTCTGAGCTGAAATCAGACCTTGCTGTGCAAGCATGACGCCGTAAAAAACTTCGATCATCGGGGCGCAAGTCATTACGGCAGTGTTTAGACTCCAGCGCCACTATGCCTTTACTCTTAGATGCGACCTCAATCCATGCGTGACTTTTGCGGCACCTTTTCGGTGTCCGGCGGAGCTTAACGTTGGTAGTGTTCGAATTTTCGCGGAAGGCTTGGGCATCTATTATTAGTACTGGATTGGGGATCAAATCAGTCTGTTGCTGCCCGGCTTGGGCAGTTTGGATTTCCCACTGTGCATCTGCGAGGCTTGGGTTATTGGTCAATGCTATTTGAGGTTTGGTCACAGCCTCGGCGTGGGTTGCCCGAAGCAACGCCGTCATCAACGACGAAACACGAGACGGTGGGCCAGCCGCCCACAACATTTTTCTAATGCGAGATGGCATAACGAGATTTACGCCCCCAAAGTGCGCAGTTTCTTTGTTAACTCATAAATATTTGATGGTCTAAAAGACTTCTGATCGATTTCTGCCGGCTGAATTCGATCAGAAGTCGACACGACCGCAGGATCCTATGACGCATAGATTTTTTGCAGGCTCAATGTACTGCTGAACAGTTATCAGAAGGGTGACAGAAGAATTACAAATTTGTTATCCCCCCTCTGCCGCGGACAATTAGTCTAAGATCTACTTAGTGTGTAGGTTTGTATGTTTGTATGTTTGTATATTTGCTGTCTCTTATACACATCT
>NZ_JZRI01000032.1:0-73845 GCF_000952175.1 Pseudomonas sp. ES3-33 | reverse complement strand
CCATTAAGATTCGCCCCGTCCTCAGCGATGTGGGGCTATAGCTCAGCTGGGAGAGCGCTTGCATGGCATGCAAGAGGTCGACTGTTCGATCCCGTCTAGCTCCACCAATTTACACTTCAGGGTCTGGCCACACCGGCCTTGGAGCGATCAACACTCTGCGTTGATCTGTTGTATAGAAGGGTTTACGTCCCCTTCGTCTAGTGGCCTAGGACACCGCCCTTTCACGGCGGTAACAGGGGTTCGAGTCCCCTAGGGGACGCCAGTTTTACAGAAGTGATGTTGCAAGACGTCACTCCGCCGCGAGGCGAAAAATCCGGGGCTTTAGCTCAGCTGGGAGAGCGCCTGCATGGCATGCAGGAGGTCAGCGGTTCGATCCCGCTAAGCTCCACCAATTTTACAGTTCAAGGTCTGGCCACACCGGCCTTGAATCGATCAGTACTCAGCACTGATCAGTTGTATAGAAGGTTTTGCGTCCCCTTCGTCTAGTGGCCTAGGACACCGCCCTTTCACGGCGGTAACAGGGGTTCGAGTCCCCTAGGGGACGCCACGATTACCCGCTCTGCGGGATTTTATAAGGGTCATTCAATTATTGAATGGCCCTTTTGTTTGTCTGGCGTTTGGCCAAATCCCCCTCTCTACCTCAAACTGATCTTCAGACCAGCGGTCACATCCACGACTTGCGGAAAATTATTATGAGAATAATATTCTAGTCGTAATATTCGGAGGCAACGATGAACGATAAAAAAGCTCAAACCCGCGAACGCATTCTCAAGGCCGCCAGTGCAGCGCTGATCCAGCGCGGCCCGGCCGAACCGAGCGTGGGCGAAGTGATGGGCGCAGCCGGCCTGACGGTTGGCGGCTTCTATGCGCACTTCGAAAGCAAGGACGCAATGATGCTGGAAGCGTTCAAGCAGTTGCTGGGTCACCGTCGTGGCCTGATCGCCGACATGGACACCGAACTGACCGGCGAAGAGCGCCGCGCCCTGGTGGCCGCGTTCTACCTGTCACGCAAGCACCGCGATTCGTCTGACTCCGCGTGCCCAATCCCGGCGTCCGTCGGCGAGTTGGGCCGGCTGCCCGATGAGTTTCGGGTGGCCTTGAATGAGCACGTGGAAATGATGGTCGCGCAGTTGGCGGCCAGCCCGGAAGAAACCGACAAGGCCCTGGCCGACATGGCCTTGATGGTGGGTGGCCTGGCACTGGCGCGGGCGCTGGGGCCAGGAGAATTATCCGATCGACTGTTGCGCGCCGCCAAATCGGCGGTGCTATGACCTGAAGGCCTGGGCCTGGGGAGTGAGAGCGATGAGCGGGTTAAAGTGGGTTCGTGGCGTCAACGGCACTTTGGGCTGGTTTGCCCCTCAACTGGTCGCAAGCAGGATGCGACTGGCGTTCATGACTCCGCGAGAGCTGCCCCCGCGGGATTGGGAGCTGCCCTTGCTGGCCAGGTCGGAGCGCATCACCTTGCGCTTCGGTCTCTCGGCACTGCGCTGGGGAAAAGGGCCGACGGTCTTGCTGATGCATGGCTGGGAAGGGCGCCCAACCCAGTTCGCCAGCATGATTAACGCACTGGTGGACGCCGGCTACACCGTGGTCGCCCTCGACGGTCCCGCCCACGGGCGCTCGCCGGGCAGCGAAGCGAATGTTGTCCTGTTCGCCCGCGCCATGCTTGAAGCCGCCGCCGAGCTGCCGCCGCTGCAAGCCGTGATCGGCCACTCCATGGGCGGCGCCAGTGCGATGCTGGCAGTGCAGTTGGGTCTGCGTACCGAAACCCTGGTGACCATTGCCGCGCCATCGCGAATACTCGGCGTTTTGCGCGGATTTGCCCGGTATGTGGGCCTGCCGCCCAAGGCCCGTTCGGCGTTCATTCGCCAGGTCGAGCAAGACGTCGGCATGCGCGCCGCGACGCTGGATGTCGCGCACTATCAGCTCGATATGCCCGGGCTGATCGTGCATGCCGAAGATGACCGTCTGGTCTCGGTCAAGGAGTCCCAGCTGATCAACGAGGCCTGGTTCGACAGCCGTCTGCTGCGCCTTGAAGAAGGCGGTCATCAGCGGGTGCTGGCCGACCCACGAGTCATTGATGGCGTGCTGTCACTGCTGGCGGGCCGCAGCCTGCAATCGCGCCAATCGGCCTGAGCATCCGTTACACTGCCCAGGTGACTATCTGACTGGAGTGGGGCATGGGCTGGGATTGGGCAACGCCGTTCATCATTGACCTGGAAGTGGGCGCTGAGGACATCGACGGGCTGGGGCACGCGAATAACGCGGTGTATGTCACCTGGCTCGAACGCTGCGCCTGGCGCCACTCCCAGCGCCTGGGCCTGGACCTGGTCGAGTATCGACGCCTGGATCGGGCAATGGCGGTGGTGCGGCACGAAATCGATTACCTGGCGGCCGCCTACGAAGGCGACGGCTTGCAATTGGCGACCTGGATCGTCGACTGGGACCAACGCCTGAAAATGACTCGGCACTTCCAGCTCAAGCGCCCGAGCGACAACACCACGCTGCTGCGTGCGCAGACCACTTTCGTGTGCATCGAACTCTCCACGGGCAAGCCCAAGCGCATGCCAGCGGAGTTCATCGACGGCTATGGCCCGGCGTTGCAAGTCGCGATCTAAGCGACCCCTTCGCGGGCAAGCCACGCCCCCACAGGTCTTGGGTCGTTCATCTTTTGTGTGAACGACCCAAGACCTGTGGGAGCGTGGCTTGCCCGCGAAAGCGTCGGCACAATCAACACCGTCCGGCCTGACGAAATACCTTCTCTCAGCCGAAACCAGTAAACTGCCGCACGTTTTTCGTAGAGTGTGTTTTTCATGCAAATTGCCTTGGCGCCCATGGAGGGGTTGGTCGACAACATCCTGCGGGACGTGCTCACTCGTGTCGGTGGTATCGATTGGTGTGTGACCGAGTTCATCCGCATCAACGACCAGCTGCTCACGCCTGCCTATTTCCACAAGTTCGGCCCTGAATTGCTGACCGGAGCGCGCACGGCCTCTGGCGTGCCGCTGCGCGTGCAATTGCTCGGCTCGGACCCTGTGTGCCTGGCAGAAAATGCCGCGCTCGCTTGCGAATTGGGTTCCGAGGTGATCGACCTGAACTTCGGCTGCCCGGCCAAGACCGTGAACAAGTCCCGCGGTGGCGCGGTATTGCTCAAGGAGCCGGAACTGCTCAACCAGATCGTCGAGCACGTGCGCCGCGCGGTGCCGGCGCACATTCCTGTGACCGCAAAAATGCGCCTGGGCTTCGACAGCCCCGACGGCGCGCTGGTCTGCGCCACCGCGCTGGCCGAAGGTGGCGCGGCGCATATCGTCGTGCATGCGCGCACCAAGACCGATGGCTACAAGCCACCGGCCCACTGGGAGTGGATCCCGCGGGTGCAAGAGGTGGTCAAGGTGCCGGTGTTTGCCAACGGCGATATCTGGGATGTCGAAGACTGGCGTCGTTGCCGCGAAATCAGCGGCGTCGAAGACATCATGCTCGGTCGCGGTCTTGTCTCGCGCCCGGACCTGGCGCGGCAAATCGCGGCGGCGCGGGCGGGTGAGGAGGTGGTAGAAATGACCTGGGCCGAGTTGTTGCCGTTGATCCAGGACTTTTGGCTGCAAGCCAAGGCGCAAATGACAGCGCGCCAATCGCCGGGGCGTTTGAAGCAGTGGCTGGCAATGCTGACCCGCAATTATCCGGAAGCGATCGAGCTGTTTACGGTGCTGCGCCGCGAGACAGAGCTGGATAATGTCTCGCGTTTACTGGGTCTTCAGGTGTCCGAAGCGGCCTGAAAAAAATCTTCAGATAATCTCTTGAAATGTAATCAGCGGTCCCTATCTAAGGGGTACGCGATGCCGAATTCGGGTCGCGGAGACATAAACCTTGCTGATTGTTTTCAGGAGATTTGAATCATGAGTACTGCATTTTCCCTGGCCCCACTGTTCCGTTCCTCGGTAGGCTTCGACCGTTTTAACGACCTGTTCGAAACCGCCCTGCGCAATGAGCCAGGCAGCACCTATCCGCCCTACAACGTGGAAAAACACGGTGACGACCAATACCGCATCGTGGTCGCCGCAGCCGGGTTCCAGGAAGAAGACCTGGACCTGCAAGTCGAGAAGGGCGTGCTGACCATCAGTGGCGGCAAACGCGACGCTACCGAAGGCGTGACCTTCCTGCACCAGGGCATCGCCCAACGTGCTTTCAAGCTGTCGTTCCGCCTGGCGGATCACATCGAAATCAAGGCCGCTGACCTGCGTAACGGGTTGCTGAGCATTGATTTGCTGCGGGTGATTCCGGAGGAGGCGAAAGCCAAACGCATCCCGATCAACGGGATGGAAAAGCCGGCTTTGCAGCACTAAGGCCGAGCAATGAAAAGGGCGCCATTGGCGCCCTTTTTTATGCGCGTTCCCCCGTAGGAGCTGCCGCAGGCTGCGATCTTTTGATTTTTTGGCAGGCCAAGATCAAAAGTTCGCAGCCTGCGGCAGCTCCTACACGTTCAGCGGTTATTGAAGGAGCTTTTGGAAGGCTTCCACCGGCAACGGCCGGCTGTGCAGATACCCTTGGTAAAAATAACACCCCAGTCCCTGCAGAAACTCCAGCTGCTCCAGGGTTTCCACCCCTTCGGCGATCACCTTCAACCCCAGGCTGCGGGCCATGGCGACGATGGCACGGATGATTTCGGCGTCGTTGGGGTCGGTGGTGGCGTCGCGGATGAAGGACTGATCGATTTTCAGGGTGTCGACCGGCAGGCGCTTGAGGTAGGTCAGGGACGAGTAGCCGGTGCCAAAATCGTCCATGGCGAAGCTCACGCCGAGTTTCTTCAGGCGGCACATCTTGCTGATGGTGTCTTCCAGGTTCTGAATGACGATGCCTTCGGTGATTTCCAGTTTCAGCAGCGAGCAGGGCAGGCCGTGGCTGCGCAGGCTGTGTTCGACGCGTTCGACGAAGTCGTTCTGGCGAAATTGGCGCGGGCTGATGTTGACGCACAGGCTGAAGTCGAGCGGGTCGATCAGACCTTCGGCCATCAGGTGCTGGAATGCGCGGCAGGCTTCGTCGATGATCCAGCTGCCGACCTCCAGGATCAGTCCGCTGTCCTCCAGCACCTTGATGAACTCGCTGGGTGACTGGGCGCCCAGTGCGGGGTGATTCCAGCGCACCAGCGCCTCGGCGCCGACGATGCGATTGTCCCGGGCGTCGATCTGGGGCTGGAAGTGCACGCGAAATTCGTTGCGCGACAGCGCCAGGCGCAGGTCGGTTTCCATGCGCAGGCGTTCGCTGGCGGCCTTTTGCATGGTGTTGTGGTACATCTGCGCGGTATTGCGGCCTGAGTCCTTGGCCCGGTACAGGGCGATGTCGGCGCGCTTGAGCAGGTCGGTGGGGGTCGAGCCGTGATCGGGAATCAGTGCGATGCCGATGCTGGGTGTGACTTGCAGACGTTGTCCGTCGAGGAACATGGGCTCCGACAGCAGTTCGCGCAGGGTGTCAGCCAGGCTGCGCACCTGGGTGCTGACCTCCTCGCGCGAACCTTCCAGGCCGCTGAGCAGCACCACGAACTCGTCACCCCCCAGGCGTGCCACGGTGTCTTCCATGCGCACGCTGGCTTCGAGGCGCGCGGTGATGATTTTCAGTACGGTGTCGCCCACGGGATGCCCGAGGGAATCATTGATGTGCTTGAAGTGGTCGAGGTCGAGAAACAGCAGGGCGCCGCGCAGGTTGTGGCGCTTGAGCAGGGCGATCTGCTGGCTCAGGCGGTCCATCAGCAATGCGCGGTTGGGCAGGTTGGTCAGTGGGTCGTGGTAGGCCAGGTGGCGAATCTGCGCCTCGGCGTTTTTCAGCAGGCTGACGTCCCGGGCGGTCAGCAGCAGGCAGGCGGTTTCGTTGAGGGTGATGGGCTCTACCGACACTTCAACGGTGAGCAACTCGCCGCGCTTGTTGCGCCCGAGCATTTCCTGGTGATGCACCCGGCCGTTGAGCTGCAGTTCGGCCAGCAGTGAGGAGCGCTGTTTCTCCTCGGCCCAGATGCCGACCTGATACACCGTGCGCCCGACGACTTCATCGGCCTGGTAGCCGGTGAGGCGGCAGAAGCCGTCGTTGACCTCCAGGTAACGTCCGGTGTCGCGCTCGGTGATGGTGATGGCGTCCGGGCTGGAGTGGAACGCCTTGGCAAATTTCTCTTCGCTGGCCTTGAGTGCCGCTTCAGACCGCTGCTGCTGGGTGATGTCGCGCAGGGTGGTGACCACGCAGGGATGGTCGCTGACACTGATCTGGCGGCTGGAGATCACACAGGTGAGCGAATGCCCATCTTTGTGCTGGACCTGGATGGCCACGTTACTCAGGCCCTGTTCGCGGATCACCTGTTCAATGCGGTGCAGGCTTTTCGCCGAGGCGTCCCACAGGCCGATTTCGTCGGCGCTGTGCCCGATCACATCGGTGGCGCTCCAGCCAAATGCCTGGGTGAAGCTGGAGTTGATCTCGATGAACTGGCCGCTGTCCTGGCGAGTGACGCAAATTGGATCGGGGCTGACCTGGAACAGGCTGGCAAATTTCTCTTCCGACGCTACCAGCTGTTGCTCACGCTCCACCTGATCAGTGATGTCGAGCAGGGTGCCGGCCATGCGCAGCGGGGCACCGTTTTCGTCGCGGTACAGCCGCGCGCGGCTTTCCAGGTAGCGCGAGCTTCCGTCGGCCAGTTGCACCCGGTAGGTCAGCTGATAATTGCCGGCCGGGCCCTCGCGCAAGCTGCGGTAGGCGTCGCGCATGCTGCCGCGCTCTTCATCGGGTACGCCTTCGAAAAACTCGTCGAAGGACTCGTGGAAAGGGATTGCCTCCAACCCGTGCAACTGCGCAGCGCGTGCCGAGCCATAGAGCATGCCGCTGGGGATGTGCCAATCCCAGGTACCCAGTTGCGCCGAATCCAGCGCCAGGTCCAGGCGCTCCTGGCTGTCTTTGAGGGCGAGCTCGGCGGCTTTGCGTTCGGTGGTGTCGAGGAAGGTGCTGAGCAGATAGGGTTGGCCTTCGAGTTCGACCTTCTGCGCGCTGAGAATGCCGTCGTGGATCTGCCCGTTGCTGGCGCGAAACTGCACCTCCATGCTGATGAGTTCACCTTTGGCCTTGGTCGCCTTGACCAGTCGCTCGCGCTGCTCGGGATGCACCCAGAGGCCCAGCTCCAGGGTGGTTCGGCCGATGGCGTTCTGTACCGGCCAGCCGAACAGGCTTTCAAAATACTGGTTGGCCTCGGTGATCAGGCCGTCTTCCTGGCGGGTCAGCAGCACCATGTTCGGGCACAGGTGAAACAGCGTCGCGAAACGTTTCTCCGAGCTGCTCAGGGCCTGTTCGCGCTGGCGCTGGTGGGTGATTTCGCGGATCACGCCGATCATTCGCGGGCGGCCGTCCTTGTCTGGCAGCACGCTGCCATTGATCTCCAGCCAGTGCAGGCTGCCATCGGGCCAGCGAATGCGGTGGTGCATCGCCTGTTCCAGCGGCGCGCCGGCGATCACTGCATGGAAGGCGCGCACGGTTTTTGCCCGGTCTTCCGGCGGCAGCAGGTCGAGGTATTCCAGGTCGGCGGGCAGCGGCGTATGGGGGTCGAAGCCAAACAGCGCCTGGGTACCCCGCGACCAACTGATCTGCCCACGCTCGATGTCCCAATACCAGGCGCCCAGGCGGGCACCGTTGAGGGCCGCGAGCAACTGTGGCGCGCTTTCCCAACTTTGCTCGGACCGTTTGGGGTCCAGCGCCTGGATACGCGGCATCGGCGGAATACGGTCAACAGATTTCGGCATTGGCAAGCCTTAGACTGAATAGGGCGTTAGGCGCTGGGTCTCGCGGCACTATAGGAGTAGCACAAGTTAGCCATGTGTCCCTGGCTGATCGATTTGTGCGTCCAGCAAAGCCATGAAAGCCCGTGCCGCGTTCGACAGCGTCCGTTCTGTGTGCAGGATATAGCCTAGCTGGCGAGTGAGCTGTATGCCCGGCAAAGGGATGCGCGCCACCTGCTCATCAAGCATGGTGCGCGGCAACACGCTCCAGGCCAGGCCGATGGACACCATCATCTTGATGGTTTCGAGGTAGTTGGTGCTCATGGCGATGTTCGGCGTCAGCCCTTGAGCCTCGAACAGGCGCTGGACGATGTGGTGGGTAAAGGTGTTGCCGCCGGGGAACACGGCCGGGTGCAGAGCGATGTCTGCCAGGCTCACCGCGCCATTGCTGATCAGCGAATGTTCCGGTGCGACCACGAAATCCAGCGGGTCGTCCCACACCGGGGTGGCTTTGACCAGGGAGTGAGGTTCGGGGGCCAGGGTGATGACCGCCAGTTCCGCGCGGCCATGGAGGATTTCTTCGTAGGCCACTTCCGAATCGAGGAACTGAATATCCAGCGCTACTTGCGGGTAGCGTCGGGTGAACTCCCTTAATAAAGGCGGCAGGCGGTGCAGGCCGATGTGGTGGCTGGTGGCCAGGGTCAGGCGCCCGCTGACTTCGCCGGTCAGGTTGGTCAGGGCGCGGCGGGTGTCGTCCAGCACGTTGAGAATCTGGTAAGCCCGCGGCAACAGGGCGCGGCCAGCTTCGGTCAGGCCGACTTCGCGGCCCAGCCGATCGAACAGCCGCACTTTCAACTGTTGTTCCAGCCCGGCGATGCGTTTGCTGATCGCCGGTTGCGTCAGGTGCAGTCGTTCTCCCGCGCCAGAGAAGCTGCCGGTCTCGGCAATCGCGATAAAAGCATTAAGGTTGGCGAGGTCCATTGCGGTATTCCAGATGGTTATCCAAAGCATAAAAAATATGAATTTGAGTTATTTAATGTAACCCCCTAGGATCGACCTCACAAGCCAAAGGGTTATTGAGTCGTTCAAAACCCGGGGCATAGAAACAAATGATGAGGAAACCGTCTGATGGCCGGCAAAACGCTCTACGACAAGCTCTGGGATTCGCATTTGGTCAAACAGCGCGACGATGGTTCTGCGCTGATCTACATCGACCGTCACATCATCCATGAAGTGACCTCGCCGCAAGCCTTCGAAGGCCTGCGCCTGGCCGGGCGCAAGCCTTGGCGCATCGATGCCAATATCGCGACCCCGGACCATAACGTACCGACCACGCCGGAGCGCAAGGGCGGCATCGAAGCGATTGCGGACCAGGTCTCGCGTCTGCAGGTTCAGACCCTCGACGACAACTGCGATGAATACGGCATTGTCGAGTTCAAGATGAACGACGTGCGCCAGGGTATCGTCCACGTCATCGGCCCGGAGCAGGGCGCCACCTTGCCGGGCATGACCGTGGTCTGCGGCGACTCCCACACCTCGACCCACGGCGCATTCGGCGCTTTGGCTCACGGTATTGGCACTTCCGAGGTCGAGCACGTGCTCGCCACCCAGTGCCTGGTCGCCCAGAAAATGAAAAATATGTTGGTGTCGGTCGAAGGCGAATTGCCGTTCGGCGTGACGGCCAAGGACATCGTGCTCGCCGTGATCGGCAAGATCGGCACGGCCGGCGGTAATGGCCACGCCATCGAGTTCGCTGGCAGCGCGATCCGCGACCTGTCGGTTGAAGGGCGCATGACCATCTGCAACATGTCCATTGAAGCCGGCGCACGCGTGGGCCTGGTGGCGGCGGATGAAAAAACCGTGGCCTACGTCAAGGGCCGTCCATTTGCTCCGAAAGGCGCGGAGTGGGACTTAGCTGTCGAGGCGTGGAAAGACCTGGTGTCTGACGCGGACTCGAAGTTCGACACCGTCGTCGAGCTCGATGCCACGCAGATCAAGCCGCAAGTCAGCTGGGGCACTTCGCCGGAGATGGTCCTGGCCGTTGATCAAAACGTGCCAGACCCGGCTCAGGAACCGGACCTGGTCAAGCGCGGCTCCATCGAGCGCGCCTTGAAATACATGGGCCTCACTGCCAATCAGGCGATTACTGATATCCAGCTGGACCGCGTGTTCATCGGCTCCTGCACCAACTCGCGCATCGAAGATTTGCGCGCCGCTGCCGTGATCGCCAAGGGCCGCAAAGTGGCGTCGACCATCAAGCAGGCCATCGTGGTGCCGGGCTCGGG
The DNA here is from genome assembly GCF_000952175.1 of Pseudomonas sp. ES3-33. Lineage (NCBI taxonomy): Bacteria > Pseudomonadati > Pseudomonadota > Gammaproteobacteria > Pseudomonadales > Pseudomonadaceae > Pseudomonas > Pseudomonas sp. ES3-33. The sequence goes on along the minus strand of NZ_JZRI01000032.1, from coordinate 63,821 downwards.
CCTGGTGAAGGCGCAAGCTGAATCCGAAGGCCTGGACAAGATTTTCCTCGAGGCCGGTTTTGAATGGCGCGAGCCAGGCTGCTCGATGTGCCTGGCGATGAACCCGGACCGTTTGGAGTCGGGCGAGCATTGCGCGTCCACCTCGAACCGCAACTTCGAAGGCCGTCAGGGTGCCGGTGGTCGTACCCACCTGGTGAGCCCGGCCATGGCCGCCGCCGCCGCAGTAAACGGTCGTTTCGTCGACGTCCGTGAATTGATCTAAAGGAGCGCAGAATGAGAGCTTTTACCCAGCACACTGGACTTGTCGCGCCTCTGGATCGTGCCAACGTCGACACCGATCAGATCATCCCGAAGCAGTTTCTCAAGTCGATCAAGCGCACGGGTTTCGGCCCGAACCTGTTCGACGAATGGCGCTACCTGGATGTGGGGCAGCCGTATCAGGACAATTCCAAGCGTCCGTTGAACAAGGACTTCGTGCTTAACGCCGAACGTTATCAGGGCGCGAGTGTACTGCTGGCCCGCGAGAACTTCGGTTGCGGCTCCAGCCGTGAACACGCGCCGTGGGCCCTGGAAGAATATGGCTTTCGCAGCATCATCGCGCCGAGCTACGCCGACATTTTCTTCAACAACAGCTTCAAGAATGGCTTGTTGCCGATCATCTTGAGCGACGCTGAAGTCGATGAGCTTTTCCAGCAGGTTGAGGCCAACCCTGGGTACCAGTTGCAGGTTGATCTGCAAGCGCAGACGGTGACTCGCCCGGATGGCAAGGTGCTGAGCTTCGAGATCGATGCGTTCCGCAAGCATTGCCTGCTCAATGGCCTGGACGATATTGGCCTGACCTTGCAGGACCATGAAGCGATCGCGACTTTTGAAGCCAAGCACCGCGCGAGCCAGCCTTGGTTGTTTCGCGACGCATAAGTTTGCGTAAGGCGTGATGACGCCATCGCCAGCAGGCTGGCTCCCACATTGGATGTGCGGCGTTCACAAAACCCTGTGGGAGCGAGCCTGCTCGCGATGAGGCCCGAATAAACAACACAAAGACTCACCCCAAAAAGGAAGTCCCCATGACCAGCACCGCCCAGCACAGCCAGGTAGTCCAGAAGCAATTCGGTGAACAGGCCTCGGCCTATCTGAGCAGCGCCGTGCACGCTCAAGGCACTGAATTCGCTTTGCTACAGGCTGAATTGGCGGGGCAGGGCAACGCCCGCGTGCTGGACCTTGGCTGTGGCGCCGGCCACGTCAGCTTTCACGTGGCGTCGCTGGTGAAAGAAGTAGTGGCGTACGACCTGTCGCAGCAAATGCTCGATGTGGTCACCGCCGCGGCTGTCGATCGTGGTTTGGGCAATGTCACCACGGTCAATGGTGCCGCCGAGCGCCTGCCGTTTGCCGATGGCGAGTTCGAATTCGTCTTCAGTCGGTACTCGGCGCACCATTGGAGCGATCTCGGTGTGGCGTTGCGGGAAGTTCGGCGGGTGCTGAAACCGGGTGGCGTGGCCGCGTTCATCGATGTGTTGTCACCGGGCAGTCCGTTGTTCGACACTTACCTGCAAAGCGTTGAAGTGCTGCGCGACACCAGCCATGTGCGCGATTATTCCGCCGGCGAGTGGTTGCGCCAGGTCAGCGAGGCAGGGTTGCACACCCGCAGCACCACGCGTCAACGCCTGCGCCTGGAATACAGCAGCTGGGTTGAGCGCATGCGCACACCCCAGGTGATGCGCGCCGCGATCCGCGAGTTGCAGCAGGCGATGGGCAGCGAGGTGCGCGAGTATTTCGAGATTGAGGCCGATGGTTCGTTCAGCACCGACGTGCTGGTGCTGTTCGCCGAAAAATGAGTCACGCAACGATAGAATTTTTCCGGGTGTGCTCCAAGGGCGCACCGACTGATGACAAGAGGAAAGCATGAGCAAGCAGATTCTGATTCTCCCAGGTGACGGTATTGGCCCGGAAATCATGGCCGAAGCGGTCAAGGTCCTGGCATTGGCCAGCGACAAGTTCAACCTGGGTTTCGAGCTGAGCCACGACGTGATCGGCGGTGCTGCCATCGACAAGCATGGCGTACCCCTGGCTGACGAAACCCTGGAGCGTGCCCGCGCGGCCGACGCTGTGCTGCTGGGCGCCGTGGGCGGCCCGAAATGGGACACCATCGAGCGTGACATCCGCCCTGAGCGCGGCCTGCTGAAAATCCGTGCGCAACTGGGCCTGTTCGGCAACCTGCGCCCGGCGATCCTCTACCCGCAACTGGCCGAGGCTTCGAGCCTGAAGCCGGAAATCGTCGCGGGCCTGGATATCCTGATCGTTCGCGAACTGACCGGCGGCATCTACTTCGGCGCGCCACGCGGCACCCGCACCCTAGAAAACGGCGAGCGCCAGGCCTACGACACCCTGCCATACAGCGAAAGCGAAATCCGCCGTATTGCCCGTGTCGGTTTCGACATGGCCATGGTGCGTGGCAAGAAGCTGTGCTCGGTGGACAAGGCCAACGTTCTGGCATCCAGCCAGCTGTGGCGTGAAATCGTCGAGCAAGTGGCCAAGGACTACCCTGAAGTCGAGCTGAGCCACATGTACGTCGACAACGCTGCCATGCAGCTGGTGCGCGCACCCAAGCAGTTCGACGTGATCGTCACCGACAACCTGTTCGGCGACATCCTGTCCGACCAGGCGTCGATGCTCACCGGGTCCATCGGCATGCTGCCATCGGCGTCCCTGGACACCAACAACAAGGGCATGTACGAGCCTTGCCACGGTTCGGCGCCGGACATCGCAGGCCAAGGCATTGCCAACCCGTTGGCGACCATCCTGTCGGTGTCGATGATGCTGCGTTACAGCTTCAACCAGCAGGTTGCGGCCGATGCCATCGAAAAAGCAGTCAGCCTGGTTCTGGACCAGGGGCTGCGCACCGGCGACATCTGGTCGACCGGTTGCACTAAAGTCGGAACGCAGGAAATGGGTGACGCAGTAGTCGCCGCGCTGCGGAATCTGTAATCTCTCGGGCCCGCTGCCACTTTCAACTTCGAAAGCAGCGGCCCACTTTTTAAAGAAGGTGTAGTTGCGATGAAACGTGTAGGTCTGATCGGTTGGCGCGGTATGGTCGGTTCCGTGCTCATGCAGCGGATGCTGGAAGAGCAGGATTTCGATCTTATCGAGCCGGTGTTTTTCACCACTTCGAATGTCGGTGGCCAAGGCCCGTCCGTGGGCAAGGACATTGCTCCGCTCAAGGACGCTTACAGCATTGAAGAGCTGAAGACCCTCGACGTGATTCTGACCTGCCAGGGTGGCGACTACACCAGCGAAGTCTTCCCGAAACTGCGCGAAGCCGGCTGGCAGGGTTACTGGATCGACGCCGCTTCCAGCCTGCGCATGCAGGATGACGCGGTGATTGTGCTGGACCCGGTGAATCGCAAGGTCATCGACCAGCAGCTCGATGCGGGCACCAAGAACTACATCGGCGGCAACTGCACAGTCAGCCTGATGCTGATGGGCCTGGGCGGCCTGTTCGAAGCCGGCCTGGTGGAGTGGATGAGCGCCATGACGTATCAGGCGGCTTCCGGTGCCGGCGCGCAGAACATGCGTGAGCTGATCAAGCAGATGGGCGCGACCCACGCCGCTGTCGCCGATCAACTGGCTGACCCGGCAAGCGCGATCCTAGACATCGACCGTCGTGTGGCCGAAGCGATGCGCAGCGACGCGTACCCGACCGAAAACTTTGGCGTACCGCTGGCCGGCAGCCTGATCCCGTGGATCGACAAGGAACTGCCGAACGGTCAGAGCCGTGAAGAGTGGAAAGCCCAGGCCGAGACCAACAAGATCCTCGGTCGCTTCAAGAGCCCGATCCCGGTGGACGGCATCTGCGTGCGCATCGGCGCCATGCGCTGCCACAGCCAGGCGCTGACCATCAAGCTGAACAAAGACGTGCCGATCGCCGATATCGAAGGGCTGATCAGCCAGCACAACCCGTGGGTCAAGCTGGTGCCGAACAACCGTGAAGCCAGCATCCAGGAACTGAGCCCGACCAAGGTCACCGGCACCCTGAATGTACCGGTGGGCCGTCTGCGCAAGCTGAACATGGGTTCGCAGTTCGTCGGCGCATTCACCGTGGGCGACCAGCTGTTGTGGGGCGCCGCGGAGCCGCTGCGTCGCATGCTGCGGATCCTGCTTGAGCGTTGATCGACTGAAGTAAACAAAGAGCCCGTGCCTTGAAAGAGGTGCGGGTTTTTTTATGAAATTGCCTGCGCCCCCACCACCCGGTAAAGTGCCGCTCCCCCCGTTCCGCCAGAGGTAGCACCATGACCCAGTCCTTTGATATTGCCGTAATTGGCGCCACCGGAACGGTCGGCGAAACGCTGGTGCAGATCCTCGAAGAGCGCGACTTCCCGGTGGGCAACCTGCACCTGCTCGCCAGCAGCGAGTCAGCCGGGCATTCGGTGCCGTTTCGCGGCAAGAACGTGCGGGTGCGTGAAGTCGACGAGTTCGACTTCAGCAAGGTCCAACTGGTGTTCTTCGCCGCCGGCCCCGCTGTCACCCTCAGTTTCGCATCGCGCGCCACGGCTGCCGGGTGCTCGGTGATCGACTTGTCCGGCGCCTTGCCGGCCGATCAGGCTCCGCAAGTGGTGCCCGAAGCTAACGCCCACCTGCTCGACGGGATGAAAACTCCGTTTCAGGTCAGCAGCCCTAGCCCGTCGGCCACCACGCTGGCCGTGGTGCTGGCACCCTTGCTGGGCATTATCGACCTGCAGCGCATTAATCTGACCGCTTGCCTCGCTGTGTCAGCCCAGGGCCGCGAAGCCGTCACCGAGTTGGCCCGGCAGACCGCCGAGCTGCTCAATGTGCGCCCTCTGGAGCCCAGCTTCTTTGATCGGCAGATGGCATTCAACCTGCTGGCCCAGGTCGGCAAGCCTGACGAGCAGGGCCACACGCAGCTGGAAAAACGCCTGGTACGCGAAGTGCGTCAGGTCATGGCGCTGCCTTCGTTGAAAATTTCCGTCACCTGCATTCAAGCCCCGGTGTTTTTCGGCGATAGCTATAGCGTGACCCTGCAGACTGCAGGCGAGGTCGATCTGGCGCAAGTCAACTCGGCCCTGGAAGATGCGCCGGGGATTGAGCTGGTCGAGGCCGGTGATTACCCGACTGCGGTCGGTGACGCAGTAGGGCAGGACGTTGTCTATGTCGGCCGGGTTCGCCGGGGAATCGACGACCCGTCGGAACTAAATCTGTGGCTGACGTCAGATAACGTACGCAAAGGTGCGGCCCTCAATGCAGTGCAGGTGGCCGAATTGTTGATAAAAGACCTTTCGTAAAAGATACTTGCCAATAATTTGTCGACTGAATGCTGTCGGGCGCTATGCTTGCCCGCAGTGGTCGACAGCGCGGTTCAAACTAAGGATGAGGCTATGGTTCAAGTTCGCAAACTGGTGTTAGCAATAGCGGCCGCCTCGGCGCTGTCCTCCGGTATGGCGCATGCCCTCGGGCTCGGGGAGTTGACCCTGAAGTCCACCCTGAACCAGCCGCTGGTCGCGGAGATCGAGCTCCTCGATATCAAGGAGCTGACAGCGGCCGAAGTGGTGCCTAGCCTTGCTTCGGCAGAAGATTTCGCCAAGGCCGGGGTCGATCGCCAGGCGTTTCTCAACGACCTGACCTTTACCCCGGTGCTCAACCCCGGCGGCAAAAGCATCCTGCGCGTCACGTCGAGCAAGCCATTGTCCGAGCCGATGGTGAAATTCCTCGTGCAGGTCATGTGGCCCAACGGCCGCTTGCTGCGCGACTACAGCGTATTGCTCGACCCATCCAAGTTCTCTCCGCAGGCCGCTGATGCCGCTGCGCAGCCAGCGCCGAGCCAAACTGTCACCGCACCGGTCACGGGTGCGACCAAGCCGACCGAGTACACCACCACTCGCCGCGACACCCTGTGGGAAATCGCCGCGAAGGCGCGCAATGGCGGTTCGGTGCAGCAGACGATGCTGGCGATCCAGGCGCTTAACCCGGATGCGTTTATCGACGGCAACATCAACCGGTTGAAAACCGGGCAGGTGCTGCGTCTGCCAGACCAGACGCAGAGCACCAGCCTGCCGCAATCCAAAGCCATCGCCGAAGTCGCCGCGCAGAACACCGCCTGGCGTCAGGGCCGTCGTTATGCGCCGCAGCCCGGTGCCGGGCAGCAGCAGCTCGACGCGACCAATCGGCCTCGCGGTGACGCCCCTTCAACGCAGGCTGCCCGGGATAACCTCAGCCTGGTCTCGGCCGAAGCCGGCAAGGCCGGTGCGAAAGGCGCGGGGGGCGACGCGAAGAATTTGAGCAACAAGCTGGCGGTGACTCAGGAAAGCCTCGACACCACCCGTCGGGACAACGAAGAACTGAAAAGCCGCATGGCCGATCTGCAGAGCCAGCTGGACAAGCTGCAGAAGCTGATCGAACTGAAGAACAATCAGCTGGCCAAGTTGCAGGCAGAAGGAGGTCAGGACGCGCCTGCGGATGTGGCGGCTGCCCCGGCGATCAACGCCGAACTGGCCACCGATCCTGCAGTGACTGCTCCGGAACAGGGCCTGGCACCAGAAACCGTGCCACCAGCACCCGCAGCGACCCCCGAAGCTACACCGGTGGTCGAGGACAAGCCGGTCGAGCCTGCACCAGCGACTGCCACGGACGAGCAGAAATACAACGACCTGCTGACCAACCCGTGGCTTCTGGGCATGGTTGGCGGTGGGGCAATCGTTCTGCTGCTCCTGCTGTTGCTGCTGGCCCGTCGCCGCAAGGCCCAGCAGGAAGCTGAGAAACACCTGCGCATGGCTCGCGCCTTGTCCGAAGAGCAAGAGTTCTCGGTCGATCACGATCTGCCGGAAAGCAGCTTCGAAGGCCTGGAAGTTCCACCGCCGAGCGTGAAAATGGCGACCATGCCAGAGCCGGCTCCGGCGCCAGCACCTGCACCCGCACCCGCGCCGGTAATCGCTCCGGTGATCGTTACTCCACCCATCGCAGCGCCACTGATCTCGCCGGCTGCAGAGCACTCCGACGACGTCTTGCCCCGGGCTCAGTCGCATATCAACGCCGGTCGGTTCAACCAGGCGGGCGCGTTACTGGAAGACGGCATCAAGCAAGAGCCTCAGCGCAGCGACTTGCGCCTCAAGCTGATGGAAATCTACGGCCGGCAGGGCGATCGCGAAGCCTTCGTCGCTCAGGAGCGCAAGCTGGTAGCCAATGGCGATAACTACGCCCAGGTCGAACAGCTCAAAAGCCGCTTCCCGGCCATGGCGATGGTCGCCGCAGGCGGTATTGCTGCCGCAGCCCTGGCTGCGCAAATGGATGCGCAGTACGTCAAGGACCTGATGCTGGACGAGCCACAGGAACCAGCCGCAGAGCCGGCGCCGGTGGCTGATGAGGCGCTGGACGAAAGCTTCGACCTGAGCCTGGATGACCTGGAAGCCGCCTCTCCAGCAGTGGTTGCACCCGAAATTGAGCCGGATGCCCTCGGTGAGCTGGACGAATTCCCGTCCGACGATGACCTGAGCTTCCAGTCGGTGTTGCAACAGCAGACCGAGATCAAGGAAAACCTCGACGACCTGTCGGATTTCGATCTGGACATGGACCTCGGCGGTGATACCTCCCCGGCGATCCTGGCCGAGGATGACTTCCTCCTGGACCTGGACGAAGGCGCCAAGGACCTGCCTGTCGCTGACGTGCCAGGTACTCCCGAAGTGCCGCAGGACGACCTGGAACTGCCGGATGACTTCGACCTGTCGCTGGCTGACGAGATGGATGCGCAGGGTACGTCTGAAGCCTTGCCTGCCGAACCGGACGACCTGAGCGCCGAACTGGATCGTCTGTCCCGGGATATCAGCGCGCCGACCTTTACCGCCGACGACGCGCTGGTTTCCGCAGACGACGAGCCCGAGTTCGATTTCCTCTCGGGCACCGACGAAGTCGCAACCAAGCTCGACCTGGCCCAGGCCTACATCGACATGGGCGACAGCGATGGTGCGCGCGATATCCTCAATGAGGTCGTGAGCGAAGGCGATGACGGGCAGAAGAGCGAAGCGAAGGACATGCTGTCGCGGCTGGTTTGATGAATAGGGCGTGAACAACAGCGGCAGCCATTGAGGCTGCCGTTTTTTGTTGTTGGAAGAAAATCAAAAGATCGATCTTTTGACTTTGGCTGGCATCCCCGTCCCACAGCCTTATAATGCCCGCCTTTGCGCACATCAGCAGGCTGTCAACCCTTGGCAAATATAGATAATCCGGCCGCCGAAATGGTGCCTGAAGGTTTTTTCCGCATCGCACTGGGCGTCGAGTACAAAGGTTCGCGCTATCGCGGCTGGCAGCGCCAGGCATCCGGTGTGCTCACCGTGCAGGAAACCCTGGAAAATGCCCTGTCGAAAGTCGCCAACTCGCCAGTCTCGCTGCTCTGCGCCGGGCGCACTGATGCCGGTGTGCACGCTTGTGGCCAGGTGGTGCACTTCGACACCCAGGTCGAGCGCTCGATGAAAGCCTGGGTCATGGGCGCCAACATCAACTTGCCCCACGACGTCAGCGTCAGCTGGGCCAAGGTCATGCCTGCGCATTTTCACGCGCGGTTCAAGGCCATCGCCCGGCGCTATCGCTACGTTATCTACAACGATCAGATCCGCCCGGCCCACCTGAACGAAGAGATCACCTGGAACCACCGGCCGCTGGACGTCGAACGCATGGCCGAAGCGGCGCAATACCTGGTCGGCACTCATGACTTCAGCGCCTTCCGCGCCGGCCAGTGCCAGGCCAAGTCTCCGGTCAAGGAACTGCACCACCTGCGCGTCACTCGCCACGGCAAGATGATCGTGCTGGACATCCGTGCCAGCGCGTTCCTGCACCACATGGTGCGCAACATTGCCGGCGTGTTGATGACCATTGGCGCCGGCGAGCGTCCGGTGGAGTGGATGAAGCAAGTGCTGGAAAGCCGCATCCGTCGCTCTGGCGGGGTAACAGCACATCCGTTCGGGCTGTATCTGGTGCAGGTGGAATACCGCGACGAGTTCCAGTTGCCCGAGCGTTACATTGGCCCACACTTCCTTACCGGTTTCGCCGAACTTGACGGCTGACGCCCTCGAACGCATTTGTTACCATCCGGGACTTTCCCAGAATTAGCTTGGGGTTATATCGACATGTCAGCCGTTCGCAGCAAGATTTGCGGGATCACCCGCTTAGAGGATGCGCTGGCAGCGGTCGAGGCGGGGGCGGATGCCATAGGTTTTGTGTTCTATGCCAAGAGCCCGCGCGCCGTTACCTTTCAGCAGGCACGCTCGATCATCCAGGCACTGCCTCCGTTCGTGACCACCGTTGGCCTTTTCGTCAACGCCAGTCGCTGCGAGCTGGGGGAAATCCTCGACGCCGTGCCGCTGGACCTGCTGCAATTCCACGGCGATGAGACCGCGGCCGAGTGTGAGGGCTGGCATCGACCGTATATCAAGGCGCTGCGGGTCAAGGCCGGCGATGATATCGCGGCAGCCTGCAATGCATTTCCGAGCGCCAGCGGTATTCTGCTCGATGCCTATGTCGAAGGCGTGCCGGGCGGAACCGGGCAGGCGTTCGACTGGTCTCTGATTCCCCAAGGCCTGAGCAAGCCGATCATCCTGGCGGGCGGCTTGACACCGGATAACGTCGCCGAGGCGGTCAGCCGAGTGCGGCCTTACGCGGTGGACGTCAGCGGCGGGGTGGAAGAGAGCAAAGGCATCAAGGATCACGCAAGGATTCACGCATTCATCAACGCGGTACGCGGCACGTTGATGTGACGGCTGGCAGACTGCCGCCGTCCACAGGCATGGCTGAGGGTTTTTGGGTGGTACGCAGGTCACGATTCTCTGATCCGGCCATCCATGGATCATCGCCGCACATATGAATTTAGCTCAAGGGCATACGCGGGGCTGCGAACCAAAGCGTTCGAGCCGCCGGTACTGGAGAAAGAAAGCATGAGCAACTGGTTGGTAGACAAACTGATCCCTTCGATCATGCGTTCCGAGGTCAAGAAGAGCTCGGTGCCTGAAGGTCTATGGCACAAATGCCCATCTTGCGAGGCGGTGCTTTACCGTCCGGAGCTGGAAAAGACCCTGGATGTTTGCCCAAAGTGCAATCACCACATGCGTATCGGCGCACGCGCACGCATCGACATCTTCCTCGACGCTGAAGGCCGTGCCGAACTGGGCGCTGACCTGGAGCCAGTGGACCGTCTCAAGTTCCGCGACGGCAAAAAGTACAAGGACCGCCTGGTCGCAGCCCAGAAAGCCACCGGCGAGAAAGATGCGCTGGTGTCCATGAGCGGCACCCTGCTGGGCATGCCGGTGGTGGTTTCGGCGTTCGAATTCTCCTTCATGGGCGGTTCCATGGGTGCCATCGTGGGCGAGCGCTTCGTTCGCGCCGCCAACTACGCCCTGGAAAACAAATGCCCGATGATCTGCTTTGCCGCTTCCGGTGGCGCGCGGATGCAGGAAGCGCTGATTTCCCTGATGCAAATGGCCAAGACCTCCGCGGTACTGGCGCGTCTGCGTGAAGAAGGCATTCCGTTCATCTCCGTACTGACCGACCCGGTGTACGGTGGTGTTTCCGCCAGCCTGGCGATGCTGGGCGACGTGATCGTCGGCGAGCCAAAGGCCCTGATCGGCTTCGCCGGCCCGCGCGTGATCGAGCAGACCGTGCGCGAAAAACTGCCGGAAGGCTTCCAGCGCAGCGAATTCCTGCTGGAGCACGGTGCGATCGACATGATCATTCACCGTCAGGAACTGCGTCCACGCCTGGGCAACCTGCTGGCACAGATGATGGGCCTGCCGACGCCGAAGTTCGTCGCCGCGCCAATCGAGCCAATCGTGGTTCCGCCGGTGCCTGCCAACATATGACCCAACGTACCCTTGGCGAGTGGCTCGCCTACCTGGAACAGTTGCACCCTTCGGCCATCGACATGGGGCTGGAGCGCTCGCAACAGGTAGCGTCCCGCATGGGACTGGGCAAGCCGGCGCCTCGGGTGATCACGGTCACCGGCACCAACGGCAAGGGGTCTACCTGTGCGTTCGTGGCTTCATTGCTGCGCGCGCAGGGCCTTAAAGTCGGTGTCTACAATTCTCCGCACCTGCTGCGTTACAACGAGCGGGTGCAGGTCAACGGCGTCGAAGCGACTGACGCCGAGCTGTGCCAGGCCTTCGCGGCAGTCGAGGCAGGCCGTGGCGATACCTCCCTGACTTATTTCGAAATGGGCACCCTGGCGGCGTTCTGGCTGTTCCAGCAGTCGGGGCTGGATGCCGTGGTGCTCGAGGTCGGCCTGGGCGGGCGCCTGGATACGGTCAACGTGGTGGACGCGGACATGGCGCTGGTCACCAGCATCGGCGTCGACCACGCCGATTACCTGGGTGATACCCGCGAGTCCGTGGCCTACGAAAAAGCCGGCATCTTCCGTCAGGGCGCCCCCGCGCTCTGTGGCGATCTGGATCCTCCGCAACCTCTGCTGGACAAAGCCCGCGAGCTGGCCTGCCCGTTTTTCCTGCGTGGGCGTGACTTCGACCTGGGTGTCACCGATCACCACTGGCAATGGCGCGGTCTTGACAGCCAGGGCCGGGTAGTCGAACTGCGGGACCTGCCCCTGCTGGAGCTGCCGATGGAGAACGCTGCGCTGGCCTTGCAGGCTTATCTGCTGCTGGGTCTGCCTTGGGTAGAGGCACAGATCATTGAAGCCTTGAAGGCGACTCGCGTGGTGGGGCGCCTCGACCGTCGGGCGTTCGACTGGCAGGGCAAACGTCTGCACCTGTTGCTCGACGTGGGGCATAATCCTCATGCGGCCGAATACCTGGCTCGCCGTCTGTCCAGTCGTCCGCCAGTCGGCAAGCGTCTGGCAGTGTTCGGCTTGCTCGCGGACAAGGATCTGGACGGTGTCGTTGGCCAGTTGAATGCCAGTGTCGAGCATTGGGCGGTTGCACCGCTGGATTCGCCCCGGGCGCGCCCGGTGGCTGATTTAGAAGAGGCGCTGCAGAACCTTGGCGCTTCAGTAACGTCCTATGCCAGCGTGGCCGCAGCCCTGGAAGGGCAGTGCGCACGAGCGACGAGCGACGACGAAATTCTGTTGTTCGGATCATTTTATTGTGTCGCCGAGGCCCTTGAGTGGTTGGCTCGGCGCTCCACGGAGGAAGCGGCAAATGGCATTGCTGGATAAGGCTTACAAACAACGCATGGTCGGCGCCCTGGTGCTGGTCGCGCTGGCAGTGATTTTCCTGCCGATGCTGTTTTCCCGTCAGGATGAGCAGCGCCAGGTGACTGTCGAGGCGCCTGCTGCCCCGCAAGCGCCTTCGGTGCCCCAGGTGCAGATCGAGCCGGTGGTCGTACCTGAGCCTCAGGTGCTGCCGCAGGAGCCGGTGCCGAGCGACGAAGAAATCGCCGAGCAGCAAGCGCCGTCGACGCCAATCGCCCCTGTGGTGCCCGTCGCCCCTGCGCCGGCCCCGGCAGCCAAGCCAGTCGCGCCAGCCCCGGCACCCGTGCCGGCATTGGCCGCCAAGCCAAGCACGCCACCGGCCCAGCCAATCACGGCGACGCCCGGCAAGCCGGACACCAGCCAAAGCCGCGTCGATGCCAATGGCCTGTCGGTCAGCTGGTCGGTGCAACTGGCCAGCCTGTCGAACCGTGCCAGTGCCGAAAGCCTGCAGAAATCCCTGCGAGCCCAGGGCTATAACGCCTACATTCGCACCGCTGATGGCAAGAATCGGGTATTTGTCGGGCCGCTGATCGAGCGCGCCGAGGCCGACCGTTTGCGCGATTTGTTGAGCCGCCAGCAGAACCTCAAGGGTTTTGTGGTGCGTTTCCAGCCCGAGCGCGGTTAAAAACTATCGCTGCGATTGAAATGCACTGCTAATCGCAGCTTACCGACAGGCATGCGCTCTGCTAAAATGCGCCGCCTTATCCGTCTGTAGGCTGCACTGTGCCATTTACCTGGGTTGATTGGGCGATCGTTGCAATTGTCGCCATCTCCGCATTGATCAGTCTTAGCCGCGGCTTCGTCAAGGAAGCATTATCGCTGGTGACCTGGATCATCGCAGGAGTCGTCGCCTGGATGTTCGGTGGTTCATTGTCCGAGTACCTCGCCGGATACATCGAAACGCCATCGGCTCGCGTGATCGCGGGCTGTGCCATCATGTTTGTCGCCACTTTGATAGTAGGCGCAATGATCAATTATCTTATCGGCGAGTTGGTACGTGTCACCGGGTTATCCGGGACCGATCGATTCCTCGGCATGGCCTTCGGCGCTGCGCGTGGCGTGTTGCTGGTGGTCGTGGCGGTCGGGCTGTTGAGCCTGGGGCCGGTACAGCAGGACGGGTGGTGGAAAGAATCACAGCTCGTACCAAAGTTTCTATTGGTCGCAGACTGGTCCAAGAACCTGATTCTCGGGTGGAGCAGTCAGTGGCTTGCCAGCGGTATCAGCGTACCCGCTGAGATACCGTTCAAGGAGCAACTCTTGCCGACGGCCAAAACGCCGCAGTGAGTGTTGCTCAGTTCAGATCCATTAAGTAGGGGTTGCGTCGCATGTGTGGCATCGTCGGTATCGTCGGTAAGTCGAACGTCAATCAGGCGCTGTATGACGCGCTAACCGTCCTCCAGCACCGCGGCCAGGACGCTGCCGGTATCGTGACCAGCCATGATGGCCGGTTATTCCTGCGCAAGGACAATGGCCTGGTGCGTGACGTGTTCCATCAGCGTCACATGCAGCGCCTGGTCGGTCACATGGGTATCGGCCATGTCCGTTACCCGACCGCTGGCAGCTCGACTTCGGCCGAAGCTCAACCGTTCTACGTCAACTCGCCTTACGGCATTACCTTGGCGCACAACGGTAACCTGACCAACGTTGAACAGCTGGCCAAGGAGATTTACGAATCTGACCTGCGCCACGTCAATACCAATTCCGATTCGGAAGTACTGCTCAACGTGTTCGCTCACGAACTGGCCCAGCGCGGCAAGTTGCAGCCAACCGAAGAAGACGTGTTCGCCGCGGTCACAGACGTGCACAATCGTTGCGTCGGTGGCTACGCGGTCGTGGCGATGGTGACCGGCTACGGCATCGTCGGTTTCCGTGACCCGCACGGCATCCGTCCGATCGTCTTCGGCCAGCGTCACACCGACGAGGGCGTCGAATACATGATCGCCTCCGAAAGCGTGTCCCTGGACGTGCTCGGTTTCACCCTGATTCGCGACCTGGCACCCGGCGAAGCGGTCTACATCACTGAAGACGGCAAGCTGCACACCCGCCAGTGCGCAAACAACCCGTCCCTGACCCCGTGCATCTTCGAACACGTCTACCTGGCGCGTCCGGACTCGATCATCGACGGTGTATCGGTCTACAAGGCCCGCCTGCGCATGGGCGAGAAGCTGGCCGAGAAGATCCTGCGCGAGCGTCCGGATCACGACATCGACGTGGTCATCCCGATTCCGGACACCAGCCGCACCGCGGCCCTGGAACTGGCGAACCACTTGGGCGTGAAATTCCGCGAAGGCTTCGTGAAGAACCGCTACATCGGCCGGACCTTCATCATGCCGGGCCAGGCAGCGCGGAAAAAATCCGTACGCCAGAAGCTTAACGCCATCGAACTGGAATTCCGCGGCAAGAACGTCATGCTGGTGGACGACTCGATCGTTCGCGGCACGACCTGCAAGCAGATCATCCAGATGGCCCGCGAAGCCGGCGCCAAGAACGTCTACTTCTGCTCCGCGGCACCGGCCGTTCGTTACCCGAACGTGTATGGCATCGACATGCCGAGCGCCCACGAACTGATCGCCCACAACCGTTCGACCCAGGACGTGGCTGACCTGATCGGTGCTGACTGGCTGATCTACCAGGACCTGCCTGACTTGATCGAAGCGGTCGGTGGCGGCAAGATCAAGATCGACAAGTTCGATTGCGCGGTGTTCGACGGCCAGTACGTCACAGGTGATGTCGACGAGGCTTACCTGAACAAGATCGAGCAGGCACGCAACGATGCCTCCAAGGTCAAGACCCAGGCAGTCAGCGCGATCATTGATCTGTACAACAACTGAGTAACTGGCCGGCCTGTGGGAGCAAGGCTTGCCCGCGATGGCGTTTGTAAAGACGCCATCGCGGGCGAGCGTTGTTCTCACAGGCCGGTTTAGTATCCATTACCGAGTAAGGCAAGGAGTGACAGCATGAGTCAGGATTGGGATGCCGGTCGGCTGGACAGCGACCTCGAAGGCGTAGCGTTCGATACCCTGGCCGTACGCGCCGGCCAGCACCGCACGCCGGAAGGCGAACACGGTGATCCGATGTTCTTCACTTCCAGCTACGTCTTCCGCACCGCTGCCGACGCCGCGGCGCGATTTGCCGGGGAAGTGCCGGGCAACGTTTACTCGCGCTACACCAACCCGACCGTGCGTGCGTTCGAAGAGCGCATTGCCGCGCTTGAAGGCGCCGAGCAAGCCGTGGCCACTGCCACCGGCATGGCAGCGATCATGGCTGTGGTCATGAGCCTGTGCAGCGCCGGTGATCATGTGCTGGTGTCGCGCAGCGTATTCGGTTCGACCATCAGCCTGTTTGAAAAATATTTCAAGCGTTTCGGCGTAGAGGTCGATTACGTGCCCCTGGCGGAACTGTCCGGCTGGGATGCGGCCATCAAGGCCAATACCAAATTATTGTTCGTCGAGTCGCCGTCCAACCCGCTGGCAGAGCTGGTGGACATCGCCGAACTGGCGAAAATTGCCCATGCCAAGGGCGCGATGCTGGTCGTGGACAATTGTTTCTGCACCCCTGCGTTGCAGCAGCCGCTGAAGATGGGCGCGGACATCGTCGTGCACTCGGCGACCAAGTTCATCGACGGCCAGGGTCGTTGCATGGGCGGCGTGGTTGCCGGTCGTGGCGAGCACATGAAAGAAGTCGTCGGCTTTCTGCGCACTGCCGGGCCAACCCTCAGCCCGTTCAACGCCTGGATCTTCCTCAAGGGCCTGGAAACCCTCGGCCTGCGCATGAAGGCGCACTGCGCCAACGCCCAGCAACTGGCCGAATGGCTGGAGCAGCAGGACGGTATCGAGAAAGTCCATTACGCCGGTCTCAAGAGCCATCCACAGCATGAGTTGGCCTTGCGCCAGCAGAAGGGCTTTGGCGCGGTGGTGAGTTTTGAGGTCAAGGGGGGCAAAGAGGGTGCGTGGCGCTTTATCGATGCGACTCGCCTGATCTCGATCACCGCCAATCTGGGGGACAGCAAAACCACCATTACCCACCCAAGCACCACCTCCCACGGCCGCCTGGCGCCGCAGGAGCGTGAAGCCGCAGGGATCCGCGACAGCCTGATCCGCGTCGCGGTGGGTCTGGAAGACGTGGCGGACCTGCAAGCCGATCTGACGCGCGGCCTGGCTGCGCTGTGATCGAAATGTCTGCGCCCGGCACGGGCACCAATGGCCGCGTCGCGCTGGTCACGGGTGCTGCGCGCGGCATCGGCCTGGGCATTTCGGCCTGGTTGATTAGCGAAGGCTGGCAAGTCGTGCTGACCGACCTGGATCGGGTCCGTGGTTCGAAAGTGGCGAAGGTGCTGGGTGATAACGCCTGGTTCATCGCCATGGACGTCTCGAACGAGGGTCAGGTAGCGCTGGGGGTGGCCGAGGTGCTCGGGCAGTTCGGGCGGCTCGATGCGCTCGTGTGCAACGCGGCAGTAGCCGAGCCACACAACATCACCCTGGAAAGTCTCGATCTGGCCTACTGGAATCGGGTGCTGGCGGTCAATCTCAGTGGCCCTATGTTGCTGGCAAAGCACTGTGCGCCGTACCTGCGTGCTCACAGCGGCTCGATCGTCAACCTGGCCTCGACCCGCGCCAGCCAGTCGGAACCCGACAGTGAAGCCTACGCGGCGAGCAAGGGCGGCCTGTTGGCCCTGACTCATGCGCTGGCCATCAGCCTGGGGCCGGAGATTCGGGTCAATGCCGTCAGCCCGGGCTGGATCGATGCACGCGACCCTTCAGCGCGCCGCGCCGAGCCGTTGTCCGACGCCGACCATACCCAGCATCCGGCGGGCAGGGTGGGGACGGTGGAGGATGTCGCGGCAATGGTGGCCTGGTTGCTGTCGAGGAACGCCGGCTTTGTCACGGGGCAGGAGTTTGTGGTGGACGGCGGCATGACCAAGAAGATGATTTACAGCGAGTGACCGGCAGCAGCATTGATGCTGGATGCTCTGCAGCTTTGGCGAGCAAGCCCGCTCGCGCAGTGGCTTTGTGTCGGACCCATAGCCTGTGTTCACTCACAATCCGCTGTGGGCGCGGGCTTGCTCGCGAAAGCGGTCTGACGGCATAACCATTCGCCACTGACACGATTTTGTCTTTTTCAGAAAAACTTCAATCCTGCTATTGACTTAGGTTCGCTACCTGCGTAAATTTCGCGGCCTCGGAGATGCAAACGGGTGATTAGCTCAGCTGGGAGAGCGTCTGCCTTACAAGCAGAATGTCGGCGGTTCGATCCCGTCATCACCCACCACTT
The DNA here is from genome assembly GCF_000952175.1 of Pseudomonas sp. ES3-33. Classification (NCBI taxonomy): domain Bacteria; kingdom Pseudomonadati; phylum Pseudomonadota; class Gammaproteobacteria; order Pseudomonadales; family Pseudomonadaceae; genus Pseudomonas; species Pseudomonas sp. ES3-33. The sequence goes on along the minus strand of NZ_JZRI01000032.1, from coordinate 46,360 downwards.
CCGAGAGTCTTGCGAAAGCAAGATGGAAGCCTTAAAAGCCTCCACCGACGCGCAGCGGTAGTTCAGTCGGTTAGAATACCGGCCTGTCACGCCGGGGGTCGCGGGTTCGAGTCCCGTCCGCTGCGCCATATTTTCCGAGTCAGGTCTGACCTGATTCGAGATCAAAAGAGAGATTGAAAAATCTCGGAGCTTCTGATCAGACGAGTTAGGACGCAAGTCCAAAGCGATACGCAGCGGTAGTTCAGTCGGTTAGAATACCGGCCTGTCACGCCGGGGGTCGCGGGTTCGAGTCCCGTCCGCTGCGCCATATCTGCTACAAGGCCCACTGAACGCCTTGGAGCTACGAAGAAGCCGTTGGTGACTTCGAGTCGATAGCAAAAACCCTGGTCGAAAGACCGGGGTTTTTTGTGTCTGCGATTTGCCATTTTCCTGAACTGCTGCCCCCGTCCTGTAGGAGCAAGCTCGCCCCTGCAGGCGGGCCTTTCTGCGCGCTCAATGCATAAAGAGCTTCCTTCCCGGCACCGACATTAATTAGAATCACTCTCATTTACGATAACTCCTGGCACAGGGCTTCTAGATGAGTGATGCAGTGATGCCGAAGGAGCCAACGCTTCACGACCTGTACCGCGATCACCGTGGCTGGCTTGAAACCTGGTTGGGGAGGCGCTTGGGCAACGGCTGCGATGCGGCTGATCTGAGCCAGGACACTTTCCTGCGGGTGCTTGCCAGTTCGCAGCGGATCGCGGACCTGCAAGAGCCCCGTGCCTATCTGCTGACTGTGGGCAAACGCCTGCTGAGCAACTTCTACCAGCGCCGGAGCCTGGAACAGGCCTATCTCGCCGCCTTGGCGGCGATGCCGGAGGACTGTGCGCCATCCCCCGAGCAACGCTGGCTGCTGCTGGAAACGCTGCAAGCGCTGGATGAGCTGCTCGACGGCTTGCCGCGGGCGGTGCGCCGGGCGTTTTTGTGGAGCCAGCTCGAAGGCCTGACCTACGGGCAAATCGCGGAACGCCTGCAAGTGTCCGAACGTACCATCAAGCGTTACATGGCTCAGGCTTATGAACATTGCCTGTTGGTGGACCTATGAACACTCAGGCGTCCGACTCGCGCCAGGCCGTTCGTGCAGCCGCGCAATGGCTTGCGTTGCTGGAATCAGGCGGTGCCAACGAGCAGGATCGCGTGAACTTGCAGCGCTGGCGTGATACCTGCGCCACCCACGAGCAGGCCTGGCAGAAAGCCCAGGCGCTGCGCCAGCGTTTTGCCGACCTGCCATCGGGGCTGGCACTGAGCAGCCTGGATCGTCCGGATCCGGCGCGGCGCAAAGTGCTCAAGCGCGCCCTGGGCGCGGTGGCCCTGGTGCCGGCGGCGTGGCTGATCAGTCGGCAACTGCCGCTGGATGCCTGGCGCGCCGATTTGCACACCGCCACCGGCGAGCGTCAGCAGACCCGGCTTGCCGACGGCAGCGCGCTGCAGCTCAACACGGCCAGCGCGGTCGATGTGGACCTGCAGGCACGCCGCGTCAAGCTGATCGAGGGCGAAATGTCCCTGACAGTGCCCGGTGATTCGCCGCTGACGATCCAGACCCGTTTTGGCAATGTCATCGTCAGCCGCAGTGAAGTCTGCGTTCGCCAGGACGCACGCGGCTGTTGGGTTTCGGTCTACAACGGCGCCGTCCAGTTACAGCCTTTGCATGGGGCGGCCCTGGCCTTGCGCGCGGGCCAGCAGGTCAGCCTGCAGGCCGCCGGTGCCGGATCCATCAGCGCATTCGACACCTTGGCGCCGGGTTGGCGCGAGGGCGTGCTGATGGCGAAGGACCAGCCGCTGGGGGACTTCCTGCGTGAACTGAGCACCTATCGACCGGGTGTCCTGCGCTGGGATCCGGAGCTGGAAACCCTGCGAGTCACCGGCAGCTTCCGTCTGGACGACACTGACCGGGTACTCGCGCTGCTCGCCGCCAGTCTGCCGCTGGAGGTGCATTCCCGGACTCGCTACTGGGTCATGTTGCTGCCGCGCAAAAATAGTGTGTAAACCCTGGCCCCTTTTTTCGACTCGCCTGTCATTGAAGGCATGTGAACGAATCAAGAGAGCCTATTCAAATGCCTAACGCTTCTTCCCCGCGCCTGCGACCGTTGTTGCACCTCAGCCTGATGCTGGGCCTGAGTGCCAGTCCATGGTTGATCTCCCCAACCTGGGCCGAGGACGGTAACCGGCGCAGCTATCAGGTGCCGGCCGGCAGCCTGAGCGATGCATTGACCCGGTTTGCCGGTCTGTCCGGGGTCAATCTGTCGGTGGACCCGGCCCTGGTCAGCGGCCGCAGCAGTGGCGGGCTGTCCGGTGAGTTCGCCGTCGAGGAGGGCTTTGCCCGGTTGTTGCAGGGTTCCGGTCTGCAACTGCAGGCGGTAGGTGAGCAAGCGTACATTCTCACCCCGGCCCCGGAAGGCAGCAGCTTGCAGCTGGCCCCCACCTCGATTCTCGGCGCCACGGTCGGGGAGGGCAGCGAGGTGTTCGCCGGAGGCCAGGTTGCGCGTCGCGGGTCCCAAGGCTTGCTCGGCTCGAAAGACTTCATGGAAACGCCCTTCAGCATGACCACCTACACCAGCGAGGTGATCGAGAACCAGCAAGCCCGGACCTTGGGTGACCTGATCGCCAACGACCCATCGGTTCGCGCCACTAACCCTGCCGGCGGGCGTTACGAGCAATTCACCATTCGCGGGCTGAGCCTGTTCAACAGTGACGTCGCCTACAACGGCCTCTATGGCGTATTGCCGACTTACACCATTGACATGGAAATGGCTGATCGCGTGGACATCCTCAAGGGCCCCAGCCAGCTCATCAACGGCATTTCGCCGCGGGGCAGCGTGGGTGGCGGGATCAACGTGGTACCCAAGCGTGCCACCGACAAGCCGATCACTTCATTCACCGGCAGCTACGCCTCCAACAACCAGCTCGGTGGCGCGGTGGACGTCGGTCGACGCTTCGGTGAAGACGACAAGTTCGGCCTGCGCTTCAACGGCGTGAAACAGTCCGGCGACACCGAGTGGGATCACCAGAGCATCGACCGCGAGATTGCCGTACTCGGCCTGGACTTTCGCGCAGAGCGCCTGCGGCTCTCGACAGACATCGGCCACACCGAGCGCAATACCGATGCGCCCCAGGAACGGGTGCAGGTTGGCGTCAATGCCCAGGTCCCGCATGCCGGCGATGTCCGCCACAACTACGCGCAGGCCTGGAGCAAGGCGCGCACCGAAGACACGTTCGGCACCGTCAATGGCGAGTTCGACGTCAACGATTCGGTCATGCTGTATGGCGGAGTTGGCGCACGCAAAAGTAATCATGACTTCCTCCGGCATGCGGTTTCGGTCACCAACGATGCTGGCGATTTCAGCGTCCAACCCCGCGACTTCACCCGCGACGAGAATGTGCGCACGGCCACGGCCGGCGTGCGTAACTGGTTTAAAACCGGCCCGGTCAGCCACGAGGTCAATCTCGCGGCCAGCTACTTTTACATGGATTTCGAAAACGGCGGCGCCCGTTATGCTGCCGCGCCCAGCAATCTCTACGATCCGGTGCAAACCCCCACCCCGGCCAGGCCAACCCGCCAGGATGCCAAGGTCTACACCGAGAACCGCTTCAGCGGTGTGGCCTTGTCCGACACCCAGGGGTTCTTCGAGGATCGCCTGCTGTTGACCCTCGGCGCGCGGTGGCAGCGGGTGAAGGTCGATGACTGGTCCGACAACATCAAGGGCGCCACTGCCTATGACGAAGAAAAAGTCTCGCCGTCGGGCGGTATCCTGTTCAAGGCCACTGACAAGTTGTCGCTGTACGCCAACTACATGGAGGGCTTGAGCCAAGGCAAGATCGCCCCGTCGACCTCGGTCAACGAAGACGAAATCTTCCCGCCCTTCGTCAGTCGCCAGGTCGAGGTCGGCGCCAAATACGACGCCGGCCCGTTCGCGGTTACTGCGGCGGTCTTCCGCATCAAGCAGCCGGCATACGAAACCAACGCGACCACGCGGGTCTTCGGCCCGAACGGCAAACGCGAGAACAAAGGTGTGGAGCTGAGTGTGTTCGGCGAACCCCTGGATGGCTTTCGCCTGCTCGGTGGGGTGATGTACATCGACAGCGAATTGACCCACACCACCAACGGCGCTTTCGACGGCAACCGCGCGCCCGCAACGCCCAAATACAACGTCAACCTCGGTGCCGAGTGGGACGTGCCCACCGTCCAGGGCCTGACCCTGACCACGCGTGGCATCTACTCCAGCTCGCAGTACCTGGACCAGTCCAACAACAAGGAAATCGACTCCTGGGAACGCTTCGACGTGGGCGCCCGCTACGCGTTCAAGGTCGACGACAAGACCATCACCCTGCGCGGCAACGTCGAGAACGTCGCGGACAAACGCTACTGGAGCTCCGCAGGCGCCTCAGATGACAGCGAGCCTGGCTTGACGCTATCCACGCCACGCACGTACCTGCTTTCGGCGACAGTGGATTTCTAGGATCGCTCACGCGCCTTTGCCTGCGATGACCCCGGTTCAGGTGTCATCGGCAGGGGGAAGACAGTTGCTCCCACAGTGGAATGGTGGTGGACGCAGTATTTGTGTTCGGCGCAGACCACTGTGGGAGCCAGCCTGCTGGCGATGGCATCTGCATATTCGACATTGATGTGGCAGGAAGATTGCCATCGCGGGCAAGTCGAATCGTCGCACCGCCCCTCCCACAGGTATTGGTGGTGGGCGCAGCATTTATGTACGGCAGATATCTCTGTGGGAGCCGGGCTTGCCCGCGAAGACGATGGTGCATCCGACAGCAATTTGACTGCCCAGACACCCCCGCAAATCCGGAAATTTTGATCTTCCAGTCAGTTTTTTGTAACTGGTTGTTTGCCCCGAGCGCATAAACCTTTAAAGTTAACCTTTCGGTCAGCTTTGCACTGTCACCACAGCCCTTTGCTCCGTCCTAAAAGGGTTCCTGCAAGACTCGAGATTCCCAGAACATAACCAGAAGGGCGGGCCCATAACCGCTCAGAGGATGATCCATGTCCAACCGTGATATATCCCGGCGCTCGTTCCTACAGGGCGGGCTGGTGGCGGGGGTGAGCGTGACGCTTACGCCGCTCAGCTCCCAGGCCCTGGCCGCCTTGATGGAGAACAGCGTGACCGTGCCGTCCGAGCAATGGCTCGGCAACAACGGCAAGGCGCGCTCGCGTAACGATGCCCTGTCCAAGGTGTGCGGCAGCAAGGTTTTTGCTCGCGACATCCGCGCCAAGGACATGCCGGGCTGGCCCGAACAGCAAGGTCACGCCATGCTGCTGAAAATCACCAAGGCCGACCGCCTCTACGCCGGTTATGACTTGGCGTGGCTCGGTGCCGACTTGCAGCCGGACCGTATCGTCACCGCAGAAGACCTGGAGAAAGACGGCATCGTCTTCCCCGAAGAGCATGCCCCGGACCCGCTGCTGCCAGTCGGCAAGGTGCCGATGTTCATCGGTCATCCGGTCGCGATACTCATCTGGAATGACTTCGAGCGCTTCCGCCAGGCCAAGGCCAAACTCAAGTTCAACGACAAGGCCATTCGCTACGGTGCCCAGGTGCCGTACTACGAAGGTGATCCCTACGGCAGCTTCCGCTACGTGCGGGTCGGCGGTGCGACTTCGGCGGACGAAGATGAATTCGCCAGCCTCAAGGATTCGATCCTGTTCCCGATGCTGCGCAACCGTCGTCCGGTCTGGGATTCGCAGCCCAACCTGCACGGCAACCTGACCGAGCGCGGGCTGTTCTATGCCGATCGCATGAAGCAGCAGATCGACACCCCGCCCGACAACTGGCTGGTGTTCGACGAGCGCTACAAGACGCCGTCCATCGAGCCTGCAGCCATGGAGCCGGACAACGGCAACGGCTGGTACGACCCTGCGACCAAGACCCTGCATTTCGTGGTGGCCACCCAGTGCCCGCTGGAGACCGCCACCGAGACCGCGAAGATGATCGCGCCGTCGCGTTTCGGCCTGGCCAACCTCAACATGCACCCGGGCTACACCGTGGGTTACGGTTCCAAAGACCACAATATTTTTGTCTATTACGCCGCCCTCGCCGCCCTGTACGGGGCTGGTGTGCCGGTGCGCCTGGCCAACGACCGCTACGAGCAGTTCCAGAGCGGCATCAAGCGCCACCCGTTCGATATCCGCTATCAACTGGCGGTGGACAAGACCGATCACAGCTTCAAGATTTTCCGCGCCGAAATGAGCGTCGACGGTGGCGGACGCGTCAACTACAGCCCGTCGGTAGCGGCGGTTGGCGCCACAGCGGCGCAGTCGATCTACTACATGCCGCAGAACGATCTGCAGGTCACGGCCTACCATTCCCGCGCTGTGGAAGCCGGCTCGATGCGTGGCTACGGCACCCTGCAGAGCATGGCTTCGACCGAGATGATGGTTGACGAAATTGCCGGTCGCCTGGGCATCGACGCCATCGACCTGCGCAAGAAAAACGCCATGGTCTCGGGCATGAAAAATACCCAGGGTGCGGTGCCGGCGGGTGCCTTGCGCCTGCACGAGATTCTCGACAAAGCGGCTGTGCACGAGGTCTGGAAAAACCGCGACAAGCTCAAGCAGCAACGCGAAGCCCAGGACCCGGACCACTGGTACGGCGTCGGCTTCGCCATTTGCCAAAAGGACTTCGGCACCGGTTCCGAAGCGCCGATGGCGAGCATCGAATTCAACGCCGAAGGGCGCATTCACCTGCGCCATATCGGGATTGAAATCGGCACCGGCATGTCCACCTCCCAAGCCATGGTCGTGGCCGATTTCCTCGGCAGCCCGGCTCACGAAGTGAAGACCGGCGAGACTGAATGGCAAGAGCTGCAGCTGATCACCGGCGGCAACCCGTACATCATGAGCCAGGCCGAGCAGGACACCTTGCTGCGCAACCCGCGCTGGGTCGGCAAACTGGCCTCGGCCTCGTCGGCCACCAACTCGGCCTACTATTTCAGCCACGCCACCCGCGAAGCGGCACGCGTGCTGTTCAACCACGGCCTGTGGCCGGCCGCGCTGCAGATCTGGCGCCAGGGACCTTATGGCGGCCAGGCCAACCCCTACGTGGTGCGCCGGGAAGACGCGCACTGGGTCGACGGCAAACTCACCGCCAACGGCATGCAGCCGCTGAGCTTCGAGCAGTTGGCCAGACACGCTCACGAAAAAGGTCTGGTCACCGGCGCCACCGTGCACGGTTTTAACCGCTGGAGTTGGGCCGAGGCCGAGTTCAGCATCGATGGCGTGCGCGAGCGCCTGCCGCTCGACAGCCTGGCGGTGAAGTACGGCGACGGCGCCCCGAGCGCGAAGAAGGCGCAGATGAACAGCGCTGGCTTCCATCTGCTTGATCGGCAGAACGTGCACTACCCGGACACCCAATTGAACAACGCCGCAGTGACTTACTACAGCCCGGTGGCAACCCTGGTTGAGCTGAAAGTGAACAAGGGCTCGGCCGAAGTGCAGGTGCTCAACCATCACTCGTGGGTCGAGTGCGGTCGGGTATTGGTGGAAGAACTGGTCAGGGGCCAGCTTGAAGGTGGCATTGCAATGGGCATCGGCCATGCGCTGCTGGAAGAAATGCCGCTGTACGAAGGCGGACCTGGGGAGGGTGACTGGAACTTCAACCGCTATCGCCTGCCCATGGCGCGCCACGTCGCGGTCTGGAAGCAGACGGCGGAAATCCTGCCGCCGCTGTCCCCGAGCGACCCCTCCAAAGGCATCGCCGAAGTGGTGATGATCCCGGTCGTGGGTGCCATCGGTAACGCCGTGGCCCACGCCATCGGCAAGCGCGTTCGCGACCTGCCTATCACTTCTGCCCGCATCAAGGAGGCCCTCAATGGCTAACCGTCCGCTTCAACTGACCCTCAACGGTCAAACCGTCGGCCCGGTGGACATCCCTGATGACCTGCCGATGATCGACTACCTGCACGAATACAAGAACCTCACCGGTTCCCGCCTGGGCTGCGGCCAGGGCATCTGCCATGCCTGCGTGGTGATCGTCGACAACCCCGACGGCACCAGCGAGGAAGTGCGCACCTGCATCACCGGTGCGCACTATTTCGAAGGCAAGAAAGTACGGACCATCGAAGGCCATGCCACCCGCGATGAGCAGGGCAAAGTCACTGAGCTCAACCCGATCCAGCAACGCTTCGTCGATGAGTTCGCTTTCCAGTGCAGCTACTGCGCGCCCGGTTTCGTCAATGCCGCGACCGTGCTGGTAGAAAAGCTGCAGCGCCAGCCGATCGTCAAGAGCCAGCTGGAACAGGTGATCGAGGACAGCCTCGGCCACCACGTCTGCCGCTGCACCGGCTATGTGCGTTACTACAGCGCCACGCGCAACGTGCTGACCGATCTCGGCCTGGTCAAGGAGGGCTAACATGAAGCATCTATTTTCCCGCCTGGCATTGGCGGTCGGCCTGGCTGCGCCGGTCTTGATGGCGCACGCCGACGATCAGGTCAAGCGCGGCGAATACCTCGCCCGCGCGGCCGACTGCATGGCCTGCCATACCGCCCCGGGTGGCGCTCCCTATGCGGGAGGCCTGCCGATCGTTTCGCCGTTTGGCACCATCTATGGCACCAACATTACCCCGAGCAAGGAGCACGGCATCGGTCAATACAGCGATGAGGAATTCTTCGCTGCGCTCACAGAAGGCAAGCGTCGCGACGGGGCTAACCTGTACCCGGCGATGCCGTACACCTCCTATCACCTGATGCCCCGGGCCGACTCCGACGCGATTCACGCTTACCTGAAAACCGTCGAGCCGATCGAGCGCGCGGCGCCGGTGACCAGCCTGAGTTTTCCGTTCAACGTACGTCTGGGCCTGACGGGCTGGAACATGCTGTACGGTAAAGACGTCAAGCTGTCGCCCACCGCGGGCAAGAGCGAGGCGTTCAAGCGCGGCCAGTATATGGTCGACGTGCTCGGCCACTGCGGCGAATGCCACACCCCGCGCGGTTTGCCCGGTGCGATGCAGCAGGACAAGCGCATGACCGGTGGCGTCCTCAATGGCTACCTGGCGCCCAGCCTGCTGGCCGAAGACCTGGCAAACCGTGGCTGGAATCACCAGGACCTGAGTTCGTTCCTCAAGCACGGCATGAGCGCCCAGGGCACCATGTTCAACGAGATGTTCCCGGTGTTCCACAACAGCACCCAGGGCCTCACTGATCCGGATCTGGCAGCGATGGCCACCTACCTGCTTGGCGATCAACCGCCAGCGGCGAAAGTGCTGAGCGAAGTGCCCCTGGAGCAGTTGAGTGCCAGCGCCCGGCGCGGTCGCCAGGAATACCTCAACGTCTGCGCCGGTTGTCATGCGGTAGAGGGCGAGGGCAAGCCGCACATCGCAGTGGCCATGCGTGGCAACACCACGCTGCGCCTGGATGATGCGCGCAACCTGCTACGGGTGATCGAGGACGGCATCGGCGAGCAGCAATTTGTCGGCTTCGAACGCATGCAACCGATGCCGGGCTTTGCCGACAAACTCAGCCCTGGCCAGCTGACCGACCTGCTCAATTACCTGCGTCAAGGGTGGGGTGGTCAGTCGGGTGAACTGACAATCGGCGACGTGCAGAAGCTACAAGCGGACGCCCCTCCAACCGAACACAAGGTGCATTGATATGCAGCATCTGGATCTGCAAGTGGTACGGCGCGCGCTGCAATGGTCAAACGCCGGCCAGCAGGTCTGGCTGTGCACGGTGCTCGCCACCTACGGCTCGGCGCCTCGCGCGCCGGGCTCGCTGCTGGCGGTGAACGGCGGGGGGCAGTGGATAGGTTCGCTGTCGGGTGGGTGCGTCGAGGAAGACTTTCTCGAGCGCGTCGCCGAAGGCGCATTCGAGCAAGCCGTGTGCGTGGTTCGGTACGGCGAAGGAGATGACCCCCGCTCGCGCATCAGCCTGCCGTGTGGCGGGATTCTTGACGTGCTGGTGGAGAAGCTTGAGCCGGCTTGCGAGGTTCAGGCGCATCTGCGGGAGCTGGAATCGGCCTTGTTGGGCCAGCGTCGCCTGATCCGCGAAATCGATCTGGCCAGCGGCGCCCGTGACGTGTTCGTGGACCGGGAGCAGGGCGCGCGTATCGAGCGCGAAGTCGATCGGGTTCGTGTGCGCATCGGCGCTGCCCAGCGCTTGTTGCTGGCGGGTTACTCCAGTGTCGCCCAGGCCTGTGCGGAGTTTGCGGTGGGGCTTGGGTTCGAAGTGATCCTCTGCGACCCCCGGGATGAAGTGCTTGAAGGTGTGGTGCTTAACAACGTCGAGATCCGCCGGCAGCTGCCTTCGGTCTTCATCGCTGACGGCGGCTGCCATAGCGATACGGCGGTGGTTGCATTAACCCACGACCCGCGCATTGATGACCTGGCGATGATGGAAGCGGTGCGTACCGACGCGTTCTACATTGGCGTTATGGGCTCGGTGCAAACCTCTCAAAAACGCTTCGAACGCTTGCGTCGCATTGGCGGGCTGGGGGAAGCCGAACTGGCACGAATTCACGCGCCCATCGGCCTCAACCTAGGCAGCAAAACACCCGCAGAAATCGCCTTGGCGGTGCTCGCCGACATCCTGCGAATCCGCAGCGGCATCGCCCGGGATCAACTCTAAACGCCCTGTGGGACAACACCAGTGGGAGCCGGCTTGCTCGCGTCAGTCAGTACCCGAATTTGTCCCGCAACCCGTAATACCAGGCCCCCAGCGCCGCAAATGGCGTGCGCAACAGCTGCCCACCCGGAAACGGATAATGGGGCAGGTCGGCAAACGCATCAAAACGCTCAGCCTGGCCGCGCAACGCCTCGGCCAGCACCTTGCCCGCCAGATGCGTATACGTCACCCCATGGCCGCTGCAGCCCTGGGAGTAGTAAATGTTGTCCCCAAGTCGCCCCACCTGTGGCAATCGCGACAAGGTCAGCAGGAAATTCCCGGTCCAGGCGTAATCGATCTTCACATCCTTGAGCTGCGGAAACGCCTTGAGCATCTTCGGCCGAATGATCGCCTCGATGTTCGCCGGATCCCGCGCCCCGTACACCACGCCACCGCCGAAAACCAGGCGCTTGTCGGCGGTCAGGCGGTAGTAGTCGAGCAGGTAATTACAGTCCTCCACGCAGTAGTCCTGCGGCAGCAAACTGCTGGCCAACGCATCGCCCAATGGGGCAGTGGTAATCACCTGAGTCCCGCAGGGCATCGACTTGGCCGCCAGTTCCGGCACCAGGTTGCCCAGATAGGCATTGCCGGCGACGATAATGAACTTGGCCCTGACCTTGCCCTGCGGCGTGTGCACCACCGGGCTGGCGCCGCGCTCGATCCGCACCGCCGGCGATTGCTCATAAATAGTCCCGCCCAGAGACTCCACCGCAGCGGCTTCACCCAAGGCCAGGTTAAGCGGATGAATATGTCCGCCACTCATATCAAGCATGCCACCGACATACTGATCGCAAGCCACCACCTGGCGAATACGCGCCTGATCCATGAGCTCCAGCTGCGTATGCCCAAAGCGCTCCCACAAACGCTTCTGCGCCTCCAGATGGCCCATCTGCTTGGCCGTGATGGCGGCGAACACGCCGCCGTCCTTCAGGTCGCACTGGATATTATATTTGGCCACCCGCTCGCGAATGATCCGTCCGCCCTCGAACGCCATCTGCCCCAGCAGTTGAGCCTGCTTGGGCCCGACGGTGCGTTCGATCACATCGATATCGCGGCTGTAACTGTTAACGATCTGCCCACCGTTGCGCCCGGAAGCACCAAAACCAACCTTGGCCGCCTCCAGCACCGTGACCTTAAAACCGTTCTCCAGCAGGAACAGGGCAGAGGACAAGCCGGTATACCCGGCGCCGATCACACAGACATCAGTCTCTACTTCCTCCTGCAAAGCCGGGCGCGGCGGAGCCGCATTGGCCGATGCGGCGTAATAGGACTCTGGATAAGGAGTGTTCGCCATCCTGCTGCCTCTGTTTAATATATTTTACGAGTCCCCCGATCCTACCCGAGTTGAAAAACCCTCGCCAGCCACCGGAAAATCTTCCTCGCAGCAGCAAAATTAAATATTTTGCATATTCATAGGGTTAGCGCGAAAAAAGGTGTTGACACCCCTCCGGAATTCCGTAGAATGCCGCCTCACAGCAGGCACGTAGCTCAGTTGGTTAGAGCACCACCTTGACATGGTGGGGGTCGTTGGTTCGAGTCCAATCGCGCCTACCAAACAAAATCCGCTCTGCTGGGCGGTCTAGAAAGGCTCACCGAAAGGTGGGCCTTTTTTTGTTGCCTGGGATTTGCAAAACTTTTGTAAAAGTCCCGCCTCAGAACACCAGTTCGGCGCCCACCTTCAGACAGTGGGTTGCCGATGGTAGCGCAGACGGCCTTAAACCGACCGCGGGCAATTAGCTGAAAAGATGGGGGGCGACTAGTCAACCCGACTGCACCTGACGAGAGGGTGGGAGCTATATGGACGAGCTGAGAGTTTTCAATAATACCCACTGGACGGTGACTCATCGAAGAGATGCCCGTTACGACGGCTATTTGATTATTTCATCAGAAGAGACGGCATCAGGGCTCGGCGGTCTGAGTCATGAAGCCCTGGCGTCTTTAGGTCCGGTAATGAAAGCGGTAGAGCTTCTGCTGACAAGGGCCTACGCACCCTACAAAGTAGTGTTCTATAAGCTAGGGTTCTCGCCTGGTTTCAACGTCCATTTTCATGTCGCTCCAGTCTCGGAAGCGTTGCTGGCAGAGATATCAAATCACCCTGGTTATTCCGACAACCCTGACGGTAATGACGTCATTATTTTTCTCAGTCGGGAATATTGCGAACGGTCACTGAGCGCTGACGAGAAGGAAAAACAGCTCTCGGCGGTTCGTCGGCTTAAAGATTGTTTCGACCAGGCCTGCCCAGAGCCAGATTTATCTTAAGACAGACCCGGCATACCCCTAAGGCCACAAATCTATTTATCACCCGCGTGGGATAGATGTTCTGGTGCCGGTACAGGCGACGTCGATGGCGACCTGGGTGGGGGCCGAGGGTATGGGGTGGAAGTCTCGGTTAATTGAGAATCAGGGCCAGCCATTGATCCCACCAGAACACCATGGAAATCAATGCCAAACCGCAGGCGCCCGCGAATACGAGGCAAACCCAATCTGAAACCACCATGCGCAGGATCATCGTTACCACTCCTCTTGGCGGGACGTAGACTCAGGCTAGTTGAACTTCTGCACATTGAGGCTGTCCGAGCAGACCATTTCGGTATCCTCAGAGGCGTGGGCGACGAAAGGGCGACACGCCTCAGTCGATTCGGGCCTTGCTCAACGCCTGGTGCAGCTTGTCCCGCAGCTCCCGCCCACTGAATGGCTTCTGCACCACGGCTGAAGCTTCCAGCCCCAGTACGTCCACGTCCGCGTAGCCGGTGACGAACAGTACGGGCACTTCGGGGGTGCGTTCCCTGATCAGTTGCGCCAGCTCGCCGCCAGTCATGCCAGGCATCGCGAAGTCGGTTACTACCACGTCAATCCCAGGTCCGAGCTTTTCCAGGGCCTGTATCCCGTCCTTCGCCTCTTCAACGCTGTAGCCCAGTGATTCGAGCATCTGCACGGTGACCGCGCGGACTGCGGGGTCATCGTCGACCAGCAGTACGGTGCGCCCCTCCACCACGGCTTGATGCGCCACGTCCGGCTGAGCTTCTACCGCAGCTGCAGCGGTTTTTTCCACGCTGGGCAGGTACACCATGACTTTGGTGCCCACACCCAGTTGTGTCTCGATTCTCACGCCGCCGCCGGACTGCTTGGCAAAACCGAACACCTGCGCCAGGCCAAGGCCCGAGCCCTTGCCGACTTCCTTGGTGGTAAAGAACGGTTCGAAGGCCTTGAGCAAGGTGTCATCGCTCATACCGCTGCCCGAGTCCTGGATGGACAGGACTGCGTAGCGGCCTGGCTCAGGGTTTTCAGGGCGAACCGCAGGCTCGGTGATTTCGGCGTTAAAGGTCGAAAAGCACAGCGTGCCTCCCATTGCCATGGCATCCCGGGCATTGATGGCGAGGTTGAGGATGATCATTTCCGTCTGGGTTGGGTCGCCCATGGCGTGCCACAGCTCGGGGCACAATTCGCTCTTGATCCAGATGCTGCCGCCCAGTGCCCGCGCCAACAGGCTGCCCATGCCGCGAATGGTGTCGTTGAGGCTCAGAACCACCGGTTCCAGGCGTTGCCGGCGCGAGAACGAGAGCAGTTGTGCGGTCAGCCGGGCGCCACGCTCGCCGGCCTCGATGACGTTTTGCAGGCGGCGGGTGGTCTTGTCCAGCGTGCCTTTCTCGACGTCGCGGATGGCAAAAGCGGTGCTGGTCAGGATCACCGTCAGTAAGTTGTTGAAATCGTGCGCAACGCCAGCGGTGAGTTGCCCGACGACCTCCAGGCGCTGCATCTGTTGCAGTGCGGCCTCAACCCGCTCGCGTTCCTGGATCTGGTCGCGCAGCCGCTGGTTGGCCGCGGCCAGTTCGTCGACGACAGCGCGCTCTTCGGTGATGTCGCGCACGGCTGCATACATCAGTCCGTTTTCCGGCACGATGGTCCAGGACAGCCAGCGATAGTCGCCGCACAAATGGCGCATGCGATTGACGAAACGGGTGGAGACGTTACCGCGCGCGATGCTTTCAGTTTCGCGTACGGTCGCCTCGAGGTCCTCGGGGTGAATCAGTTCCCACAAGCGCATCTGGCTGATCTGTTCATGGGACCAGCCCAGCGCGGCTTTCCAGGCCGGGTTGAACGCAATGGGGGTCATGTCCAGGCGCAACACGGCCAGCAGCTCCCGGGACAGTTCCCAGGTGCGGTCGCGTTCGCGAGTGCGCTGCTCGACCCGCTGCCCGAGTGCCTCATTGAGCTCCACCAGCTCTTCGGTCGCGCGTTTGCGTTCGCTGATGTCTTGCATGACCCCGGTGAATCGCACGCATTGACCGTTCTCGAACACCGAGCGGCCATTGGAAAAAATCCAGCGCTGGCGGCCGCCCTGCAGGATGACCCGGTACTCGACCTGATAATCCGCCTGGGCGGTCATGGCTTCCAGGACTTTGCCTTCAACCAGCAAGCGGTCGTCGGGGTGGCAGCGGTTCAGCAGATAAGCCAGGTCAATCGACGCAGTCGGCGGCAGCTCGTACAGCGCTTTGCAGCGCTCGTCCCAGAGCAACCGGCCGGTGCTGGGTTCAAGCTCCCACACGCCCATCTCTGCCGCCTCAATCGCCAGCCGCGCACGGGCCTCGACCTCCTGCAAGGCGGCTTCCGCCACCAGCCGCTGCTTGCGCTCGCGCACTTCCGAAACGGCACGGCGCACGGCCTTGGGCAGCATCTTGAGGTTTTGCTTGAGGACGTAATCCACCGCCCCCAGGCGAATCATCTCCACGGCCTGGTGTTCACCGAACATGCCGGAGAGAAAGATGAATGGGGTCTGTGGGGCGATTTGCTGTGCGATCTGCAGCACATCTGCGCCGGAAGACCCCGGCAGCAGGTAGTCGCACAACACTACATCGTAGCTGCCGTGGTCGAGGGCCTGTTTCGCCCCTTTATGGTTGTGAACCAGGGTCGAATCGACCTCGATACCACTTGCCTCCAGGGTCAATACAGTCAACTCGGCGTCGTGAGGACTGTCTTCGATGAGGAGGATTTTCAGCTTGTTCAGTGGCATGTAGTTCAGCTGTGCATGTTCATCGAATGATCAGGAATTAGAGCGGCGCACGGTTCTGACAGAGCCCGGTGGCGGTTCGTTCAGCACCGCCCAGAAAATACCCAGGTCGGAAATGGCGCCCACGAACTCCTTGAATTCCACGGGCTTGACCACATAGGCGTTGACGCCCAACTGGTAGGCGCGCGACAGGTCCGGCTCTTCCCGGGAGGAAGTCAGCATGACCACCGGGATGCTGCGCAGCTCTTCAGCCGAGCGAATCGCCTCCAACACTTGCAGGCCATCGACTTTCGGCAATTTCAGGTCCAGCAGCAGCACCGCCGGGTTGCCGTCGGCACGTTCGGAGTGGGCGTTGCGGCGGAACAGGTAGTCCAGCGCCTCGGCGCCATCCCTGACGACGACTACGTCGTTGGCTAGCTGGCTGCGCTCAAGTGCGACCAGTGTCAGCTCGAGGTCGTTGGGATCGTCTTCTACTAGCAGGATCGGTTTAAGCATGGCGGTTTCTCTGTGTCATCGAGCGACTGGGCTCAGGTGTTTTTTTGGAAGGGTCATCGAGAACGTGGCGCCCTGGTCGAGGACACCCTCGGCCTTGACGGTTCCGCCGTGGCGCTCAACGATCCGCCTGACGTTTGCCAGGCCGATACCGGTTCCCTCGAACTCATCCATGCGGTGCAAGCGCTGGAATACGCCGAACAGTTTGCCGGCGTACTGCATGTCGAAGCCCACTCCATTATCCCTGATGCTTACAGTCACGGTGTCGGCGGTCTCAGTCGCCGTGATTTCAATCATGGCGACTTCTTCGTTGCGGGTGTACTTGATGGCATTGGCGACCAGGTTACGCATGGCCAGGTGCAGGAACGCGGGGTCGGCGACGATGATAGGCAGCTCGCCGGTCTCCCATTTAATCGTCCGGCCTTGGTATTCCGGCTCCATTTCCCGCTTGATCGACTCGATCATCGCGGCGAGATTGACTTCGGAAAGGCGCATGGCCGAGCGGCCCATCTGCGAGAAACTCAGCAGGTTGTCGACCAGTGTCCCGGCAAATTTTGCCGACTCCCCAATGGTGCCGAGGAAGCGTTGGCCGCGCTCGGTCAGGTTGTCCTGTTCCATGTCCGTGAGCAGCTCGGCGTAACCGGCGATATGCCGAAGCGGGGCGCGCAGGTCATGGGAGACGCTGTAGGAGAACGCCTCGAGCTCTTTGTTGGAACGTTTCAATTCGGTGGTCATCTGCGCCAGCTCTTCAGCCTTGCGCAGGACGATGCCCAGCACCGCGAGGCGCAACTCGGCGACGCCTTCGATCTCGGTTTCGTCCCAGGGCGTGGAGTAGCCCTCTACTGTCTCGTGCCACTTGGCAAAACTCTGGCGCGGCGAGAGTGAGCCGCTGACATCCACCACTTTCTCCGGCTTGCCCGCCCAGTGCACCACATGGGTCTGCTCGGGCTTGAACCACAGGATGTAGTTGGAGTGGACTTCGGAAATCGATACCGCCAGCACACCACCAATGGATTTGGCGAGGCCAGGCAGGTTCGGGATGTCGCGGCCGACATTGTCGCTTTGAAATACGTCCGAGCCCTGGCGATTGTTCAGCCAGGTGGCGAGAGACTGTACCTGGTTTTGCGCTGGGGTGAGGCCATACAGGTCGCACTCGGTATCGGACACTACTGCCGCGCCGCTGGCGCCGACGAAACCCAGGAACACGTCGGGCAAGGATTTCAGGCCGTTGAGCACGCTGTCGTGATCGGCCATGGCCCCGAGCATCTGCACGATCTGCTTTCTCAGGCTGAGCATTTTCTGGCTGCGCAGGTGGGCGCCCTTGGTCTCGACCTGCAGCGACAACACCCGGCCCAGCAGTTCACAAGCGGTTCGGGTCTGGAAACTCACATCCCGTGGCGCATGGTTGTGGCAGGAAATCAGCCCCCACAGTTGGCCATCCTTGACAATGGAAATGGACATAGAGGCACCGGTGCCCATGTTGCGCATGTAATGCAGGTGCACCGGTGAAACGCTGCGCAGCGTGGCAAAGCTCAAGTCCAGCGGCTGACCGGTGGCGCGATTATGCGGGGGGATGATCGGCGAGGGTACGTAGTTGACGTCAGCGATGATGCGAATGCGGTTGGAACAGTAGAGTTCGCGGGCTTGCTGCGGAATATCGGACGCCGGAAAGCATAGCCCCAGGTATCTGTCGTAACCCTCGTCAGCCAGTTCGGCGTTGACCACGCCATTGCCTTCCTTATCGAACCGGTACGCGTTCACCCGGCCATAGCCGGTGATGCGCTTGATGAACCCGACGGAGCGCAGGCACAATTCATCGACGCTTTCGTCTTCACGCATCTGGCTGATGAACGAACGAATCAGCGGGTACAGCCGGCCATGGGCGCTGGAGGCATCACTGGCGGGCTCGAACTCGGCAATCAGCACGCCGTCGTTACGATGCAGCATCATCGCGAACAACTGACCGGCCCGGTCACCTTGGAGCAGCGTGGTGTCGCCGACATGAAACGCTTGCAGCTGTTCCTCTTCCAGGTCGCTCAACTGATCGACGAAGGCCGAACCGCTCTTTACCAGGTCATCCAGGTGCATGCCCAGCAGTTGCGAAGGGGCTATTTCGATCCAGTCAGTCGCGTTCTCGCTGACTTGCACCACCGTCATGCTGGCTTCGTCGATCACCAGCAGAAACCCTTGGGGCTGAATGCTGCCCGGGGTCCTTATGGGTTCGCGGGCGCAGTTGTCGATAGCGGCCTGGAGCTCGGCAGCGATTGCGGTTGTGGTCAAAATGTTCCCCCTTTAAGGCGTTAAAAGCGGTTGGCGTTTACCTGGCTGAGCTTTAGGTCGCCAAATCCATTCGCTTTAAAAAGTGCACGATACATTAGCAAAAAAAACCGGCCAGCAGTGGCGGCGGGCTGTCCTCATGTAAAGATTACGACCAGCCGCCTGCGCGTTTGTTCGCCTGGGTGCGCGCGTGCCATTTTTGCCAAACGGGGCTTTTACGCGAAGCACTCCAGACGTGTACCCTTAAGTGGAGGTTAATCGTTTTACCTGTGGCCGCATCAGGCCCCAAATCCAGGGCTTATCTCCATGAATTCAGTTGTTGGTCGTGCTGCCGTGTGCCCATTGCTCCAGTATTTACGCTCCGGGACCGGGACGCTGCACATCGCCCTTGAGAAACGTCTGCCGTTCTTTTCCCCGGCGCTGGACCTTGCACACTACCGGCGAATCATCCAGGCCTACTGCGGTTTTTATAAGCCCCTGGAGCGACGCCTGCTGGAGCATGCCGAAATCCTCAGCGAATTCGGTCTGGCGGACAGACTGAAAACTCCGACCCTGTGCTTCGATTTACTGGCGCTGGGGCTGACTGAAAGCGCGATTGCCGACCTGCCGCAGTGCGCCGCGCTCCCCGCCATCACATCCAGGGCAGACTGTCTGGGAGTCCTGTATGTATTGGAAGGTGCCACCTTAGGTGGTCAGATCCTGCGCCGCGAGATCGCGACCCGGCTGGGTCTCGACGCCAGCACGGGGGCGGCATTCCTCGAAGTCTATGGCGCCGCGACCGGACGCCGTTGGCGGGAGTTCATCGGCCACCTGGGTGCTGCAACCCTTGAGGCACCCGCACGTGACCGCGCAGTGACGGCAGCCCGTAATACCTTCGCCTGCTTCGAAAGCTGGTTGGACAGCGCCTCGGTATTGTTACCCGCCGGGGAGTAAGCACGCTTGGCCTCGAGGAACGACTACTGACAGACCGACTATTTCCACCAGCCGTTGTTTCACCTGAAGATGACGCTCTTCGTGCTGATCCTGCTATTGGAACTGGCGCCGATGATCACGCTGATCAAATGGCGAATTGCACGGGGAAGGGGCGGTAGACGCTGGGCGTGCAAAGCTGTTCGCACGGATCAGTCATGTGGAGGCGATGCTGGTATTGCTGATGGTGGTGGCGGCCACAGGTATGGCGCGAGGGGTGACCTTTGCTTAGCCAGCTTTGGTTCAGGTGCGTTGCACTGGAATTCTAGCCAGCCGAAGCTCAGGGGCGAACGGGCTGGCTACTGGGTGTCGCAAGATCAGTTCTGTGGCTTGTCCGGTGCGGTCAGGCCAGCCTGAATGCGCTGGTAGATCTCTTCGCGATGAACCGCGACGTCCTTTGGGGCATTGATACCAATCCTGACTTGTTGGCCGCTGACGCCGAGGATGGTGATCGTAATGTCATCACCAATGTTTATGCTTTCACCGACTTTGCGGGTGAGTATCAGCATGGTCTTCTCCTTGATTGCTTTGTAGGGCACCTGATTCGAACAGTGCAGAGGTCGGTGGTACGTATAGATTAGTGCGAAGTCTCACAATTTGGGTGCCTCTTTCTGACGCGCAGATGCAGCATTAATTCCCAAGGCGTAACTATACAGAGGCCGCACCCATCATTCTCGTTGTTTTATCTCGATTTTTCGGCCCTAAAGAACTATTCATGAATGCTAAAATGCCTGCTTTAAGCATTTAGAGGGACAACTCGTGCGCAAATGGGTCTGGGTAGTGGCAATACTGGCGTTGGCAGGGTGCGATCAAGGCAAGCGCGGCGACGTGCCACCGCCGAAGCCGACAGTCGCCACGACGCCCGCCGCAGCTGCCGCGCCACAGTGGGATCTGGAAGTTCGGGGCGAGATCACCCAGGCCGTCAGCGACCTGAGCGGCTGGTTGATCGAGCACAGTTTTGTTTCCAGCGTGGTCAGGGAAAACGGCAAGACGCGTATCCTGATGGGCCCCTATGGTTCCGAGGCTGAGGCCAAGGCCAAGCAAGCCGAGGTGCAGGCCGCGCTGGTGCGGGCGAAAAAACAGAATATCGAATTGCTGGTGATCGAGCGTCCGCTGAGTCAGTAAGACTCCCATGCACTTTGCAGGGGCGAGCTTGCCGCAGGCGGCGTTCCGACGAAGAACCAACGGGCACCGCGTTTTCCAGGCTTCACGCGTTATCGTTGACGTTCTTCGCGAGCGAGCTCGCTCCTACAAAGTTCGGTGTTCAATCAGCCGCAGGCTTTGAGGTCGACCGGGCCGACGAACTCATTGCCGCGTCCCATCACACACGCCACCGTCTGGTTGCGCTGGCTTTCCCAGGCCTGTACCGGGTAGGTCTTGTTCCAGGCTTCGTAGAGCTGCCGATCCTGCTTGGACAGGCGCAACCCGTACTGTTTGCTCATGTAGAAGTAAGTGCGTGCGATCATTCCGCGAATAGACGGGCGCGGCATGACTTTCTTCGCCTTGAAGTCGACCTGGGTCAGGCATGAGCCGTATTGCCCAGATTGCACCGGCAGCCAACCGAAACTGAAGTTGCTGCGGTCGCCGTTCACTTCGCCGATGCTCGGCACCAGGTTGTGCAGGTCGGCTTCCGCCTTCTGGTACACCGCGTCGTATCGGGTGCAGTTCTTGCGCCCACCTTCCTGCCAGCACTGGCGCTGATGACCAATCTGCCAGGCCGGCACGATATGCTCCCACTCGATGCGCGCGGCGCGCTTGGCATTCTTGCGCGGCACGTAACCACAGGCGGACAGGTTGACCTTGTTGCCCGTGTACTTGCAGCCGCAATAGAACTCGGTCGATTGCGGTGCGTAGAGTTTCCAGGCGACTTTCTTGGCTTCGGAAAAGGTTCGCGGTGCGGCTGCCTGGGCGCCCATGGCGCAGAACAGCAGCAGTAAAGCTAAACAACGGACACTCATCGACTCAGTCTTCCTTCGGCACAACCCAAAAAATCTGCACGCCGCCATCGTCGCGGTAGGCGAGGGTGACGTTATCGTTTTCGTCGATTTCTTCGAGCAACTGCTCCCACTCGTCCACGGGTTCGTCGGGCAGGCGGAAGATCAGCGCGGCTTTGGCTTTCTGCGCGGTGGGGGAATTGATGATTTTCTGAACGCGCATGCCCATGCGTGCGTAGGAATCTGGAGCGGAGGAGGCGGTGGTCACGGAATTATCCTTATTAAGCTGTACGTGCATACAGTATTAAACTGTAGGAATTATCGCAACTGCTTAAAATTCAAGAAATTCCTCTGACAGCGGTTTTCGCTTTTTGGTGTAGGAAGGGGGCAGGTTTTTTATCAGGCCCCTGACCCCTTCAGGAGAAGTCAGGGCTGCCCGACCGGAATCGGTCGGGCGAGGAGGGATCAATACTCCCAGAACATCCGCTGCAGTTCTTTGCTGTCATTGGTCTTGGTCAGCGCAACCATGGCAAGGATGCGGGCTTTCTGCGGGTTCAGGTCGTGGGCCACCACCCAGTCGTTCTTGTCATCCGGTTGTTCGGCGTTACGCAATACGAAACCGCCGGCATTGACGTGGGAAGAACGGATGATTTGCACGCCGTCCTTGCGCAGCGCCTGCAGGGCTGGAACCACGCGCGAAGACACCGAGCCATTGCCGGTACCGGCGTGGATGATGGCTTTGGCGCCAGATTGCGCCAGGGCCTTGTACGCGGTGTCGCTGACATTGCCGTAGGAATAGGCGATTTCAACGGCGGGCAGGCTCTTGATGTCCTTGATGTCGAATTCCGAATCCATGGTGTGACGCTTGGCCGGCAGGCGGAACCAATAGGATTTGCCTTCGACTACCATGCCCAGCGGACCCCAGGCGCTCTTGAACGCTTCAGTCTTGATGTTGATCATTTTGCTGACGTCACGACCCGACTGGATCTCGTCGTTCATGGTCACTAGCACGCCTTTGCCTCGTGCGTCCTTGCTGCTGGCGACAGCCACAGCGTTGTACAGGTTGAGCATGCCATCAGCGGACATCGCGGTGCCCGGGCGCATGGAGCCGACGACGATAATCGGCTTGTCGGTTTTTTCCACCAGGTTGAGGAAGTAAGCGGTTTCTTCCAGGGTGTCGGTGCCATGGGTGATGACGATGCCGTCGACGTCGCTGCTGTCGGCCAGTTCCGCCACGCGGCGGCCCAGTTGCAGGAGGTTGTCGTTAGTGATGCTTTCCGAGGCGATTTGCATCACTTGTTCGCCACGCACATTCGCCAACTGGCTCAGTTCCGGAACGCCGGCGATCAATTGCTCGATGCCGACTTTCGCCGCCTGGTAGGTGGCACTGTTGGCTGCGCTGGCGCCTGCGCCGGCGATGGTGCCGCCGGTGGCGAGGATCACCACGTTGGCCAGTTTCTGTTCGGTCTGGGTCTGGGCTTCTTTAGCCTGGAGCGCGGTAGGCAGGAGGAGCAGCAGGGCCAAAGTGCCCGGAACGAAGGACTTAAGAGCAGATGTCATTATTTTTTTCTCTCTTGTGGTGAGACGGTGCTGATTGCAGGTCTTCCAAA
Source organism: Pseudomonas sp. ES3-33 (assembly GCF_000952175.1). Lineage (NCBI taxonomy): Bacteria > Pseudomonadati > Pseudomonadota > Gammaproteobacteria > Pseudomonadales > Pseudomonadaceae > Pseudomonas > Pseudomonas sp. ES3-33. The sequence goes on along the minus strand of NZ_JZRI01000032.1, from coordinate 23,422 downwards.
TGGCCCCGGCACACCTGAATGCCGGGGTGGGAGTGAGAGAGCAGGATCCATACCAGCTGTAATGTGTAACGAAACTATTTGTAAGCTAATGATATGTAACAAATATTTGTGTCATGAGCGCAGGCGTCCGTAACCAGTTCGTCCGGGCTTCCGAACAGTGACGGTTTTTTTGTTCGGTCTACCGAAAGTCCCTGCACATGCTGTTGAAATGCGCGTTCAGGTGCTCAATTGCTGCTCGCCCCCCTAAAGAAACCGCAGTCCCGGTCGATGCCCCTGTAATGGATCGTTCAAGAGGGATTGGAAATGTCGTTGACCGTCGCTTTGTCGAATGCGCGTGTGATCAATATTGGCAACAAACCTGCGGACGCCGCTGTTAAAACAACCGCCGAAGCCACCGCGCAGGCTGCGACCCCGGAAGAGGGCGATAAAAAACCCTTGAGCGTGGCGCCTGCCCAGCAAGACGCAAAAGCCGAGAGCAGTAGCAGCAGCCAAAGTGTTACGGTGCAGATGTTGCTCAAGCGCATGAAGCAACTGCAGCAACAGTTGCGCGAACAACAGCAGCAACTGGCAGCGACCCAGGCCACCAAATTTGCCAACGAAGAAGCCAAGGCGACCGCGGTCATGGCGGTTCAGCAGCGCATTGCCGACACCGCAGGGGCGATCGCCCAGGTGGCGGGCGCGCTGGCCAAGGCGCTGACTGAGGGTTCGACCAGTGGCAGTATGGTCAGCACCTCGGTCTGACTTATGTCCTTTATGCGATCAGCATTGCCGGGCGTTGACAAATCTTTGCAGGGTTCGCATAGTTCGGTCTTCGCAAACGTTTGCGCAGTGTTCTGATAGCCTGTTCCTACAGAACGCTGTATAGCCTACGCCAGCGCAAGCGTTGCTCAGAATAATCATAAGATCGGAGTGAACCCATGAAGCTGCCATTCGCTGGACGCCTTCTCGCTGTCGCCATGCTGGCTGCCGCATCCGCCGCATTGCCCATCTCCTCGGCCTTCGCCGAAACCCCGGAAAAACCTAAAGTCGCGCTGGTCATGAAATCCCTGGCCAACGAATTCTTCCTCACCATGGAAGACGGCGCCAAGGCTTACCAGAAAGCACACTCCGCCGATTTCGACCTGATCTCCAACGGCATCAAGGACGAAACCGACACCGCTGGGCAAACCCGTATCGTCGAGCAAATGATCCTGGCCAAGGTCAATGCCATGGTGATCGCGCCGTCGGATTCCAAGGCCATGGTGCCGGTGATCAAGAAAGCCATCGATGCCGGTATCACCGTGATCAACATCGATAACCAGCTGGACCCGGCCGTGGTCAAGAGCAAGAACATCAGCGTGCCCTTCGTCGGGCCGGACAACCGCAAAGGCGCACGCCTGGTCGGTGAGTACCTGGCCAAGCAGCTAAAGGCAGGTGACGAAGTCGGCATCATCGAAGGCGTGTCCACTACTACCAACGCCCAGGCCCGCACCGCAGGCTTCAAGGATGCAATGGAGGCAGCGCAAATCAAGGTGGTGTCACTGCAGTCCGGCGACTGGGAAATCGACAAGGGCAACAAGGTGGCCGCTTCGATTCTCAGCGAGTATCCGCAGGTCAAGGCGCTGCTGGCCGGTAACGACAGCATGGCCGTTGGCGCGGTGTCTGCGGTGCGTGCTGCGGGCAAGGCGGGCAAGGTCCAGGTGGTGGGTTACGACAACATCAACGCCATCCAGCCAATGCTCAAGGACGGTCGCGTCCTGGCCACCGCTGACCAGTTTGCCGCCAAGCAGGCGGTGTTCGGCATCGAGACTGCTTTGAAGATCATCAAAGGCGAGAAAGTCGACAGCGGCGCCAATGGCGTGATCGAAACCCCGGTCGAGCTGGTGACCAAGTAGTCCTTCTGGTGACGCAAGGTGCTCGCTCCTCGTGAGCGAGCGCATGGAGAGTTTTTATGTCAGTTTCCGCTGTGAACGCTGTCCTTTCGGTCAGCGGTATCGGCAAGACCTACGCCCAGCCTGTCCTCACCGGCATCGACCTGACGCTGATGCGCGGCGAAGTGCTGGCGCTGACCGGTGAAAACGGCGCGGGTAAAAGCACGCTGTCGAAAATCATCGGCGGGCTGGTGACGCCGACCGCCGGGCAGATGCAGTTCCAGGGCCAGGATTACCGTCCTGGCAGCCGCACCCAGGCCGAAGAACTGGGCATCCGCATGGTGATGCAGGAACTCAATCTGCTGCCGACCCTGTCGGTGGCGGAAAACCTGTTCCTGCACAAGCTGCCGAGCACCGGTGGCTGGATCAGTCGCAAGCAATTACGCAAGGCGGCGATCGAGGCCATGGCGCAGGTCGGGCTCGACGCGATCGACCCGGACACCCTGGTCGGCGAGCTCGGCATCGGCCACCAGCAAATGGTCGAGATCGCGCGCAACCTGATCGGCGACTGCCACGTGCTGATCCTCGACGAACCGACGGCCATGCTCACGGCCCGGGAAGTCGAAATGCTCTTCGAGCAGATCACACGCCTGCAGGCACGCGGCGTGTCGATCATCTATATCTCGCACCGACTCGAAGAGCTGGCCCGTGTGGCCCAGCGCATCGCGGTGCTGCGCGACGGCAACCTGGTGTGCGTTGAGCCCATGGCCAACTACAACAGCGAGCAACTGGTCACGTTGATGGTCGGGCGCGAGCTGGGCGAACACATGGACATGGGCCCGCGCAAAATCGGCGCACCGGCGTTGACGGTCTGCGGCCTGAGCCGTTCCGACAAGGTTCGCGACGTGTCCTTCGAAGTGCGCGCTGGCGAAATCTACGGTATTTCCGGGCTGATCGGGGCAGGGCGCACCGAACTGCTGCGGCTGATCTTCGGTGCCGATATTGCCGACAGCGGCACGGTGGCCCTGGGTTCGCCGGCGCAGGTGGTGAGTATCCGTTCGCCCGCCGACGCAGTCGGTCATGGCATTGCCCTGATCACCGAGGACCGCAAGGGCGAAGGCCTGCTGCTGACCCAGTCGATCAGCGCGAACATCGCCCTGGGCAACATGCCGGTGATTTCCCGCGGCGGCTTCGTCAACAACGGCGACGAGATGTCCCTGGCCCAGCGCCAGATCGACGCGATGCGTATCCGCAGCTCCAGCCCCACGCAACTGGTGTCGCAATTGTCCGGGGGCAACCAGCAGAAGGTCGTGATCGGCCGCTGGCTCGAGCGCGATTGCTCAGTGATGCTGTTCGACGAGCCAACCCGGGGCATCGACGTCGGCGCAAAGTTCGACATCTATGCCTTGCTGGGAGAATTGACCCGTCAGGGCAAGGCGCTGGTGGTGGTTTCCAGCGACCTGCGCGAATTGATGCTGATCTGCGACCGCATCGGCGTGCTGTCCGCCGGGCGCCTGATCGACACGTTCGAACGCGATACCTGGACCCAGGATGATTTGCTTGCTGCCGCCTTTGCCGGCTACCAAAAACGTGATGCGTTGCTCAATGAAGCAGCGCCTAGGGACCCTCAATGAAAACTGCAACGCCTGTTGGCAAGCGAAGTGGCAACTTCTATGGCCTCGGTACTTACCTGGGCCTGGCCGGTGCCCTGTTGGCAATGATCGCGCTGTTCTCGGTGCTCAGCAGCCACTTCCTGTCCTATGACACCTTCAGCACCCTGGCCAACCAGATCCCCGACCTGATGGTGCTGGCGGTCGGCATGACGTTCGTGTTGATCATTGGCGGCATCGACCTGTCGGTAGGTTCGGTGCTGGCGCTCGCCGCATCGACAGTCAGCGTGGCGATCCTCGGCTGGGGCTGGAGCGTATTGCCGGCGGCCTTGCTCGGCATGGCCATTGCTGCACTGGCCGGGACCATTACCGGCTCGATCACGGTAGCCTGGCGCATCCCGTCGTTCATCGTGTCCCTGGGCGTGCTGGAGATGGCGCGGGGCGTGGCGTATCAGATGACCGGTTCGCGCACCGCCTACATTGGCGACGCCTTTGCCTGGCTGTCCAACCCGATCGCCTTCGGCATCTCGCCTTCTTTCATCATCGCCTTGCTGATCATTATCATCGCCCAGGCCGTGCTGACCCGCACCGTGTTCGGTCGTTACCTGATTGGCATCGGCACCAACGAGGAAGCCGTACGCCTGGCCGGGATCAATCCCAAGCCTTACAAGATACTGGTGTTCAGCCTGATGGGGTTGCTGGCCGGGATTGCCGCGCTGTTCCAGATCTCGCGCCTGGAAGCGGCGGACCCGAATGCCGGTTCCGGCCTTGAGCTGCAGGTGATCGCGGCCGTGGTGATCGGCGGTACCAGCCTGATGGGCGGCCGGGGTTCGGTGATCAGTACCTTCTTTGGCGTTTTGATCATTTCCGTACTGGCTGCCGGCCTGGCGCAGATTGGCGCCACCGAGCCAACCAAACGCATCATCACCGGTGCGGTCATCGTGATTGCGGTGGTGCTCGATACTTATCGCAGTCAGCGCGCAAGCCGGCGGACCTGAGTCATGGCAACCATCAAGGATGTCGCTGCACTGGCGGGAATCTCCTACACCACGGTGTCCCACGTGGTGAACAAGAGCCGTCCGGTCAGCGAAGAGGTACGGATCAAGGTCGAGGCCGCCATCAAGACCCTAGACTATGTGCCGAGCGCGGTGGCGCGGTCGCTCAAGGCCAAGACCACGGCAACCATCGGCTTGCTGGTGCCCAACAGCCTCAACCCGTACTTCGCCGAGCTGGCGCGGGGGATTGAGGATTACTGCGAGCGCAATGGCTACTGCGTGATCCTGTGCAACTCCGACGATAACCCGGACAAGCAGCGCAGCTACCTGCGGGTGCTTCTGGAAAAACGCATCGACGGCCTGATCGTGGCTTCGGCCGGCGGTGATGCCGGGCTGGCGCAAGGTCTTGCCGCCGTGCGCACGCCGATGGTGATCGTCGACCGTGGCCTGGAAGGCGTGAACGCCGACATGGTGCGCATCGATCACGAGTACGGCGCCTACCTTGCCACCCGGCACCTGCTGGAACTCGGGCATCGGGACATCGCCACGATTGGCGGCCCGGCGAGTACCAGCGTGGCGCAGATGCGCCTGGCCGGTTTTTGTAGGGCCTTGAGCGAGGCCGGCATTGAAGTGCCGGGCGAGCGCATGCTGGAAAGCGATTTTACCAGCACCGGCGGTTACGCTGCGGCGGCGCTGTTGCTGGAAAACAATCCGCCCAGCGCCATTTTCGCCGGCAACGACATGATTGGCATCGGCGTACTGCGCGCCGCTGCCGAGCGCAACATTCGCGTACCGAGCGAGCTGTCGGTGATCGGCTTTGACGACATCCAGATGAGTCGTTACGTGTACCCGGCACTGACCACTGTCGGCCAGTCGATCCTGCAGCTTGGCGAAATGGCTGCAGAAGTGCTGCTGCGCCGGATCGCCAGCCCGGCCATGGCTACCGATCAGCGGATCGTGACCCCCAGTATTGTCCTGCGAGAATCGACAGCGCCATTGGCGGGAGTCTTTGTCGAGTAGCGCTAACCAACCGCATCACTGAAACACAATTGACGAGTAGTGACGAATGCCAGCAAAAGTAGCGGTAATAGGCAGCCTGAACATGGACCTGGTCACCCGGGCGCCACGGCTGCCCCGTGGCGGTGAAACCCTGATCGGCCAATCGTTCGCCACGGTTTCCGGTGGCAAGGGCGCCAATCAGGCCGTCGCCGCCGCCCGGCTGGGCGCCCAGGTGTCCATGGTCGGTTGTGTCGGCAACGACGCTTACGGCAGGGAGCTGCGCGACGCACTGGTGGCCGAGCAGATCGACTGCCAGGCGGTCAGCACCGTCGAAGGCTCCAGCGGTGTGGCCTTGATCGTGGTTGACGACAACAGCCAGAACGCCATCGTGATTGTCGCCGGGGCCAACGGTGCGCTGACCCCGGCAGTCATCGGCTGCTTCGATGCGGTATTGCAGGCGGCCGATGTGATCATCTGCCAGCTGGAAATACCCGATGCGTCGGTCGGGCATGCGCTCAAGCGTGCCCGTGAGCTGGGCAAGACCGTGATCCTCAATCCGGCGCCGGCCAGTCGTCCGCTGCCGGCAGACTGGTACGCCAACATCGATTACCTGATCCCCAATGAAAGCGAGGCCACGGCCCTGAGCGGTGTACCCGTGGATTCCCTGGACTCCGCCAAGGTAGCTGCCGCCCGGTTGATCGCCCTGGGCGCCGGCAAAGTCATCATTACCCTGGGAGCCCAAGGTTCACTGTTCGCCAGTGGCAGCCGCCTGGAGCATTTCCCGGCACCGGTCGTGAAGGCGATTGATACCACGGCAGCCGGCGACACCTTCGTCGGCGGCTTCGCGGCGGCCCTGGCCAATGGTCAGGACGAAGCCGCAGCGATCCGTTTTGGCCAGGTGGCTGCGGCGCTGTCGGTGACCCGTGCCGGCGCGCAACCTTCGATTCCCACCTTGTCCGACGTGCAGGCGTTCAAACCATCATGAAAAAGACTCCTTTGCTCAACGTCGCCTTGTCGCGGTTGATCGCCTCCCTGGGGCATGGCGACATGGTGGTGATCGGCGATGCCGGCCTGCCGGTGCCCGCCGGCGTCGAGCTGATCGACCTGGCCCTGACCCATGGCGTGCCGGATTTCATCAGCACCCTCAAGGTGGTGCTCAGCGAGATGCAGGTTGAAAGCCACGTGCTGGCCCAGGAGATTCTCGATAAACAACCGACGGCGCTGGCCACTCTGGACGAGCTTGATGCCGCCGGCGAACTGGGCCGGCGCGAGCTGCTCAGCCACGACCAGTTCAAGGTGCTCAGCCGGCAGGCGCGGGCGGTGGTTCGTACGGGCGAGTGCCAGCCGTACTGCAACATCGTGCTGATCGCCGGAGTGACCTTCTAGACATTCGACATCACTGTTTCCTCACGCACAAGGAGTGCGCCATGCACCGCTATGCTCAGAAACTGCACCAACTGATCCGGAGTTTGCTGCTTTTGTCCTTGATTACTGCAACAGGCGCCCAGGCGGCGGAAAAGATCGACCTGATCATCGACACCGACCCCGGTGCCGACGACGTGGTTGCCTTGCTGTTTGCCCTGGCTTCCCCTGAAGAATTGAACATTCGTGCGCTGACCACCGTGGCCGGCAACGTGCGCCTGGACAAGACTTCGCGCAATGCCCGCCTGGCACGCGAGTGGGCAGGGCGCGAGGAGGTGCCGGTGTACGCCGGTGCAGCCCGGCCGATGATGCGCACGCCGATCTACGCCGAGAACATCCATGGCAAGGAAGGCCTGTCGGGTGTCACCGTGCACGAACCGAAAGCAGGCCTGGCCGAGGGCAACGCGGTCAACTACCTGATCGACACCTTGAAAGCCGCCAAGCCCCACAGCATCACGATCGCCATGCTCGGCCCACAGACCAACCTGGCGCTGGCATTGATCCAGGAGCCCGAGATCGTCCAGGGCATCAAGGAAGTAGTGATCATGGGCGGCGCGCACTTCAACGGTGGCAACATCACCCCAGTGGCCGAGTTCAACCTGTTCGCCGATCCCCAGGCGGCAGAAGTGGTGCTCAAGAGCGGTGTGAAGCTGACTTATTTGCCACTGGATGTGACCCACAAGATCCTCACCAGCGAATCGCGCCTGAAGCAGATCGCTGCCCTGAACAACAATGCCAGCAAGCTGGTGGGCGATATTCTGAATGAATACGTCAAGGGTGACATGGAACACTACGGCATGACCGGTGGCCCGGTGCATGACGCCACCGTGATCGCCTACCTGCTCAAACCCGAGCTGTTCAGCGGTCGTGCGGTCAATGTGGTGGTCGACAGCCGCGAAGGCCCGACCTTCGGCCAGACCATCGTCGACTGGTACGACGGCCTGAAGGCGCCGAAAAACGCGTTCTGGGTTGAAAACGGCGACGCCCAGGGTTTCTTTGACCTGCTGACCCAGCGTCTGGCGCGTTTGAAGTAAGCAGCAGTCGCTTCCCGCAGGTGCCAGCCTGCGGGAGTTACTTGGCCGCCGTGTACGCGGCGCCCATGTAGTTCACCGGGTACTTCTCAAATACCTGGGTGATGAACGACTGGGCCGCTTCGGTTCCCAGTTCCTTGACCAGAAGATCTATGCCGATGATTGCCAATTCTTCAGGGCTGCCGGGGCTGTAGGAGCTGTGGCCCTGCGGCCACTTGGCTTTGATGTCGGCATCGATACTTACGGTGGTCATGAATAGCGCTCGTGAATGGGTAGAAGTCTGTCTGCGAAGTTAACCATTTTGCGCGACGTTTGGCACTCCGACTTAGGCATGAGGGGAGGGCTATGCGACACTTGGTCTTCGAACAATGTCCAAGGACCACCCCGTGCAGATTGATTTGAACACGCCCGACGGCTTGACCCTGGATGCCGTTCGCCATTTGCTGGCCTCAGCCAGTGACGATGAGCACACCCAGTTGCGGGTGACTAAAGCCGGCATTGCCTATATATCCTCAGGTGTTGTCGGCGGTACCGACATCGGCGACCTGCTGTTTCGCCTGGAGACCTGGGCCAAGGGTTCCGGTTATGTCGGGCGCGTCGCCGCCAGCGATGAGGTGTGGGTGATGCAGATCTACAACGCGCTGAAAGAGAACTGGCCGAACCCGCCGTTCGACTACATCGACGTCTACTGAGGCTTGTTCATATTCAGTCACGATTGAACAATGATCAGCCTGCTGGTGCTCAGGCAAACTTGGCAATTATCCTGTCTGGGGGCAGGGTGCTATCAGCCACGGTGAAACCAATCACCAGAATGGCGGTCGCACGATCTCAGCTTAACTATTGAAAAGAGGAGGCTTCATGCCTTGGAAGCTCGCGTCATTGGGTACTTTGTTGGCCGCCACGTTGCTGGCTGGCTGCAGCAGTACGTCCTCCGAGTCGGCAACAAACCCTGTAGCGTCGACCGATACGGGTCACAGCCGCTGTGAAGCGAAGGCTGCCGAATTCGCCATCGGCAGGAAGGCTTCATCTGAATTGCTGGAGCAGGCCCGCACTCGCGCAGGCGCGCAGAATGCCCGGTTCCTGATGCCCGATGACATGGTCACCCTGGAATATCGCTCCGACCGCCTGAACCTCAATACCGATGCGGCTCGAGTGGTCACCCGCGTCAACTGCGGCTGACAGCGTCCGGCTTTTGTTGCACGCATAAAAAACCCCGTCACATGGACGGGGTTTTTTTAGTGCGCCAGAAACTTACTCTGGGCGAACCTGTGCAGCTTGCATACCCTTTTGGCCTTTCTCAGCCACGAAGGAAACGGTCTGGCCTTCTTTCAGGCTTTTGAAACCGTCGCTTTCGATAGCTTTGAAGTGTACGAACAGGTCGTCACCGCCACCTTGAGGAGTGATGAAGCCGAAGCCTTTTTCATCGTTGAACCACTTAACGGTGCCGGTTTGGCGATTAGACATGGTGTATCTCCAAGAAACATATATTTTTTCAGTACTGTGCTGCTCAGGCCAACTGGGCACACCGGGGTATCATAGTCGAAATGTTCGCTTTGGGAGCCCCCCGCAGGTGCTGTTTGCCTTGCCGTCACGCTTGCTTTGCTGCTCATATTGGCTGAAAGCCCCGATTTAAAAGGCTTTCAGCCGAAAGTAAAGACGATAAAAAAACCGTAAAAACCTGAAAAATTTGTAGTAAAAGGCGGTTTTCAGGGGCTTTTAGGCGCTCGTCCAGGCTGAAAAGGAGCTCCGATGGGCTTATTTTTTCGCCTTCGGATCGGCTTTGCAGGAGGCGATCTTGGTCAGCGCTTTCTGTTTCAGCGCGTCACTGGCCTTGTTGTCCATCAATGCCTGGATGTCGCTGGCCGGGTACGACTTGATCGCATCGGCGCCACAGGCGCAGTGGGACTTGGCAGCAGCTGCGCCGATCTGCGGCGTGGCCGCCTGGGTGCACTGAGCCATGTATTTCTCGCGCTCGCCCTTCGGCCAGTCCGCGTGGGCGGCCAGTGGCAGCAGCAGGACGACGGGGGCGACGATGGCGAATAAACGATTCAGACGCATGCTGGGATGCTCCTTGTGGGTCAATGTCTTGTTATCTGAGGGGTAAAACCCGGTTCAAGTTCAGCACTCTGGCATAAAAAGCCCTGATTTGCCCTAGCGGCGCGCTGCATGGCGTCGACGACCGTTCATCTGTGCTAGCATGCCTCGCTCGGGCGTTTAGCAGGCTCCGGATGACCTTCAGTCCCGGTGGCGGCACAGGCCCGAATAACCCTGATTTGAATCCCAGTCACTCTGGTTCGGTTTCCGGTTGGCCGCAAGGCTCCTGCCGCTGTAAGGCAGGCGTTCGTCATTGAATGGCCTGGACCGGATCTTGTACTGGCTCATCCCAACCCACGTGACCTTTGGTAGGGGTCACCACTAGGAGAGGAGGCGCCATGCCAACTATTACTCTTCCCGACGGCAGTCAACGTTCATTTGATCACCCGGTTTCCGTAGCCGAGGTCGCCGCATCCATTGGTGCTGGCCTGGCCAAAGCCACCGTGGCCGGCAAGGTCAATGGCCAGCTGGTCGACGCCAGCGACATCATCAGCAGCGATTCCACGCTGCAAATCATCACGCCAAAGGATGAAGAGGGGCTGGAGATCATTCGCCACTCTTGCGCCCACCTGGTTGGCCACGCGGTCAAGCAGCTGTATCCGACCGCCAGGATGGTCATCGGTCCGGTCATCGACGAAGGCTTCTATTACGACATCGCCTTCGAGCGTCCTTTCACCCCGGACGACCTGGCCGCGATCGAACAGCGCATGCAGCAGCTGATCGAGAAAGATTACGACGTGATCAAGAAAGTCACTCCGCGCGCCGAAGTGATCGAAGTGTTCAAGGCTCGTGGCGAAGACTACAAGTTGCGCCTGGTCGAGGACATGCCGAACGAACAGGCCATGGGTCTGTACTATCACGAAGAATACGTCGACATGTGCCGCGGCCCGCACGTACCGAACACCCGTTTCCTCAAATCCTTCAAGCTGACCAAGTTGTCCGGCGCCTACTGGCGCGGCGATGCCAAGAACGAGCAATTGCAGCGCGTCTACGGCACCGCCTGGGCTGACAAGAAGCAGCTGGCGGCTTACATCCAGCGCATCGAAGAAGCTGAAAAGCGCGATCACCGCAAGATCGGCAAGCGCCTGGGCCTGTTCCACACCCAGGAAGAGTCGCCGGGCATGGTGTTCTGGCACCCGAACGGCTGGACCCTGTACCAGGTGCTCGAGCAGTACATGCGCAAGGTTCAGCGCGACAACGGCTACCTGGAGATCAAGACTCCGCAAGTCGTTGACCGCAGCCTGTGGGAGAAATCCGGGCACTGGGCCAACTACGCCGACAACATGTTCACCACCCAGTCGGAAAACCGCGACTACGCCATCAAGCCGATGAACTGCCCGTGCCACGTGCAGGTGTTCAACCAGGGCCTGAAAAGCTACCGTGAGCTGCCGATGCGCCTGGCCGAGTTCGGTGCCTGCCATCGTAACGAGCCATCGGGTGCGTTGCACGGCATCATGCGCGTGCGTGCCTTCACCCAGGACGACGCCCACATCTTCTGCACCGAAGAGCAGATGCAGGCCGAATCCGCCGCATTCATCAAGCTGACCATGGACGTCTACGCCGATTTCGGCTTTAAAGACGTCGAGATGAAGTTGTCCACTCGTCCGGAAAAACGCGTAGGTTCCGACGAACTGTGGGATCGCGCCGAGGCTGCCCTGGCTGCAGCCCTTGATAGCGCGGGCCTGCCGTACGATCTGCAGCCGGGCGAAGGCGCTTTCTACGGTCCGAAGATCGAGTTCTCGCTGAAAGATTGCCTTGGCCGCGTCTGGCAGTGTGGTACTCTGCAGCTCGATTTTAACCTGCCTGTCCGTCTGGGAGCCGAATACGTCTCCGAAGACAACAGTCGCAAGCACCCGGTTATGTTGCACCGGGCGATCCTCGGCTCCTTCGAACGTTTCGTTGGAATCCTGATCGAGCACTACGAGGGCGCGTTCCCTGCGTGGCTGGCTCCGACCCAGGCAGTGATCATGAATATCACTGACAAGCAGGCTGATTTTGCCGCTGAAGTTGAAAAAACTCTCAACGAAAGCGGATTTCGTGCCAAGTCTGACTTGAGAAATGAAAAGATCGGCTTTAAAATCCGCGAGCATACTTTGCTCAAGGTTCCCTATCTCTTGGTTATCGGAGATCGGGAAGTCGAGATGCAGACTGTCGCTGTGCGTACTCGTGAAGGTGCTGACCTGGGCTCGATGCCCGTCGCCCAGTTCGCTGAGTTTCTCGCGCAAGCGGTTTCCCGGCGTGGTCGCCCAGATTCGGAGTAATTACTATTAAGCGTGAAATGAGACAAGATAAACGAGCTGCACCGAAAGCCCCGATCAACGAGAATATCTCGGCACGCGAGGTTCGGTTAATTGGGGCTGAAGGCGAGCAGCTTGGGATTGTGTCAATTGAAGACGCGCTTCTTAAGGCTGAAGAAGCCAAGCTCGATTTGGTGGAAATTTCCGCCGATGCTGTACCTCCTGTCTGCAAGCTGATGGACTACGGCAAATCGATCTTCGAAAAGAAGAAGCAGGTTGCCGCAGCCAAGAAGAACCAGAAGCAGATCCAGGTTAAAGAAATCAAGTTTCGTCCAGGGACGGAGGAAGGGGATTACCAGGTAAAACTGCGCAACCTGGTACGTTTCCTGAGTGATGGGGACAGGGCCAAGGTATCCTTGCGATTCCGCGGCCGTGAGATGGCCCACCAGGAGCTGGGGATGGAACTCCTCAAGCGAGTTGAAGGTGACTTGCTCGAGTACGGTTCTGTCGAACAGCATCCTAAGATGGAAGGACGCCAACTGATCATGGTCATCGCCCCGAAAAAGAAGAAGTAATCATTTGGGCACGGCAGGCCTACTGATTATGTTTATCAACTGAATGCGGAGTATCCGAACATGCCAAAAATGAAAACTAAAAGTGGTGCTGCTAAGCGGTTTCTGAAAACTGCTAACGGTATCAAGCACAAGCACGCTTTCAAGAGCCACATCCTGACTAAAATGTCGACCAAGCGTAAGCGTCAACTGCGCGGTAGCAGCTTGCTGGCACCGTGTGACGTGGCAAAAGTCGAGCGCATGCTGCGCCTTCGTTAATTTAGTCAAGAATAGAGGAAGTAACTCATGGCTCGTGTAAAGCGTGGCGTCATTGCCCGTAAACGTCACAAAAAAATTCTGAAACTTGCTAAAGGCTACTACGGCGCTCGTTCGCGCGTATTCCGTGTTGCCAAGCAAGCGGTAATCAAGGCAGGCCAATACGCCTACCGTGACCGTCGTCAGAAAAAACGTCAGTTCCGCGCTCTGTGGATCGCTCGTATCAACGCTGGTGCACGTATCAACGGTCTGTCCTACAGCCGTTTCATCGCCGGCCTGAAAAAAGCGTCCATCGAGATCGACCGTAAGGTTCTGGCTGATCTGGCAGTGAACGAAAAAGCGGCGTTTGCTGCGATTGTCGAGAAAGCTAAAGCCACCTTGGCTTAAGTACCCCCGACAGTCACCCTGCCTCACCTTTGTGGGGCCAGGTGTTAAACGTCATAAATAGGGGAAGAGCCTTCAAGCTCTTCCCCTATTTTGTATCTGGAGTCTGTACATGGAAAACCTGGATGCGCTCGTCTCTCAAGCACTAGAGGCTGTGCAAAGCGCTGAAGATATCAATGCCCTGGAGCAAATCCGGGTTCACTACCTTGGCAAGAAGGGCGAATTGACTCAGGTGATGAAGACCCTGGGAAATCTGCCGGCAGAAGAGCGTCCGCAAGTCGGCGCCCTGATCAACGTTGCCAAGGAGCGTGTCACAGAGGTTCTCAATGCCCGCAAGGCACTGTTTGAAGAGGCCGACCTGGCCGCCAAACTGTCTGCCGAGTCCATTGACGTGACCCTGCCTGGCCGCGGCCAGACCTCGGGTGGTCTGCATCCGGTTACGCGTACTCTGGAACGAATCGAACAGTTCTTCACCCACATCGGCTACGGCATCGCCGAAGGCCCTGAGGTCGAAGACGACTACCACAACTTCGAAGCGCTCAACATCCCAGGCCACCACCCGGCCCGGTCGATGCATGACACCTTCTATTTTAATGCCAACATGTTGCTGCGCACCCATACCTCGCCGGTACAGGTCCGCACCATGGAATCGAAACAGCCGCCGATCCGCATCGTCTGCCCAGGCCGTGTGTACCGTAGCGACTCGGATATCACCCACTCGCCGATGTTCCACCAGGTCGAAGGCCTGCTGGTCGATCGCGACATCAATTTCGCCGACCTCAAGGGCACCATCGAAGAATTCCTGCGGGTGTTCTTCGAGAAGGAACTGGCGGTGCGCTTTCGTCCTTCGTACTTCCCGTTCACCGAGCCATCCGCTGAAGTCGACATGGAATGCGTGATGTGCAGCGGTAAAGGCTGCCGTGTCTGCAAACAGACTGGCTGGCTGGAAGTCATGGGCTGCGGCATGGTTCACCCGAACGTGCTGCGCATGTCCGGGATCGACCCGGAAGAGTTTTCGGGCTTTGCCTTTGGCATGGGCGTCGAGCGTCTGGCCATGCTGCGTTACGGCGTGAACGACTTGCGTCTGTTCTTCGACAACGACTTGCGGTTCCTCGCGCAATTTCGCTAGTCGTAACGAATTCTTAGGAGAGCAGGATGAAATTCAGTGAACAATGGCTGCGCGGCTGGGTAAGCCCGCAGGTAAGTCGCGACGAGCTGGTTGCTCGTCTGTCGATGGCCGGTCTTGAGGTCGACAGCGTCACGCTGGCCGCCGGTGAATTCAGTGGCGTGGTCGTGGGCGAGGTGCTGAGCACCGAGCAGCACCCGGACGCCGACAAGCTGCGTGTGTGCCAAGTCAGCAATGGCGCCGAAACCTTCCAGATCGTGTGCGGTGCGCCTAACGTGCGTCCGGGCCTGAAGATCCCGTTCGCCATGATCGGTGCCGAGCTGCCAGGCGACTTCAAGATCAAGAAAGCCAAGCTGCGTGGCGTTGAGTCCAACGGCATGCTGTGCTCGCAAGCCGAACTGCAGGTTGGCGAAGGCAACGATGGCCTGATGGAATTGCCGGTCGATGCACCGGTTGGCCAGGACATCCGTGAATACCTGGGCCTGGACGACGCCAGCATCGAGGTCGACCTTACCCCGAACCGCGGCGACTGCCTGTCCGTGGCCGGCCTGGCCCGTGAAGTCGGCGCGCTGTACGCCGCCCAGGTCACCCGTCCGGTCGTGGCCACTGTGCCCGCCGTGCACGACGAAGTGCGCTCGGTCGAAGTCCTGGCGCCGGCCGCTTGCCCGCGCTACCTGGGCCGCGTGATCCGTAACGTCGACCTGTCCAAGCCAACGCCACTGTGGATGGTCGAGCGCCTGCGTCGTTCCGACGTCCGTAGCATCGACGCTGCCGTCGACATCACCAACTACGTGATGCTGGAACTGGGTCAACCGCTGCACGCTTTCGATCTCGCCGAAATCAATGGCGGCATCCGCGTGCGCATGGCCGAAGAAGGCGAAAAACTGGTACTGCTCGACGGTCAGGAAGTCAGCCTGCGTAGCGATACCCTGGTCATCGCCGACCACACCCGCGCCCTGGCGATTGCCGGCGTCATGGGTGGCGAGCACAGCGGCGTCAACACCGCGACCACTCGCGACGTATTCCTCGAAAGCGCGTTCTTCGACCAGATCGCCGTCGCTGGCAAGGCCCGTTCCTACGGCCTGCACACCGACGCCTCGCACCGCTTCGAGCGTGGCGTGGACTGGCAGCTGGCCCGTGAAGCCATGGAGCGCGCCACCGGCCTGCTGCTGGAAATCACCGGCGGCGAAGCCGGCCCGATCATCGAAACCGTCAGCGAACAGCACCTGCCGTCGATCGCACCGGTCACCCTGCGTGCCCAGCGCATCAGCCAGATGCTCGGCATGGAAATGGAACCGGCCGAAGTCGAGCGCCTGCTCAACGGCCTGGGCCTTAAAATTTCCGCCGACGGGGCAGGGCAGTGGCGCGTAGAAGTGCCAAGCCATCGCTTCGACATCAGCCTGGAAGTCGACCTGATCGAAGAACTGGCTCGCCTGTTCGGCTACAACCGCCTGCCGGTGCGCTACCCGCAAGCCCGCCTGGCGCCGCAAGCCAAGGCCGAAGCCCGCAGTGACCTGCCAGAACTGCGTCGACTGCTGGTCGCCCGTGGTTACCAGGAAGCGATCACCTACAGTTTCATCGATCCGAAACAGTTCGAGTTGTTTAATCCAGGTGTTGAACCACTGCTCTTGGCCAACCCGATCTCCAACGACATGGCTGCCATGCGTTCGTCGCTGTGGCCAGGCCTGGTCAAGGCGCTTCAGCACAACCTGAACCGCCAGCAGGATCGCGTGCGCCTGTTCGAAAGCGGCCTGCGGTTCGTCGGTCAACTCGACGGCCTCAAGCAAGAGCCGATGATCGCCGGTGTAGTGTGCGGCAGCCGCCTGCCGGAAGGCTGGGCGCAAGGTCGCGACGTCGTCGACTTCTTCGACGTCAAGGCCGACGTGGAAGCCGTATTGGGCTTCGCCGGCGCACTGGATTCGTTCACGTTCGTGCCGGGCAAACACCCAGCGCTGCACCCGGGTCAAACCGCGCGCATCGAACGCGAAGGTCGCCTGGTCGGCTTCGTCGGCGCCATCCACCCGGAATTATCGAAAACCCTCGGTCTCGACCGTCCGGTGTTCGTATTCGAGCTGGTTCTGGCGGAAGTGGCACTGGGTAAAATGCCTAAATTCCAGGAGTTATCGCGCTTTCCTGAAGTGCGACGTGACCTGGCCCTGATCGCGGAAAAAGACGTCGCAGCCAGCGCCGTTCTCGACGTAATCCGTGAAAATGCAGGCGAATGGCTGACAGACCTCAGGCTATTTGACGTGTATCAGGGTAAAGGCATTGATCCTGATAGAAAAAGCCTTGCAGTCGGCTTGACCTGGCAGCATCCATCGCGCACTCTTAATGACGATGAGGTGAATACCACGACGCAAAATATCCTCACCTCGCTCGAACAAAGGTTGAACGCCACGTTAAGGAAGTGACGTATGGGGGCTCTGACGAAAGCTGAGATGGCGGAACGTCTGTATGAGGAGTTGGGCCTGAATAAACGGGAGGCCAAGGAATTGGTCGAACTGTTTTTTGAAGAAATCAGGCACGCTCTGGAAGACAACGAACAAGTCAAATTGTCCGGTTTCGGCAATTTCGACCTTCGGGACAAACGCCAGCGGCCTGGCCGCAATCCGAAAACGGGAGAAGAAATCCCGATCACGGCTCGCCGTGTGGTCACCTTTCGTCCAGGGCAGAAGTTGAAGGCCCGAGTTGAGGCTTATGCTGGAACCAAGTCATAACGACGAGCTACCCGTCATCCCAGGCAAACGCTACTTCACCATTGGTGAAGTCAGCGAGCTGTGTGCGGTAAAACCGCACGTTCTGCGCTATTGGGAGCAGGAGTTTCCTCAACTCAACCCCGTCAAACGCCGCGGAAACCGCCGGTATTATCAGCGACAAGACGTGCTGATGATCCGGCAGATCCGCGCGCTTCTTTACGATCAGGGCTTCACCATCGGCGGCGCACGCTTGCGTTTGTCCGGCGACGAAGCCAAAGATGACACCACCCAGTACAAACAGATGATCCGGCAGATGATTGCCGAGTTGGAAGATGTGCTGGTTGTACTCAAGAAATGATTTTTTGCTTTTAAATACTTCCAGTTTTCAAAAGCTTGCGATATATTCTTGAGCGTCCTTCGAGGTGAAGGATGAGTTTCACGCCTAGTCGGGGCGTAGCGCAGTCCGGTAGCGCACTAGCATGGGGTGCTAGGGGTCGAGTGTTCGAATCACTCCGTCCCGACCATATTTTTCAATGGCTTAGCCCGGTTCGGAAACGACCGGGCTTTTCATTTTCTGGCTCAGGGGTAAACAAGGGGGTAAACACATTTTTTCCTTACTAACCGCGGAACGTGGATATTGTGAATTCACGCTGCTTTTGGCCTGTTCCGCGACTACTTTTGGCAATAATCCTGTTTGAGCTTCTCTTCCTTTCAGGATCTGTGAGTTCACGCCGCTTTTGGCCATTTTTCGCGCTGCCTTTGGCACCAATCCCGTCCGATATTTCTCTTCCTTTCTCAGCGTCTTCGCATGTCAGATAGCCTTGCCAAACGCCACGTGCCTGGGCGATTAGGGCGTTTTTCCTAAACCGCTCCGCGGCTCTAAACTCTAGAAGCTCAGTTCCGATGTTTCGTTCTTAAAGGTCACCATCCCAAATCAGTGATACCGGCTTCACGTCAAGCGGGCCTTGCCTTTGAAGACAAACGGAAGCAGCGAAAGCACCTTTAGGCCGGACTTCCGATTGTGCGCTATGGAAACGGAACAGAGCGCGGGGAGGGCGCATCAATTCGAATTGATTTCCGACGGCCTGTGGGCCTCCTGAAGACCCTTTGATCCCAAGGCCCGGGGCCGATTGGAATCAAACCATCGCGTCCGAGAGCCTGACTCATACCTCCAAACTCGACGTTTTTGAGCCCAATCCGCAGTGCCAATCAGACCGCAAATTTAACCGATTTTTTGCGGTTTTGGTGACAATCCATTTTGCGGGTAGTTGGCACCGATTGAGTTCCGATGAACCCACGAAAGATCCGTTGGCCGCCGCTTCTAGCGGTCAGCTCGGGATTTCTTGCAAGGTCCTGGCCGGTGCCAAATCCGCTGCGAACTCACAAACAGTGAAACCGGCTTCTCGTCAAGCGGGCCGTGCCTTTGAATACAAACCAAAGCGGCGCAAGCATCTTTAGGCCAAGGCAGTGGCGCCAGCGCCTCGCCCGTGGCTATGTGATCGTTGTGCGCTACGCGGAGGGTTTCAGGACGCAATGGCAGGCTCAGCAGTTTCTGGTGCAGTTGCAGGAACGCTTGCGGTAATTCCGCACGTACGGATCTGTGTGGGGGTGGCAGGTAACCGCCATTACTACCGCGACCGTTGAATTGATGGGGCCGAATCCAGTTGTACCGATGCATCAAAAAATGACTGATCTCACGCTGGGCCTCTTGGGCCGTTCGGTAGCTCATGGTCGGTGTCCATTCGGTTTTCAAACTCCGAAACACACGCTCCATCGGCGAATTGTCCCAGCAATTTTCCCGGCGACTCATGCTCTGGCGCATGCGATAACGCCAGAGCCGCTGGTGAAATAAACGACTCGTATACTGCGACCCTTGACTCGCCGACGCCGAGTGAACGACTGGCTTCGATGTAGCTGTAGTTTTGCTTGAGAACGAAGTCGGCAACCTCGCGTTTGAATTCAGCAGAAAAGGAAGGGCGTTTGGACAACTGACACCTCGATCTGGTGAGCATTCTCGCCTAAATGGGTGTCTGGTTTCATTAGACTACTACAGAGTGTGGTAGCCGGTACTTGCTGAAGCAACTCGCACTGCTTCCTAACACTTTGGTCGTTGCTCTCGGTAGCAAGGCGCGCGACCGTCATTCGAATGATTGGGGTTAAGGATTTTTTAGAAGCGAAATCCGTAGCTCCTCCGGGCTGTAACCACCGTGGCGCAAGAGAATCATGGGCGAAAATTCCAGAAGCACTGAATGCCGTGCGATCAGACCCAACAAGCGGATTGAATTACCGAGTGCATCGAGATTGCCGGATGCCCCGGGCTGGTGTCATGCGCATAAAGGCCTTCGGCGGCATAGGCAATGGAGTCCATTCCGCTCGTCACGCTGATAACCAAAGGCAACCCGATGCTTAGCTCAAGGTCATAGATGACCGTGAGCTAAGCGACGCCGCGGAGCAGCAGGCTCGTGCCGATACACTGGAGCAACAACTGACGCAGGTGCGTCAGGCGCCCGCCGCCAATCGCAAAACGCAGCCCGAAAACCCACCGCGTCGAAGAGCGCTCTCAGAGGGTGATGGAGGCGTCTGCGGTCAACGTCGCGCTACTAAGGGCGAAGGTCAGCACTCGAGTTCCCAGTCCAGGCTACATGTTACCCATCGGTTCAGGACTTGCGCGTTTCTGCCTGGGCTCGCGCTTCGGCGTCGGATGATGCTATCGGAGGTGAATAGGGCAAAGGACCTGGCATAGGGACGAGACACGGCTCAGTTCTGTATGGACTGGATAAAACTGGCGATGCGGCTATTGTTGGGGGCGGCGAGCAGTTCTTCAGGAGGGCCGGACTCCAGAATGCCGCCGTCGGCGACGAAGCAGATGCGGTCGGCCAGTTTGCGTGCGAAGTTCATTTCATGGGTGACGATGATCATCGTCATGCCCTCCTGGGCTAATGCGCGGATGGTGTCGAGTACCCCCGAGACCAGCTCCGGGTCTAGTGCCGAGGTCGGTTCATCGAACAGGATCAACTCCGGTTTCATCGCCAAAGCCCGGGCAATCGCGACCCGCTGCCGCTGACCGCCAGAGAGCTGGTCGGGGTAGTAGTCCAGCCGTGCGGAGAGGCCTACCTTGTCGAGAATGCTTTGGGCATCGGCGCTCGCTTCCTGCCTGGGGCGATGCAGCACGTGTAACGGCCCCTCGATGACGTTCTCCAGTACGGTGCGGTTATTGAACAGGTTGAACTGCTGGAACACCATCGGCATTTTGCTGCGAGCCATGCGCAGCCTGGATTCGCCCACCTGCTGGTAGGACTGGCTGTCCGAATGGCACAAGCGCTCGCCGTTAAACGTTATCTCGCCGGCACAGGGCGTTTCCAGAAAATTGATGCAGCGTAGCAGGGTCGACTTGCCGCCTCCGCTGGGGCCGATGAGGAAAACCACTTCACCACGTTTTACCGTCAGGTCAACGCCACGCAGGATCTTGCTGCTCCCGTAGGCCTTGTGCAGACCTTTGATCTGCAGGATAGGTTCGGCATTCATGATTTGGCCTCGGTCAGCTTGGTGGATATCGGGCTGCGGGTGATACGGGTACCGGTACGCAGGTGAGCGGGTGTGAGGCGTTGTTCGATCCAGTGCACACCTCGTGCAGCAATGAAGCTCAGGACGAAGTAGATGATGGCGACCATCAGGTAGACCTGCATGCTCAGGAAAGTGTTGGCGATGACGATGCTGCCGTGGCGCAGCAATTCATTCACGGCAATGAACGACACCAGCGAGGAGTCCTTGAGCAACGAGATAAAGTAGCCACCTACCGTCGGGATCGCGATTTTCAGGGCTTGGGGCAGGATCACCCGCAGGTAGATTTTGTTGCGCGACATGCCGATGGATAGACCCGCCTCGCGCTGGCCCTTGTCCAGCGAGAGGATGGCGGCCCGAAAGACCTCGGAGAGGTAAGCGCCGAGGTTGAGGCTCAGGCCCAATACCCCGGCCCAGAAGCCGGAAAGGGTCAAGCCGATCTGCGGCAAGGTGAAGTAGATCACCAGCAACTGCACCACCAGCGGTACCCCTCGCCAGATTTCCACATAGCTGCGCAGCGGCCAGTCCAGCCACGGCCGGCGCGTCAGTCGGCCAAGCGCAACGGCCAGGCCGATTAGGATGCCGAGGGTCATGCTCAGCACGGACAGTTGCAATGTCACCACCGCGCCCTTAAGCAGGAACGGGAAGTATTTGGGGATCAGGACAAACAGGAAGTCGTACATAGCGGTATCCCTTTGTTTGTGCGCCGCTCAGTTCTTGGTCAGCCTGGTTTGCACGGGATCCCATACTCCGTATTTTTCGAGAATCGCCTTGTGAGTGCCGTCGGCAATCATCGAGCTAAGGGCACTGTTGATGGCTTCGCGCAGATCGCCACATTCGCCCCGCACGGCGATGGCTTGCGTTCCGTAGACGTAGGGTGCCTTGGCTTCGGCGGCGACCCATTCCGGTTTCGGTTGATAAAGGATCGGCTCACCCACGGTGCGCAGGTTTTGCATAGTTTCCTTCTGGCCAATCAGGGTGCCCTGATCGAGCAGCACGGCATCGGCCTGATTGTTCTGCAGGGCCTGGAAAGGTTCACCGAAGCCGTTGAAGTCCATGACTTCACCAACCACGCCAGTGTCGGCCAGGCGGTGTGCGTTGAGCGAGTCGTCGGTGCCCATCACGGTGGCGAGCTTTTTGCCCTTGAGGTCGGCCATCGACTTGATCGGTGAGTCGGTCTTCACGATCACATAGTTGAAGCTCAGGAAGTAGGGGTTGGTGAACTGGATCCCGGCGTTTTGTATCCGCTCCTGGGTGGCTGACATAGCGGACAGGATGATGTCCCAGCGCTTGGATTTCATGCCTGGAATCAGCGTCGACCACTCGGTAACTACATACTCTGTCTTGGGTACGCCAATGCGCTTGCCGATCTCTTTGAACAGCTCGGCTTCGAAGCCACCGTAACTGCCGTCTTCGTTTTGCCAGATAAAGGGTTTGGTGCCCATCAGGCCATTACCCGAGAGCAGAACGCCAGAAGCCTTGACATCCGCCAGGCAACTGCTGCTGGCCTGAGCCAGGCCGGCGGTGCCGAGAAGCAACGCAAGGGCGCTGATTTTGAGGAGTGAACGTTGCATAGATATGTCTCCGACCGGGGGATTTTTATTGTTATTTTTTCGAGCGCAAGCGCTCAATCGCGAAACCGTGTATCTGCTGCAGACAACTCGCTCTCCCTGGCCGCTGGATAGATAAGTAATGAGCTCAGGGGTGAGCGCGAGCCGTGGTGTCAGGCGTCTTTTCGCCAGACCACTGGAAACCAGTCTTCGCGCATGCGATCGCCGTTTTCCAGGTTGATCCCGGGGAAGGGCGGGGAGGTACGGCCCGGGCGGGCAATGTAGCGAACGTCGTCACCGATGAAGCGGGTCGAGAACGCTCTGCGGCGGCCGGTGCCCTGGTTGCCCGCGGCACCGTGTACGGTGCGGAAATCGAACACCACGGCATCGCCCGGTTGCAGCTCCGGCGAGAGGATGTTGAAGTCGCCGTTTTCAACATCCGGCATGTCCATGAACACACTTTCCCCGGTAACGGAGTTGGCTTCGCAATAGAAGTCGGCGTTGTTGGCCCAGCTTTTTGGGCGTACCGGTTTGGGCCACAGATGGGAGCCGAGTACCAAGCTCAGCGTGTTGAGCTTGGTCACCGGGTCAAGGGGAATCCAGTAGCTGGCAGTCTGCAGGCCGTTGACGCAGTAATAGGGAAGATCCTGATGCCAAGGCGTCGGCTTGGACGTGCCGGGCTCCTTGACCAGGATATGGTCGTGGAACACCTGCACCTGCTGAGACTGCATGATCTGCCCGGCAATGCCCGCCGCCGGTGAGTTGAGGACGAAGTCGCTAAAGGCCGGAATGCGCTGCCAGTTGCAGTAGTCTTCGAAAAACCGGCCGCCTTCGCCGCTGCCCACATTCTCGATCGCAAACTGACTGGGGGTGGCCAGGTTCTGTTCGAAACCTTCACGCAGACGCTCGATCCAGTCGGTGAAGACGCCGCGCAAAACAACGGCACCGTCGCGCTGAAATACCTCGACATCGGACATCATCATCGGATTTGCTCCTTTGTTGTTATCGGTATGCAAGGAGTATGTCTCTTATACACATCT
>NZ_JZRI01000031.1:0-240 GCF_000952175.1 Pseudomonas sp. ES3-33 | reverse complement strand
TGAAGGTGTACGCCCCGTTCGCGCCGATCACCAGGGTGCCGACATTAGCGATAGTCGCGGTGCTGCCGGCGGTGTAGGTGTCCGCACCGATGGTGAAGTTGACCACGGTCACGTCGCCGTCGACGCTTGAGGTACCCGTGAGGACGCTGCCGGTCACGGCAGTGTCTTCCAGGGTGGAGACCGTTTCGCTGGCATCGGTGAAGCTGTCATCAACCGGGGTGACGCTGATGTTCAGAGTCG
>NZ_JZRI01000030.1:0-724 GCF_000952175.1 Pseudomonas sp. ES3-33 | reverse complement strand
ATATATGACCGTGATGATTCACCCATGAATTATAGGCTGTCCCGGAGGAAAGTCGTAATGGGTGGAGTGCTTACGCTGAGTTCGATAGCGTTTTCATTAAGCACCCCGTGGAATGTGTGGGCAGCCGAAACATTAAAGGAATCGCCCTTTAGCGAGAGGTTCATGTCTCTTTCCAGGCTGCTGATAAATCATCGGCTTGATCCACAAGTGGGTTTGCGACTCGCGTCGGCCATGCAGGCTATGAATGCTGGGTGGCCTGCACTGGTTGACGGGCTGATCGCTATTGCCGGAAGCAAGCAAGCTAAAGTTGTTGAAGATTTTTTCCCTGATATTCCCGAGGGATCATTGAAACAGGGCGCACTTGAAATTATATCTGCCTGGTATAAGGGTGTGCTTGTTGATTCACCCAATGCGGAAGTCTTTGCATACGAACACGCATTGATGTATCAGCCAACGATAGATGTTATGACCATTCCCAGCTATGCGATATCCGGTCCAAACGGCTGGTCGGCCGAAGCGCCGCCATTAGCGGAAATGCCAAAATTTTAATAATGCCCAACTTTGTTGAAGGCGGTGAGTGATGGCTGACATGGCGAGTACTGATGTAGTTGTAGTAGGTACTGGAGTCGTGGGTTGTCTCATCGCAAACCAGCTATTGGATGCGGGCTTGTCCGTTATTATGATAGAGGCGGGCCCGCGTGTTGAGCGCTGGGAAATAGTAGAG
>NZ_JZRI01000003.1:0-6420 GCF_000952175.1 Pseudomonas sp. ES3-33 | reverse complement strand
GTTGAATTAAATGGAGAGCTAAGCTTTGTCATGGAACAGTCTGGTTCCGAGATCAGTTACTACCCTTACACCAGTAATATCAGTGAGATCATAACCGCTCAGGGTGATGGCGCCGCCTTTGCGGAAATGCACTCATGTATGGCTACTAGAGTCTTCGATTTGCTTGCGCTTATGAAAGAACACCAGCGAATTCAAGATATGCTGATTAGCAGTGGCGTCATTAAAGAGCTGTGAGCGTGCTAGAAAGCCCGGCGCATGGCATAAGGCGATCATCGTACTATTTACAGACTTCCCCCTCGTGGCGGGCTTCTGAGGGGCTTTCAGTGACCCCGGATGTGCCCAATCGGCCCCGGTAATCAGGAAAAGCTAAACGCTGAATTCTTTCATGACAGTACCGGGGCGGTCGCCCGTTCGACCCCTCATCGTGGGCAGCATTTAACTTATTCGCAGTGCCTACAGCCCGATGTCATCCATCAGTGCGGCTCCGCGCTGCGCATTCGTTCCGTAGCCTTTGCGCAGCGCGGCTTCGTAGATTTGAGTGAGTGTTTTTTCGTGGCCGCCCGGTCGAATCGCGATCTCTGACAGATCAATGTTCGGCTTCTCCAGTTTGATGAAGTAGACCATGGCATTAATGAGCATTTCGGAAATCTGGCTGGAGAACTTCCTGCTGCGGTCATCACATCGCCCGAAGCTGTCCCATACTTCGTGGGGCATCGATGTTGTTTCAAAAGGCGGGAGCCCTGCTGACAACACGACCTTTTTGAAGATGTCTTTTTGAAAACAAAAGTCGTCGTCGCCATCGTTGAAATTCTCGTAGTCCTGTGACCAGCGAAACTCAGGTGGAGTGTCCGGGTTCATCAAACGCCCCCTTCACTGCGCGCATCTTCTTCGAGCAAGTGTTGGGCGCGTGCGCGCAACTGCGCCTCACGGGCGTCGAGCCATTGGCTCATCTCGTTAACGGTGAGGTGTTGCGCGGATTTGCCGAAGATCATTTTTCGCTCCTGTTCACAGCTTAACCAGCAATTGTTTAACCCAGGCAGCAACACAGAATCGCTCTACGGCAGTCAGAGAGCGCCACAGACGGACGCTTTCCCTCCGGCTGCGCACTGGCAGCCAATTTGTGCCGATACGACCCTGTAGGCGCAGCCCGTGGTCGCGCCAGATCTATTCTTACATCCAAGCAAAATCAAGCCAAAGTCGTCTGGCGACACCGGGCGACCAGCAACCAGCGGCCTTCGGCCCCTTGTAACTAGCCACCTCAAAGTAATGCGGCTAATAAATGAATACGCATACGCCCTATTTACATGTGCGCATGCGGCCTTTACAATAGGTCGTATGATGGCTTGGCGAGATAGGATTATGCGTATCAAAGAAGCAGGAAAAAGACTCCAGCTAGTGCGTACAACGTATACACCCGAGAGCCGCCGAGGGGTTGATAAAATGATTGCTAGCGTCAGTTCTGAGGCGATCAATGTTCCGTTTGACGTTCTTCCACTGCTCACGCCTGAGGAAATTAAACAGGTCAACGATGCTTTGCTCAAGCGGTATGTAGCAAAGCAGAAAGAGTCTTATAGGATGGCTCTTAAGGAAGGTTTTGTCGCGGCTGGGACACTGGCTGTGGATGCGCTGACCTATTCCGATATTGTTGATGCACTGACACCTGAAGAAGTGACCAATCTCTGGTCTGTACTTGGGAGGGTGCAGCGGGCAATGGAAAAGGCGAAGCTGCCAAGGCCAAAAGATAGGTAAAACGAGGCCCGTGGTCAGTCTGAAAAAAGACAGACTAAATCAAGCTAAGAAAAGCCCGGCATGGCCGGGCGGGAAGGTCGCTCCTTCGACGCGCAGCGGCGGCCTAGCTCTCATACGCATCCTCTGCGTCTCTCCGTGGCCGTTTGGCCTTGTCAGGCGTCCTGCCGTTCGCAATCCCTTGCCTTATGCCTGTCACAGCACCTTTCACGACTGCTCGTATCAGGCCTTCAAGAACCTCAAAAATCGCTTCCATCAAGTTTCGCTCAACTTCCAGGGCTTTTCTGTAGTCGGGATCTTGATCGCCGTTATCAAACTTTCGCACTTTCCCTATGCCTGCTTTTACAAGTGCGTCCCAAACTTCATCCGTAACTTCCGGTTTTGAAATCACAACATATTCGCCGCTGATAGGTAGATGTTCTAAATTGCTGGATGCAGTATAAATTTCATCTATAAGTTTTTGCCCTTTGTATTGTTTATGAATTTCTACAAGTGCTATTTTTTGTTCCTGGGTCAATCTCAAAAAATCGATCATGGTTATTATCCTTATTGTTGTTTTGGTGTTGCTTTATTAATTTCGTGGAATAGCGCTGTTTGCAATAGCGCTTACTTCCTAAAATCCGCTTTGTATTGATCGAGTGACAATGATGCGGCCACGGCTTTAATTCCGATTGACCTTCGATTTATTTCATCGGGCGGCACATACTCATCAGCGCAAGTGTTAGTTATCGCGCACATCCATTTTTCGCTACCCAGTATTTTTGACGAAAATTCTTCGTATAGTTCAACTTTACCGGGCTTACTTTCGCCGTCCTCCGAGAGTGTGCCGTGTATACAAAAGAAAAGGCGCTCTGTGAAAGTCCCAGTAAAATCAAGGAAATGCTTATTTTCAGTGTTTTCATGGTGGCCGTTTTTTGTTGTTGTTTTTATCACTATATATTGGAGCAAGAGAAAAAAACACTTGAAAGTGCGTTTGCTGAAGTGCCGTAATAAAGGCGAACAAGGCTCCTCAACAACATGTTCCATGTTGTCGACCTTGTTGGGCTCTGCCCAAACCCGATGGGGTTCCCCCATACCCCTAGAAGCCAACAACAAAAACAAGAGGCTAACCATGGAAAGAACTATCCACCTGCAAGCGAAGCTTACTGAGGCCCAGCATGCAAAGCTCAAAGCCAAGGCCGCCAAGGCCGGGATGGGCCTTGCAGAGCTTGTAGTCGCGATGATTGAAAGTCGCGAAGTGGTTGAAGCAAAAGCCGATGCGCGTCCAGTAATTAGAGAGCTCATTGGCTGGTTTGGTCGGATAAACTCGAACTTAAATATGATCTCTAAACACGCAAATACATACCGGCACAACGCGCAGACCCCCTTAATGATTCATGTGTTGAACGATATACGCGCTCATGTCCTGGATATCACCAAGAATGCTGAAAAACTCCAGCCACGACCTGGGAGGCCCTTTCATGATTAATGGATTGTCGAAATGGACAACAAGCCCGGGTAAGGCCATCAAATATTTTCTTGGTGATGATTATTTAGACAAAAAAGAAAATGTAAGGAAGCCTCGGGAGCCGAAGCCTTCCATTTTGGAAGGTGATCCGCAAGCTATTAAATTTGTCTGTGACCAACTGGAGTTTAAAAGCAAGTACACAACCGGAGTGCTGAGTTTTACTGAAGAAGAAACCGCATTGATAGCGGATAATTCAGAACTAAAAGATAAAATATTACAAGACTTTAAAGATTTTGCTTTCGCTGGGATATCTGATGATGCTAGGCAATTTCTTGCAGTTGAACACACGCACACTAGACGACTTGAAATCCACTATATGATTCCGCGTGTCCACTTAGAGAGTGGGAAATATAGAAATCCTTTTCCTCCTAATTATGACGGCAAAGTCGGCAAAGGGAATAATCAGGCATTTATTAAAGAGAACGATGCTTATATAGACCACGCATGCGCCAAGTTTGGATTAACTAATCCGAGAGATCCAGCTATAGCGCGTGATTTAAGAATAAGTTCGTTTGATCCAGCGTCTGCCAGCAAAAGAGATTATCACAAACTTGTTTGTGATTTAGTTGATTCGAAGCATATATCGTGCCGTGAAGATATATCAGAGTTTTTTAAAGCTTTGGGTGGGACAATAACTAGAAATGGTGATGATTATATATCCGTGAAATTTCTGGGTGATAAAAAAGCCATGCGTTTTAAGGGTGATATATATGACAGCGCTTACTTTGGATCAGAAGCTATTATCAATGGAGGAATTCAGAATAATTCAGGAATTGAAGAAGGAGCAATTGAGCGAGAATACGCAAACGTATTACAACATAGAACTGAGGAAACACTTAGACGCCATAGCCCGGAAAGATGGAGAGATATCGAATTTGGAGAGCCAGAACTGGCGATTACAAGTCAAGAACTCGGATTTGAATCAGGATTTAGCGAACTTGAGGCACAATTTGAGGCATTTGAAAATAGCACTAACGATTGTGCTGATATCAAGTCTGCCGCTGCTGATTTTGTTAGTAGTAATAGCGAAGAAGTGACAGCGGCGCAGGGAAAGGCTGCAAGTATCCCGACCGGCGTTAGCGATGTTGCTAGTGTTGCAGCAATGGTTAGTGATGATCCGGCAATACGATTTTTTAACAATCAGGTCAAACAGCACGTAGAAGAGCAAATACAGCGCGCCCTTGCGGCTGCTAAAAATGGCGGTATGTGGTCAGAGCCGTCAAAATCAGACAAGTTACAGATGGAACGTATCCGAGTTGCGATAAATGCCATGATCGGAATGCTCACTGGTATTAATGTTGAACGCCCAGGTGCGCGCTTTGATCGCAAAGCACTGGCCGAGGCCATAGCGAAAGCCTCATACCTCTCACAGCAACGCGCTGCGGTGCTCGAGGCGGAGCGTCAGAAGATAATTCATGACGCAGTAGCCGAAAAACGTGCACTCGCTCTGTACGCGCAACAGGACGCCGAAGATAAGGCCCGGCAGGATCGCGAGCGCCGCGTTCCAAGTTGGAAGCGCAATGGTTACGACATTGACGAAGAGAACAAATTAACCAACGGATAACGAAAAATATTCTACTTCCAAAATCCCAGTAAATTCACGGAAAAACGAAAGTTGCACTATCGCGGATAAAAAATACCATTTGCGTCACTTATGATTGATTTGTAATCTGTCAGCAGTGACCAATTATTGGGTGTTTTATGAAAGAACCTGTTGTACACAAAACGAGATCTGGAGCGACCAGACAAGCCGAATACGCTGCCCGCATGCGCGCTGACGGGTTTAAGCAGAGAACGCTTTGGCTTAAAGAGGAAGAGTCTCGTCAAGTTGACAAGTTGCTGAGCAAACTTAGGTTTGGTGATAGTCATGAGTGATGATAGCTATTATCTCGATAGTCTTAGAGAGTACGGCCTTAAAACAACGTACCAAGAAATGTTGAATTCCGAAATGCATAACGTGCTTTTTGGGTTTCGTAAGGGTGAAACCGCAAAACTCGTAGAGTGGAATGAGAAGTTTAGGGGGGTACCAAACGCTATCTTGCGCAGTGCTCTGTTCGGCGCCATCGGCAGGGGGGAGCGTGCTACCAACTTATCCAAGCTCATTGCGAGCCCTCAGGGGTTGACCATCACACACTGCGGCCCGCAGCTCGATCAGGCGGATCTCGACGTTTGGGAGCAATGTCTACATATGTCGCGGACTACACCGCTTGGAATTAGCTTTGAGACCACCGCATATCAATTTCTCAAAGCAATTGGCAGAGATACTGGTACGTCTCAAAAAGAGTGGCTGAAAAATTCATTCATGCGGTTGCTGCAATCAACTATAACAGTAAGAGATGGTGACGTAATATATGCAGGTCATCTTATTCATGACTATCTGCGCAATGAAAAAACTGGGCGCCATTGTATTACAATTAACCCTAAGATAGTTAGCCTATACGGTAAAGGTAAGTGGACTTTGTTTGAGTGGAAAGACCGGATGGCTCTCAGGCGTCATCCATTAGCTCAATGGTTACATGGCTTTTATTTAACTCATGCAAAATCATTTTACTACAAAGTTGAGACTATCCACAAACTGTGTGGAAGCAAGTCTAAGAATGTTAATGATTTTAAAAAGGACATTCGAAAAGCTTTTACGTTTATGGATGCGACTATTGGCTGGAAGGGGGAAATCAACGATAAGGGCCTTATCACGATGACCCGGCCAATTTCCCGTGCCCAGCAGCGTCATCTGAGACACAAATTACCATATTAACAAGCGCTGCTTTGGCGCCAAACAGGGGGGCATAGAACCCCTGAAAAATGGGGGCATAGAACCCCCGATATAGGGCATAGAATCCCTGCGGACGGGGCATAGAACCCCTGCCTAGGGGGGCATAGAACCCCTAAATGGCTGTCTGCCAAGAGGGCTGGAGCCAGCGTAATACAAGGCATCCAGCGATTTAGCGAAAAGTCGCTAATCGTTTTTTAATCATCAAAAATCAAAAGCCCAGATAGGTCGCCGAGATAACAGCAGAGCCTTTGAGGAGCAAGAGCCAGCTGCGCATTCCACGCCATCCGGCCACCCAGTCCACCAACATCCGGCCACCCGTTCCACGCTCATCCGGCCAGGCAGTCGGAGCGCAGCGACGCAGGTTTGCATTGTTAGTCTGAAGTCCCTGTCGTCG
>NZ_JZRI01000029.1:0-10961 GCF_000952175.1 Pseudomonas sp. ES3-33 | reverse complement strand
AACGAAGGGGGTGGGTTATGTCACTACTTTGTGACATTTGATCTGGGTATGGGTTGGATCGACTGACGCCTTCGCGGGCAAGCCCGCTCCCACAGGGTTACGCACACAATTTGAGAATGCAGGTAATCCTGTGGGAGCGGGCTCGCCCGCGAAGAACGATTACGCGGTGTACCTAATCAACACTACGCGGCAACTGTAACGTCACCCGCAACCCACCTTCACGCAGGTTCTGCAGGCTGACTTCGCCGCCATGACTGTGGGCGATATTGCGCGCAATGCCCAACCCCAACCCATACCCCTGCTGCTGCCCGGCCAGCCGGAAGTGCGGTTCGAACACCTGCTCCAAACGCTGCTCCGGCACACCCGGGCCTTCATCATCGACATGCAGGATGAACGCGCTTTCATCGTCATCGATATGCAAGTGCGCGTTCTGCCCGTACTTCAAGGCATTGTCGATCAGGTTGCCAATGCACCGCTTCAGTGCCAGCGGCTTGCCAGGGTAGGCCGCCAGCGCCCGGCCCTGCTGGGTGACGCGACCGTTGCCGTTGGGCGCCAGGTACGGCTCCACCAGGCAATCGAGCACGTGATTGAGGTCCACCGCCTCGATGTTCTCGTGGATGTCGGTGTCTTTCACGCATTGCAGCGCACCTTTGACCAGCAATTCCAGCTCATCCAGATCGCGGCCGAACTTGGCTTGCAACTGTTCGTCCTCGAGCAATTCCACGCGCAGGCGCAACCGGGTAATCGGCGTGCGCAGGTCGTGGGAAATGGCACTGAACAACTGGCTGCGCTCGGTCAGGTAGCGGCTGATGCGTTCACGCATGGCGTTGAAAGCGCGGCCCACTTCGACCACTTCACTGCCACCGCCTTCAGCCACTGGCTCTACCTCGGCGCCCAGGGACATGTCTCGCGCGGCTCGCGCCAGGCGCTTGAGCGGCCGGCTTTGCCAGTGCACCAGCAAGCCGATGAACAACAGCAAAAAGCCACTGGTGAGCACGATGAACCACACTTGCTGCGCAGGCAGGCCCTGCTCTTCCAGGCTGGTGTAAGGCTCGGGCAGGAGCGAGGCGATGTACAACCATTCGCCGGGCGCCATCTGGATCTGCGTGACCAGCACCGGTGGATTCACCGGCTCCAGGGTCAGCGCGTAATGCGCCCAGGAGCGTGGCAACTCGTCGAGTTTCAGGCCGCCGTTGAAAATTCGCAGGTCCTCGGGGCTGACGAAGGTCACGGAGATGTCCGCGTCCTGTCCCAAGGACTGGCGCAACACTTCGTCCACCGCCTTGAGCACCGCCGCTTTACGCGGGGTGATCGGCAGCACTTCCATGCCCAGGGGTTTGTCGTTGAGCGTCACGACAAAACGGGTGCCGCCCATGCTGCGCAACTGGTCAAGGACCAGCGGCCTGAAGGCGACGGGCAGGGATCGAAAGTAACTGACGCTGGCGGTCATTGAGTGCGCGAGGCTGCGGGCACTGGTGACCAGGCCTTCGAGCTGGGTAGCACGCAGCTGCGACACCCAGATCACGCTCGACAACGCCTGCGCAAACAACACCGCCAACAGTGTCAGCAGCAACATCCGCCCCAGCAGCGAACGCGGCACCGGCACCCTGGCCGCCAGTTTGCGCAGGAACTCAGTGACCATTGCTGGCAACCACATTGGCTGCCAGCTGATAGCCGCTGCCGCGCACGGTGCGGATCAGCCGTGGCGGTTTTTCCGTGTCGCGCAGGCGTTGGCGCAGGCGGCTGACCGCCATGTCGACGATACGATCCAGGGGCATCAGGTCGCGGCCACGGGTGGCGTTGCCGATGGTGTCGCGGTCGAGGATTTCCTGGGGGTGATCGAGAAACAGTTTGAGCAAGGCGAAATCGGCGCCGGAGAGAATGACTTCCTCGCCGTCGGTGTGGAACAGCCGGTGGCTGACCATGTCCAGGCGCCAGTCATCGAAGGCCAGCACCTCACCGCCGGAGCGTTCCTGAGCAAATTGTGCGCGCCGCAGCAGCGCCTTGATCCGCGCCTGCAGTTCCCGGGGACTGAAGGGTTTGCCGAGGTAATCGTCGGCACCGAGCTCCAGGCCGATGACGCGGTCAGCTTCATCGGAGCTGGCGGTGAGCATGATGATGGGCACCTGGGCCTGCCGCGGATGCTGGCGAATCCAGCGGCACAGGCTGAAGCCGTCTTCATCGGGCAGCATCACGTCGAGGATCACCAGGTCGCTCGGCGCCTCGTTCATGGCCTGCCGGAAGCCGGCGCCGTCCGGTGTGGTACGCACCTGGAAACCCGCGCGGGTCAGGTAGGTATCCAGCAACTCGCGTATTTCCTGATCGTCATCGACCAACAAAATCGACTTGTTGACTGAGCTCACGGGGCGGCGTCCTTGTTGTTTGAGTTGGGCGGATTATGCCTGATGAACCTCAGAAATTTATTGCCTGTTCGGACCCCATCGCGGGCAAGCCCGCTCCCACAAGGTCATGCGCACATTTTCAGATGCAGGTAATCCTGTGGGAGCGTGGCTTGCCCGCGATGGAGGCAACGCGGTTTCAGGCCTGGTCCAGCGCCACACCCGCACCCATCAGCCCGGAATACGGCGCCGTCACCAGCCACACCGGGATGCCCTTGAAGTAATCGCTCATGCACCCCTTGTCGGCAAAACACCGGGCAAACCCGCTTTCAATGAAGAAATCGGCAAAGCGCGGAATCACCCCGCCGACGATGTACACGCCGCCCCGTGCGCCAGTGGTGAGCACGTTGTTGCCCGCCACACGGCCGAGCCAGCAGCAGAATTGCTCCAGCACTTCCAGCGCAATCGGGTCGCCGGCCAGGCCGGCGGCTGTGATCGACTCCGGGGTATCGAGCACCGCTTCGTGCCCGTCCACCGCACAAATTGCCCGGTACACCCGCGGCAAGCCACCGCCACTCAACGCCGTCTCGGCGCTGACATGCCCGATCTCATTAAAAATATGCTGCCACAGCTGGGTTTCCCGCAGGCTGCTCAGGGGCAGATCGACGTGACCGCCCTCCCCGGGCAAGGCGGCAAAACGCCCGGCGCCCAGGTCAAGCAAGGTGCCGACTCCCAGGCCGGTGCCCGGACCGATGACCACCGCCGGGCGCAACGGCTCCGGCGTGCCTGGGCACACCACACGAAACTCGTCCGGCTGCAAACGGGTCATGCCCAGCGCCATGGCTGAGAAATCATTGACCAGCAGCAGCTCATCCACCTGCAGGATCTGGCAGAACGCCTTGCGACTGAGTCGCCAGTGATTGTTGGTGAACTTGAATTCGTCGCCGCTCACCGGGCCAGCCACCGACAGGCACACCGAGCCGATGGAGCCCGGCGCCAGGTCGAGCCCGCTCAGGTAGAGGGCAATGGCCTCCTCCGGACTGGCGTGATCGGCCGTCGCCAGCACCTGGATGGCTTCCAGTTGCTGGTCTTTCCACAACGCAAACCGTGCGTTGGTGCCACCGATGTCACCGACCAAAGCCAGTTTCAATTAAGCGTCTCCAGGGCAGAAGTGAAGGCGCTGGCGCCCTGCTCCGCCGAGCTGAAGGCCATGCGCATGAAACCAAACAGTTCGCGACCGCTGCCGATGTTATTGCCCAACAGGCCCTTGGCAGGTTCGCGCGCTGCAAATTCGTCGGCGTCCACCTTAAGCTCCAGGGTGCCTTTGACGCCATCGACGCGGATGATATCGCCCTCTTGCACCCGGGCCAAAGCGCCGCCGACATAAGCTTCAGGGCTGACGTGAATGGCCGCCGGGATTTTCCCCGAGGCGCCGGACATGCGCCCGTCGGTCACCAGCGCCACTTTGAAGCCACGGTCCTGCAACACGCCAAGGAACGGCGTCATCTTGTGCAGTTCCGGCATGCCGTTGGAACGCGGGCCCTGGAAGCGCATCACGGCAACGAAATCCTTCTCCAGCAGACCGGCCTTGAACGCATCGGCCAGGTCCTGCTGGTCCTGGAACACCATCGCTGGCGCCTCGACTATCTGGTTCTCCAACGCCACTGCCGAGACTTTCATCACGCCGCGCCCGAGGTTGCCTTCCATCACGCGCAGGCCGCCCTCGGGGGAAAACGCCCGGGCCACCGGACGCAGGATGCTCTCGTCGAGACTGTCGGTCGGGCCTTCGCGCCACACCAGCTCGCCGTTATCCAGGAAAGGCTCCAGGGTGTAGCGGCTCAGGCCATGACCCAGCACGGTGTTGACGTTTTCATGGAGCAACCCGGCCGCCAACAGTTCGCGGATCAGGAACGACATGCCGCCCGCCGCCTGGAAGTGGTTGATATCGGCTTTGCCGTTGGGGTACACGTGGCTCAGGGTTGGCACCACCTCGGAGAGGTCGGCCATGTCCTGCCAGGTCAGCTGGATACCGGCCGCCATCGCGATCGCTGGCATGTGCAGGGTGTGGTTGGTCGAGCCGCCGGTGGCATGCAGCGCCACGATCGAGTTGACCAGCGAACGCTCGTCGACGATTTCGCCGATGGGCATGAAGTCGCCATTCTGCTTGGTCAGGCGGGTCACCTGATGTGCCGCTTCGCGGGTCAAGGCTTCGCGCAACGGCGTATTCGGGTTGACGAAGGAAGCACCCGGCA
This sequence comes from Pseudomonas sp. ES3-33, assembly GCF_000952175.1. Lineage (NCBI taxonomy): Bacteria > Pseudomonadati > Pseudomonadota > Gammaproteobacteria > Pseudomonadales > Pseudomonadaceae > Pseudomonas > Pseudomonas sp. ES3-33. The sequence goes on along the minus strand of NZ_JZRI01000029.1, from coordinate 6,370 downwards.
AGTGCAGGCCCATCACTTCCATCAACAACTGGTTGGTGTTGGCGGTGCCGTAGAAGGTGCACGTACCCGGGCTGTGGTAGGACTTCATTTCCGATTCCAGCAGCTCTTCGCGGCTGGCCTTGCCTTCGGCATAGCGCTGGCGCACATCGGCTTTCTGCTTGTTGGAAATACCCGAGACCATCGGCCCGCCGGGGACAAAGATGGTCGGCAGATGACCGAAGCGCAGCGCCCCCATCATCAGGCCCGGCACGATCTTGTCGCAGATGCCCAGCATCAATGCGCCGTCGAACATGTTGTGGGACAGGGCCACGGCGGTCGATAGCGCGATCACTTCGCGGCTCGGCAGGCTCAGTTCCATGCCGGGCTCGCCCTGGGTCACGCCATCGCACATGGCCGGGGTGCCGCCGGCGAACTGGCCGACCGACCCGATCTCGCGCAGCGCCTTCTTGATCTGTTCAGGGAAGACTTCGTACGGCTGATGCGCCGAGAGCATGTCGTTATATGACGAAACAATTGCGATGTTGGCGGAGTTCATCATCCGCAGGCTGTGCTTGTCTTCAGTGCCGCAACCCGCCACGCCATGGGCGAAGTTGGCGCACTGCAGCTTGCCGCGCATCGGACCGTCGCTGGCAGCACCGCGAATGAGCGCAAGGTAAGCCTCGCGGGTTGCGCGGCTGCGGGCGATAAGCCGTTCGGTGACCTCAAGGACGCGGGGATGCATGTTTAGAACTCCAGGCTAACGGATGTGGCGACCTGATTGTCTATGCTGAACAAGCACCGCTGTGATTGGGATGACAGACGGTTTTCTTGATCGGTCGGACCAGTTGATTCAGGTCACTCGTTGTAGATTGAACAAAATATTGCCACTAAAAAGGCTTGTTTTCTATTTTTATGCGAATAATCTTGTAATTCCAACAACAAAACGACGGCGGCCCAGTTAAATGACTCTTCGAATTGCAATAAATGGTTTTGGCCGTATCGGCCGCAACGTCCTGCGCGCACTGTATACCCAAGGTTATCGCCAGGACCTGCAGATCGTTGCCATCAATGACCTGGGCGACAGTTCGATCAACGCTCATCTGCTCAAATACGACACCGTTCACGGCACGTTCGACGCCGATGTGCAGCACGATCAGGAAAGCCTGACCGTCAACGGCGACCGCATTGCCGTCAGCGCGATTCGCAATCCGGCAGAACTGCCTTGGGCTGCGGAAAAAATCGACGTGGTGTTCGAATGCACCGGGCTGTTCACCGACCGGGCCAAGGCCGCCGCGCATATTACTGCCGGTGCGCGCAAAGTCATCATCTCGGCCCCGGCCAAAGGCGCCGACGCCACCGTGGTGTATGGCGTCAACCACGACATTCTGCGCCAGTCGCACCAGATCATTTCCAACGCTTCGTGCACCACCAACTGCCTGGCCCCCGTTGCGCAAGTGCTGCACCGCGAGCTCGGTATCGAAAGTGGCCTGATGACCACCATTCACGCCTACACCAACGACCAGAACCTGACCGACGTCTACCACACCGACCCGTACCGCGCCCGCTCGGCGACCCAGAACATGATCCCGAGCAAAACCGGGGCGGCTGAAGCGGTCGGGCTGGTGTTGCCGGAACTGGCGGGCAAGCTGACGGGTATGGCGGTACGGGTGCCGGTGATCAATGTGTCGCTGGTCGACCTGACCGTGCAATTGAAACGCGAAGCCTCGGCTGATGAAGTGAACGCGCTGCTCAAGGAAGCCAGCCAGCATTCGAAGATCCTCGGCTATAACACCTTGCCGCTGGTCTCCAGTGACTTCAATCACAACCCGCTGTCGTCGATCTTTGACGCCAACCACACCAAATCCAGCGGCAAGCTGCTGAAGGTGCTGGCCTGGTACGACAACGAATGGGGCTTCTCCAACCGCATGCTGGATAACTGCCTGGCGCTGTGTAACGCCGAGTAAATCGGCCACTCACCACGAATTCCCGTAGGAGCTGCCGCAGGCTGCGATCTTTTGACAGCAAAATCAAAAGATCGCAGCCTGCGGCAGCTCCTACGCAGATTTTCACGATTAAGCGCTTGACCATGACAGTAGATGATAAGCATTATCATTCGCTCGAAATGGATCAGGTCCTCCCGTGAGTCAATCGCGCTTCAATCATGTCTTCATCGCCCAGCGGATTTCCCTGCTGCGCACGCTGGAGCGGATGGTCAACAATCACAGCACCGCCGAAGACCTCCTGCAGGAAACCTACCTGCGAGTGACGCGTGCGCTCAGTGAACGGGCCATCGATCACCTTGAACCCTTTGTGTTCCAGACTGCCCGCAACCTCGCGCTTGACCACCTGCGCGCGCGGCGCGTCCAGTCGCGCACCCTGGTCGATGACGTGCCACCGGAGGTGGTCGAAAGTGTCGCCGCGCCGGTCAGCAGCGCCGAGGATGCCGCCCATGCCGAACAATTGCTGGAGCGCCTGAACGTGAGTCTCAATCAACTCAGCTCGCGCCAACAGCAGATCTTCATCCTCAGTCGCCTGCACGGCCACAGTTACCTGGAAATTGCCGAGCAACTGGACGTCTCGATGAGCACCGTGCAAAAGGAACTGAAGCTGATCATGGCGATCTGCATCGGGGTCGCTGAACGCCTGAACGGCGACTGAATTCGCGAGGCTTTGCTACCCTTGCGTCTTTTCACGCTCCACTAAAAAAACAGCAGTGCACAGACACTGCCGAGGAAAACCCGTGACGCACACCCGCCGCTCGCCTCCGCCCTCCCCGGCGCAGGACCGCGCCAACGCGATGGACCAGGCCCTGGACTGGCTCATCGTGCTGGGCAGTCCGAGCGAGGACCAGTCTCAGGCATTTCAGGCCTGGCTCGCCGCCGACCCGTTGAATGCCCAGGCGTTTGCCGAGGCGCAGGCGATATGGGATGGCCCGCAAGTGATGCTGAGCGCGCAGACACTGGCGGCCCGGCCGCCAAAGGTAACGGTGCTGTCGCGCCTGCGTCCGCACTGGAAACCCCTGGCAACCGCCGCCGTGCTGATCCTCGGCCTGTTCAGCTTCAGCAATCTGCCCATACGCCTGCAGGCCGATCACCTGACCGTCGTCGGGGAACGCCAGCGCCTGCAACTGGAGGACGGTTCAAAAGTCCTGCTCAATACCAACTCGGCGTTTTCCAGCACCATCAATGATCGGCAGCGCATTGCCCGCCTGTATCAGGGTGAAGCGTTTTTTGAAGTGGCGGGCAATCGTGGCCAGGCGCTGGAAATCGATGCCGGCCCGGTGAAGGCCAGCGTGCGCGATACCGCCTTTGCCGTGCGTTATCTGGACGGCGTGGCGCAGGTTCAGGTGCAGCGCGGGGATGTCGACCTGCGCGCCACGCGCGACGATGCAAGGGTGCGCCTTTCGGCCGGGGAAAGTATTCGCATCGGCCCCAACGGTTTTGACCGCCCGGCCAAACTCGACGCCGCCACCGAACTGGCATGGGTCCAGGGCCGCCTGGTGTTCGAGAATTGCCCGATGAGCCAGGTGCTGGCGGAACTGCGTCGCTATTACCCTGGCTGGATCATCAACAACAACGAGCAATTGGCGGACATCAACGTGACCGGCAATTATCGCCTCGACCAGCCGCTGGACGTGGTGCGCTCGCTGGCCCACATCACTTCGGCGCAACTCAGGGAATTCCCGGCGCTGGTGATTTTGAACTAAATGAGAATTATTTTTACTCGATAGCTGAAGCTCTTTCGTCTCGTTATAGCCAATGCAATTGATTCGCATCCACAAATGCCAATCAGCACCTATAAAGATTCGTGCGACACGGAGCGCTATCGATGTCCTCTCGCCTTACCCGCCAGTCCTCTACCCCTTCGCGCGTGCTGTCGCTGCTGACCGCCGCCATTCTGATGGCCGGCAGCGCGCCATTGCTGGCCGCCACCGCAGACGGCCAACAGACCCGCAACATCGGTGACTACGCTTTCGCCATTCCCCAGCAATCCCTGGTGTCGGCGCTGAATGCGTTTACCGCTGTGACGGGCTGGCAGGTCGGGTTTTCCGCCGAGCTGGCGCAGGGGGTGGCCTCGCCCGGCGTGCGCGGCTCCCTGCGGCCGGAAACCGCCCTCGATCGCCTGTTGGTGGGGACCAACCTGAGCTATCGCAAACTGGGCAACAACAACATCGTCCTGGCGTTGCGCAACAACACCGGCGCGCTGAACCTGCAGCAGGTGACCATCAGCGCGACCCGCCAGGAACAGGACGTGAGCAGCGTACCGAGCACGGTCACGGTGCACACCCGTGAAGAACTCGACCGCAACAACATCAACTCCATCAAGGACCTGGTGCGCTACGAGCCAGGCGTATCCGTAGGTGGCACAGGACAGCGCTCCGGCATCACCGGCTACAACATCCGCGGCATCGATGGCGACCGGGTGCTGACCCAGGTCGACGGTGTACAAGTGCCCGACGGTTTCTTTAACGGCCCCTACGCCCAGACCAATCGCAACTACGTCGACCCGGAAATCGTCAAGCGCGTGGAGATCCTCCGCGGCCCGGCCTCGGTGCTGTATGGCAGCAACGCCATCGGTGGCGCAGTCAGCTACTACACCCTCGACCCGGACGACATCATCAAACCCGGCCAGGATGTCGGCGCTCGCCTGAAGACCGGCTACAGCTCGGCCGACGAGAGCTGGCTGACCTCCGGCACCGTCGCCGGGCGCGCTGGCGACTTTGATGGCTTGCTGCACCTGAGCCAGCGCAACGGGCATGAAACCGAGTCCTATGGCGAGACCGGCGGCACCGGGCTCAATCGCACCGAAGCCAACCCGGAAGACGTGCGTACTACCAACATCCTCGCCAAGCTGGGCTGGGACTATGCCGAGGACGGGCGATTCGGCCTGACTTACGAGCACTATAAGGACGACCGTGACACCAACCAGCTGAGTGCGGTGGGCGGACCGTTCAACGCGGGGCGCGGTTTTGGTTTTTATAAAGCGCGCAGTGGCAACGAAACCATTACCCGCGAGCGCTTTGGCCTTGAGCACCGCTTCGGCCTCGACAGCGCGCTGGCGGACAACATCAAGTGGACCCTGAACTACCAGATCGCCAAGACCGATCAGAGCACCCAGGAAATCTACGCGCCGTCGCGCACCGTGCTGCGTAATCGCAACACCACCTACAAGGATCGCCAGTGGGTGTTCGATGCCCAGGCCGACAAGGCATTTGCCGTCGCCGCAACCGATCACCTCGTCACCTACGGCACCACCCTCAAGCAGGACAAGGTCACCGGCCTGCGCACCGGTGACGGCACCTGTCTGAGCGTGGCCGGCGCCTGCCGGGTGATCGGAGCGCCGAGCGCCGCCGACACCCTGACCCCGGCCAGCGATTTCCCGGACCCGACCATCAACACCTACAGCCTGTTTGCCCAGGATCAGATCAGCTGGAACAACTGGACCTTCGTACCCGGCCTGCGCTACGACTACACCCAGCTCAAGCCGCAGCTGACCGAGCGATTCCTGGCCACCGCCGATCAGAGCGGCAATGGCGAGGTGAATGACAGCACCAAGACCTGGCATCGCCTGTCGCCGAAGTTTGGCACCACTTACCAGTTCAACGACCACTACACCTGGTACGGCCAGTACGCCGAAGGCTTCCGCACACCGAGTGCCAAGGCCCTGTACGGCCGCTTCGAAAATACCTCCGGCGGTTATCAGGTCGCGCCCAATCCCAACCTCGAACCGGAAAAGAGCAAGAGCTACGAAACCGGCCTGCGTGGCCAGTTTGAAGCCGGCAACTTCGAGGTCGCGGTGTTCCATAACAAGTACCGCGACTTCATCAACGAGAACGCCATTACCCCGGGTTACGACGAACTCACCTTCCAGAGCAACAACATCAAGCATGCCACCATCAAGGGAGTGGAACTCAAGGGTCGCCTGAACCTGGACACATTCGGCGCGCCCGATGGCCTCTACACCCAGGGTTCGTTGTCTTACCTGTACGGTCGCAACGATGACAGCGGCGAACCGCTGAACAGCATCAACCCGCTGACCGGCGTATTCGGCCTCGGTTATGACCAGGACAAATACGGCGCACTGCTCAGCTGGACCCTGGTCAAACGCAAGGACCGGGTCGACAGCACCAACTTCAATACGCCTGATGGCACCAGCACCCAGTTCAAGACCCCGGGTTATGGCGTGCTCGACCTCGCCGGTTTCTACAAGGTGACCGACGATGTCACCGTCAACGCCGGCCTGTACAACCTGACCAACAAGAAGTACTGGCAGTGGGATGACGTGCGCGGCTACGACAGCGTGGGCGAAGCCTCCGTGACCCAGCCTGCCAACCTCGACCGCCTGACCCAGCCGGGGCGCAACTTCTCGGTCCTGTCTCTTATACACATCT